>NZ_JBWKUX010000016.1:0-152856 GCF_059421065.1 Pseudomonas sp. GW821-FHT03A09 | reverse complement strand
CCGCGTCCAAGCCTCAAATGTGTAAACGATGTCCCCGGTTTCAGATGTAAACGATGTCTACGGTTCTACACCCCGATGACAGTGTGTCAGTCAGCAAATCCAGTGACTGACACTCCGCTATCGGGGGCAAGCCCCCTCCCATATTTAGATCATACCCACAGGCATTTTTAGTGAGTGCGCGCGACCGCAAACTCACTCAGCTCGACCAGGGCGTCCCGGTATTCGCTGGCGGGAAGGGCTTCCAGGCACTGAATGGCACGGGCCACGTAGTCACGCGCCAGTTGCGCGGTGTAGTCCAACGAACCCGAAGCTTCCACGGCTGCACGGATGGCTTCCAGGTCTTCGATCCCGCCTTTCTGGATCGCCTTGCGCACCAGGGCAGCCTGTTCCGGCGTGCCTTCGCGCATGGTGTAGATCAGTGGCAGGGTCGGCTTGCCTTCGGCCAGGTCGTCGCCGACGTTCTTGCCCAGGGTTTCAGCGTCGCCCTTGTAGTCGAGCAGGTCGTCGACCAGTTGGAACGCTACGCCCAAGTGATCACCAAAGGTACGCAAGGCTTCGGCCTGTTCGGCCGTTGCGCCGCACAGCGCAGCGGCGCTGTGGGTGGAGGCTTCGAAGAGCATCGCGGTTTTGCCGCGAATCACTTCCATGTAGGTTTCTTCGGTGGTGCTGGCGTCACGCACCTTCGACAGCTGCAACACTTCGCCCTCGGCGATGATGCGTGTGGCTTGTGAAAGAATCTTCATCACTGGCATCGAGCCCAGCTCGACCATCATTTCGAACGAGCGCGAGTACAGGAAGTCACCCACCAGCACGCTTGGGGCGTTGCCCCACATGGCATTGGCGGTCTCGCGGCCACGGCGCATGCCGGACATGTCGACCACGTCGTCATGCAGCAGGGTGGCGGTGTGCAGGAATTCGATAGTGGCTGCCAGCAGGCGCAGGTCATCGCCTTCGCGACCCAGGGCCTTGCCGCACAGCAACACTAATAAAGGACGCAGGCGCTTACCGCCCGCCGACGTAATATAGTCGCCAATTTTGGAGACCAGCGGCACTTTAGACGTCAGCTGCTGCTTGATGATGCCGTCGACGGCGCTAAAATCGTCCGCGACCGCGCGGTAGAAAGCTTGGGGTTGCATCAGCGACAGTCGCTCCAGAAGGGTTGCGCGGCATGCTAGGACCCAGACCCCCGGGTGTCAAGGCGCGATGGACGGCCACTTGCAAGGCCTCTATAGCTTGCGTACAATCGCGCACCCTGAACTTCCTGGGCAGCACCTGCCTTACGCAATTGCATTCGGGACGTCCATCCCATGCAGCCATGCCAGCCAATACCTTTTCTTATAAAGCGCTGGGTGAGCAGGATTATCGGAGAAATACCATGTCGTACGCAGTAATTGTTACTGGTGGCAAGCAATACAAAGTCGCCCCAGGTGAATACCTGAAGATCGAAAAACTGGAAGTCGCTACCGGCGAATCCGTTACCTTTGATCGCGTTCTGTTGGTCGCCAATGGCGATGACGTGAACATCGGCGCTCCAGTTGTTGCTGGCGCTACCGTTGTGGCTGAAGTGATCTCCCAAGGTCGTCACGATAAAGTCCGCATCATCAAGTTCCGTCGTCGTAAGCACCACATGAAGCGTATGGGCCACCGCCAGTGGTACACCGAGATCAAAATCACCGGTATTCAGGCTTAATTTCAGCCTAATTCCTCACTAGGAGAATTGACTCATGGCACACAAAAAAGCTGGTGGTAGTACCCGTAACGGTCGCGACTCAGAAGCCAAACGCCTTGGCGTGAAGATGTATGGCGGCCAGAAAATCATTCCGGGCAACATCATCGTGCGTCAGCGCGGCACCCAATTCCACGCCGGTTACGGTGTAGGCATGGGTAAAGATCACACCCTCTTCGCTAAAATCGAAGGCGTGATCAAGTTTGAAGTAAAAGGCGCGTTCAACCGCCGTTACGTGAGCGTTGTCGCAGCTTAATTGCGAGATCGCTGGAAAAGCCCTGTCTTGCGACGGGGCTTTTTCGTTTGTGGAGTGAGTCTCTTGCAAAGCTGTTTGTAATCGGCGAGAGCAGCAGGATTTGCGGTCGTTGCTTGAGGTCGCTGCGCTCATTTTTGCAAGAGTCTTATGTCTTGGTTTCTTAAGCTCGTCCATGCGACGAGAGGCGTTTTGTTATGAAGTTCGTTGATGAAGTTTCCATCCGAGTAAAAGCAGGCGACGGCGGTAACGGTTGCATGAGTTTCCGTCGCGAAAAATTCATCGAAAACGGTGGCCCGAACGGCGGTGACGGCGGTGACGGCGGTTCCATCTACATGATGGCCGACGAAAACCTCAACACCCTGGTCGACTACCGTTACACCCGGCACTTCGATGCTGAGCGTGGCTCCAACGGTGGCAGCACCGACTGCACCGGTAAAAAAGGCGAAGACCTGGTACTGCGTGTACCGGTTGGCACCACGATTATCGACTCTGCTACCCAGGAAGTGATTGGCGACCTGACCAAGGCCGGCCAGAAGCTGATGGTTGTACAGGGCGGCTGGCACGGTCTGGGGAACACCCGATTCAAGTCCAGTACCAACCGTGCGCCACGCCAGACCACGCCAGGCAAGCCGGGCGAGCAGCGTGACCTCAAGCTGGAAATGAAAGTACTCGCCGACGTAGGCCTGCTGGGTCTGCCGAACGCCGGCAAAAGTACCTTCATCCGTTCAGTTTCGGCCGCCAAGCCGAAAGTCGCCGACTACCCGTTCACCACCTTGGTGCCGAACCTGGGCGTGGTCAGCGTCGACCGTTGGAAAAGCTTCGTAATCGCCGACATTCCTGGCCTGATCGAAGGGGCTTCCGATGGCGCAGGCTTGGGTATTCGCTTCCTCAAGCACTTGTCGCGTACCCGGTTGCTGCTGCACCTCGTCGACATGGCGCCGCTGGATGACACCAGCGCACCGGACGCCGCCGAAGTGATCGTCAGCGAGCTGACCAAGTTCAGCCCGTCCCTGGCTGAGCGTGATCGCTGGCTGGTGCTGAACAAGTGCGACCAGATCCTCGAAGAAGAGCACGAGGAGCGCGTCAAGGAAATCGTCGAGCGCCTGGAGTGGGAAGGTCCGGTCTATGTGATCTCGGCCATTGCCAAAGAAGGTACTGAGCGCCTGACCCGCGACATCATGCGCTACCTGGAAGACCGTGCCGACCGCCTGGCGGCCGACCCAGTGTTCAAGGCCGAACTGGCCGAACTCGACCAGCGCATCGAAGACGAAGCCCGTGCCCAGTTGCAGGCTTTGGATGATCAGCGTGCCCTGCGCCGCAGCGGCGTGAAGTCGGTCCATGACATCGGCGACGATGATTGGGACGAAGAAGACGTGGATGATGAAGACGGTCCTGAAATCATTTACGTGCGCGACTGATTCGTTGCGATAAACTTGAACGCCGCTCCCTGGAGCGGCGTTTTGGTATCCGGGTATAACGTTACGGGCCGCGCTGGGTCGCGCAGCCCTCAATCTAAGGTTGAAGATGATGCGGAGCAAAGTGACAGGTGCGCAGCGCTGGGTCGTAAAGATCGGCAGTGCGTTGCTGACGGCGGATGGCAAGGGGCTGGATCGCGCAGCCATGAGCGTCTGGGTCGAGCAGATGGTGGCCTTGCATGAGGCCGGTGTGGAGTTGGTGCTGGTGTCGTCCGGTGCCGTTGCCGCCGGGATGAGCCGCCTCGGCTGGACCGCGCGACCCAGCGCGATGCACGAGCTGCAAGCCGCCGCCGCCATCGGCCAGATGGGCCTGGTGCAAGCCTGGGAGTCCAGCTTTGCCGAGCACGGTCGCCACACGGCGCAGATCCTGCTGACCCACGACGATCTGTCGGACCGCAAGCGCTACCTGAACGCCCGTAGCACCCTGCGCGCGCTGGTGGAGCTCAAGGTCATCCCGGTGATCAACGAAAACGACACGGTGGTCACCGACGAAATCCGCTTCGGCGACAACGACACCCTGGCCGCCCTCGTGGCCAACCTGGTGGAAGCCGACCTGCTGGTGATCCTCACCGACCGCGACGGTATGTTCGATGCCGACCCACGAAATAACCCCGATGCCCAGTTGATCTACGAAGCCCGCGCCGATGACCCGGCGCTGGACGCCGTGGCTGGCAGTGTCGGCGGTGCGCTGGGCCGTGGCGGTATGCAGACCAAGCTGCGAGCGGCGCGCCTGGCTGCACGCTCCGGTGCCCACACCATCATCGTCGGCGGGCGCCTGGAGCGTGTGCTGGACCGCCTCAAGGCTGGCGAACGTATCGGCACACTGTTGTCGCCGGAACGCGGCATGCTGGCGGCGCGCAAACAGTGGCTGGCCGGTCATCTGCAAACCCGCGGTACCTTGGTGCTGGACGACGGCGCCGTGTCGGCGTTGTCCCAAGGCAACAAGAGCTTGCTGCCGGTGGGCGTCAAGTTGGTGCAAGGCAGCTTCCGCCGTGGCGAGATGGTGGTGTGTGTCGCGCCCGATGGTCGTGAGATCGCCCGTGGCCTGGCCAACTACAGTGCCCTGGAAGCGCAGAAAATCATTGGACAATCGTCTGATTCGATTGTCGGACTATTGGGTTACATGGCTGAACCGGAACTGGTTCACCGCGATAACCTGATCCTGGTCTAACCAAAGGAATACACAATGCGTGTCATGAAGGGATTGCTTGGCCTGCTGCTGGCCATGCCGTTGCTGGCCTCGGCCGAAGAGATCGGCCAGGTGTCGACGGTGTTCAAGTTTGTCGGCCCCAACGACCGCATTGTGGTCGAGGCGTTTGATGACCCCAAGGTGGATGGCGTGACCTGCTACCTGTCGCGCGCCAAGACTGGTGGCGTGAAAGGCGGGCTGGGTCTTGCTGAAGATCGTGCCGAAGCCTCGATCGCCTGCCGCCAGGTGGGGCCGATTCGCTTCAAGGGCGAGCTCAAGGACGGCGACGAGGTGTTCAAGGAGCGTACCTCCCTGGTGTTCAAGACCATGCAGGTGGTGCGCTTCCTCGACAAGAAGCGCAATACCTTGGTTTACCTGGTGTACAGCGACCGCTTGATCGAAGGCAGCCCGCAGAATGCGGTGACCGCGATTCCGATTTTGCCGTGGCCGACCGCTCAGTAGTCCGCAGGCAAGTTTTATCATCGGCGTCTATGATTGCAGGCTTGCGAGTTGTAATCTCGAATGGCCGTAATGCAAAGAACATGGGATATCTGGAGTTCGTCATGAGCGCTTTCCACGACTTGAAACTCAAAGCTTTAGACGGACACGAGCTGCCGCTGGCACCTTTCAAGGGGCAGGTGGTATTGGTGGTCAACGTGGCCTCCAAATGTGGCTTGACCCCGCAATACGCGGCGTTGGAAAACCTCTATCAGCAGTACAAGGACCAGGGTTTTACCGTGCTTGGCTTGCCATGCAACCAGTTTGCGGGCCAGGAGCCGGGCAGCGAGGAAGAGATCCGGGAGTTCTGCAGCCTCAACTACGGTGTGACGTTTCCGTTGGGCAGCAAGCTTGACGTCAATGGCCATGATCGCCATCAGCTCTACCGCTTGCTGGCGGGCGAGGGCGCGGAGTTTCCTGGGGATATCACCTGGAACTTCGAAAAATTCCTGCTGGGCAAGGATGGGCGTGTGCTGGCGCGCTTCTCTCCACGTACAGCGCCGGATGATCCGACGATCATCCAGGCCATCGAAAAAGCCCTGAGCTAAACGCCGTCTTTGTCGTGAGCGAGCTTGTCCTGCGCTGGGCTGCGAAGCAGCCCCAAACGGCCATCACTTTTACCCCTTAATCACCCTGATCAATAGTGCTGTTCAGCGCTAGGCACGCTCCATATTATCTACATCATAAATCCCGTCTCCCGTGGAGTGATCCCATGCCTGTCCAAGCCTTGTTCAAACCGTTCCAGCTCGGTGCATTGCAACTGTCGACTCGCGTAGTCATGGCGCCGATGACTCGCTCGTTCTCGCCGGGTGGCGTGCCCAACTCCAAAGTCATCGAGTATTACCGCCGTCGCGCTGCCGCCGGTGTAGGACTGATCATTACCGAAGGCACCGTGGTCGGCCATCAGGCTTCCAATGGCTACCCCAACGTTCCGCATTTTTACGGTGAAGCGGCCTTGGCCGGCTGGAAGAAGGTGGTCGACGCAGTGCACGCCGAAGGCGGAAAAATCGTTCCACAGTTGTGGCACGTGGGCAGCGTTCGCCGTATCGGCACTGAGCCAGATGCCAGCGTTCCCGCCTACGGGCCGATGGAAAAACTCAAGGATGGCAATGTGGTCGTCCACGGCATGACCACTCAAGACATCAAGGACGTGATCAACGCCTTCGCCCAAGCCGCCAAGGATGCCCAGCGCATCGGCATGGACGGTGTGGAGATCCACGGCGCCCATGGCTACCTGGTGGACCAGTTCTTCTGGGAAGGCAGCAACCAGCGTACCGACGAATACGGCGGCAGCCTGGCCAACCGCTCGCGCTTTGCCATCGAGCTGATCCAGGTCACTCGTGCCGCCGTGGGCCCAGACTTTCCAATCATTTTCCGGTTTTCCCAGTGGAAGCAGCAGGATTACACCGCACGTCTGGTGCAAACGCCTGAGGCGTTGGGTGAATTCCTCAAGCCTCTGGCTGACGCGGGCGTGGATATTTTCCACTGCTCCACTCGCCGTTTCTGGGAGCCGGAATTCGAAGGCTCGGACCTCAACCTGGCCGGCTGGACGCGCCAACTGACTGGCAAGCCGACCATCACCGTGGGCAGTGTCGGCCTGGACGGCGAGTTCCTTCAATTCATGGTCAACACCGACAAGGTCGCGCAACCGGCCAGTCTGGAAAAGCTGCTGGAGCGTCTGAACAACGATGAATTCGACTTGGTGGCCGTGGGCCGGGCCTTGCTGGTTGACCCGGATTGGGCGTTGAAGGTACGTGAAGGTCGCGAAGGCGACATCCTGCCGTTCAGTCGTGAGGCGTTGATGACCCTGGTGTAAGAGGCGACAGGGCGGGCACCGGGTGCCCGTCCTTGCATACACCGCGTAACTGGCGTTCGAATTGCTCGATAATCGCTGGCCAGCCTTGGCGGCTCGCATGTTGGCGGGCATTCAAACGCATGCGTCGCAAACTCTCTGCATCCTCCAGCAACCAATTGGCAGCCTCGCAAAACGCGTTCTCGTCCCCGGGCATCGCCAGCACGCCGTTGTAGCCATGGCGAATATGCTGGGTAGCGGCCGCTTGGTCGTAAGCCACTACGCCCAACCCTGAGGCCATGGCTTCCAACACTACATTACCGAAGGTTTCGGTCAGGCTGGGGAACAGGAACACATCGCCTGATGCGTAATGTCGGGCCAACTCCTCACCGCGCAGGGTGCCGCAGAAAACCGCCTCGGGCAGTTCCTTCTCCATCATTGCCCGTTGTGGGCCATCGCCGACGATGATCAGTTTCATCTGGCGCAGTGGGTAGGTGTCTTGCAGCGTTTCAAAGCAGCGTTTGAGCAGCCCCAGGTTCTTTTCCTGAGCCAGGCGGCCTACATGCAACACAGCGATTTGCTCACTGTTCAATGCCCAGCTCTCACGCAATGCGTTATCGCGTTTGGCCGGGTGGAACAGCTGGCTGTCGACCCCACGTGACAGCATCCCCAGGCGCTCGAAATGTCGGCGCTCCAGCTCCAGGCGCTGGCTGGCGCTCGGCACCAGGGTCAACGTCGAGCGGTTATGAAACCAGCGCAGATAATGGGTGACCATGCGGCTCAGCATGCTCAAGCCGTATTGGTTTGAATACTGTTGGAAGTTGGTGTGGAAACCGCTGACCACACTGATGCCCAGGCGACGTGCCGCACGCAGGGCGGATAAGCCCAGCGGCCCTTCCGTGGCGATGTACAGCACGTCCGGGCGTTGACGGGTCCAGCGCCGCAGCAATTTATGCATCGACGACTGGCCCCATTGCAGGCCCGGGTAACCCGGCAATGGCCAGCCGCGGCACAGCAGCAATTCGTCGTCGCTGGTGCGACTCTGGTCGGTGCCCTGGCGTGGACGTACCAGTTCGACTTGATGGCCACGCGCGCGCAAACCCTCACACAGGCGACCAAGGGTATTGGCCACCCCGTTGATTTCCGGCGGGAAGGTTTCGGTAATTAAGGTGATGTGAAGCGAGGCTGTCGTCATGACCCACAGTGTCACCGTGGGCCATGTCGTCATTGTGTCATTGGGATGATGGATTTATGACTTGGCCACATTTTGCCCTGCCATCGCCTCGGCACCTTGTTCTCGTACCCAGAACAGTGTCGCCCCTGCCACCGCCGCCGGCATCATCAGCAAATTGACCACCGGTACCAGCAACACCAGGTAGACGATGCCGCCGAAGCTCATGCTCTGCCAGCGCTTCTGGCGCAACCACGCGAGCATCTCGTTCCAGCCCAGCTTGTGGTTATCGGCCGGGTAGTCGATGTACTGGATTGCCATCATCCACACCCCGAACAGCAACCATAGCGGCGCGGCGATCAGGTTGACCACCGGGATGAACGACAGGATGAACAGGCCGATGGCGCGCGGCAGGAAGTAGCCCAGTTTACGCATCTCCCGGGCCAGGGTTCGCGGCACCATCGCGGCCAACTCCGCCCAACTGAATGGCGGAAAATCATCGGTGCCACGCACCACCACTTCAACCTTCTCAGCGAGGAAACCGTTGAACGGCGCCGCGATGATATTGGCGAGCATGGTGAAGGTAAAAAACACCATCAACACCACCAGCACCACAAAGAGGGGCCACAGGATGTAGCTGAGGAAACTCAACCAACTGGGCAGCGTCGGCATCAGGCTGTCGACCCACAGGCTGAACTGATGGCCGGCGAAATAGATCAAGCCGACGAACAGCACCAGGTTGATCGCCAGCGGCAGCAGCACAAACAAGCGCAGGCCGGGGCTCAACACCAGTTTGAGGCCTTCACGCAGGTACTGCGGGCCGGAAAGGGCAGGGGCAGGCATGGAAAACTCCGAGCAAAAGGACGAACGCGCCGACCTTACCGACTTTGCACTTGAGGTGAAAGTGGCGACATCAGCAGTAACAAACACGTCGATCAACCGAGTCGACTGCATAGAGACCACCTATGAGCTGGATTGTTATTCCGTATTTCCTTAATCTTGCCCCCCTCGATACGCTGCACCCATTATTTTTCAGGGCCTGCGAGTTGAAGCCTTCCCCAAGTGCTTCGCGGTCCTTTTTTATTCCAGCCGTCTTGTTATCTGGGCGGTCGATAGGAGTGAGTCATGTCTGATACCCGTCATTCGCGAGTGATTATTCTCGGTTCCGGCCCTGCCGGTTACAGCGCTGCTGTCTACGCTGCCCGGGCCAACCTCAAGCCGCTGCTGATCACCGGCATGCAGGCGGGCGGTCAGTTGACCACCACCACTGAAGTCGACAACTGGCCGGGCGACGTCCACGGCCTGACCGGCCCGGTGCTGATGGAGCGCATGAAAGAACACGCCGAGCGTTTTGAAACCGAGATCGTGTTCGACCACATCAACAAGGTCGACTTCTCCAAGAAGCCTTACAGCCTGACCGGTGACAGTGGTGTCTACACCTGTGACGCCCTGATCATCGCCACCGGCGCCAGCGCCCGCTACCTGGGCCTGCCGTCGGAAGAAGCGTTCATGGGCAAGGGCGTTTCCGCCTGCGCGACCTGTGACGGTTTCTTCTACCGCAACAAGCCGGTCGCCGTGGTCGGTGGTGGCAACACGGCCGTGGAAGAGGCTCTGTACCTGGCCAACATCGCCAGCACCGTGACCCTGGTTCACCGTCGTGAAACCTTCCGCGCCGAAAAGATCCTGATCGACAAACTGCACGCCCGTGTGGCTGAAGGCAAGATCATCCTCAAGCTCAACGCGACCCTGGACGAAGTCTTGGGCGACAACATGGGTGTGACCGGTGCGCGCCTGAAGAACAACGACGGTAGCTTCGATGAGCTGAAAGTCGACGGCGTGTTCATCGCCATCGGCCACACGCCAAACACTTCGTTGTTCGAAGGCGTGTTGGACGCCAAAGACGGCTACCTGATTGTACAGGGCGGTCGTGAAGGCAACGCTACGGCCACCAACATCGAAGGTATCTTCGCTGCGGGTGACGTGGCTGACCACGTGTACCGCCAGGCCATCACCTCGGCCGGCGCCGGTTGCATGGCGGCACTGGATGCCGAGCGTTACCTGGATGGCTTGGGTAACGCTTCGCTCTAAATCCGCTGAACAAAAAACCGGCTGCGAGGCCGGTTTTTTTATGCGCACGATTTCAATAACACCGAAGGACAAATGTGGGAGCTGGCTTGCCTGCGATAGCGGTGTGTCAGTCACCACCGCCATCGCGGGCAAGCCCGGCTCCCACATTGACCGGGTGCTTATGTTGAATCAGCGGCGTGTCAGCGGTTGTGCGCTGAACTTCACACCAGCCAAGCCATGGGTGATCAGTGCACGGATGTTGCCGTGGTCGCTGCCTTCCGGCGTTGTCACCACCGAACGATAATGCTCGCCAAACGCCAGCAGTGTTTCTTGATCGCTCAGGCCTTCCAGCAGGGCCAGGCCCAGGGTTTTGCACGATCCTTCATTCTGCCCGGCCGCGTTTTCTACATCGCCGTTGCTGAACGCTTGCGGCTGGTAATCGTAACCGGCTGCCACAAAGGCCAGGGTGTCGGCAAAAATGTGTTCGCCGCTGTTGAGGCTGGCGCGCAGGGTGTTCAGATCAGTCATGGGTTTTTCCTTTGGCAAACGCCGCCTGTTGATCGGCGCTGGCTTCTTTCTGGTATTGGGCTTTCCACTCGGCGTATGGCATGCCGTACACCACTTCACGGGCGTCATCGAGGCTCAGTTCGATCTGGCGCTCGTCGGCCTCGGCCTTGTACCACTTGGACAGGCAGTTGCGGCAGAAGCCGGCGAGGTTCATCAAGTCGATGTTCTGCACGTCCTTGCGGTTGTCCAGATGTGCCACCAAACGGCGGAAGGCGGCGGCTTCGAGTTCGAGGCGTTGTTGGTCGTTCATAAGGCTCACGCAGATTCAGGGGGAGTTAGCGGCTGGCCGCCAGGGTAATCGACACCGATTCGGCAAAGCGCAGCGCATGGGGTTTGTCCACTTCGACTTCGGCGTACAGCACCGATTCGTTACTCATCACCAGGTCCAGCAACTCCTGTGTCAGGCGCTCCAGCAAGGCGAAGCGGTTGCCTTCGACGTGGGCAATGATGGCCTTGGTGATGGTGCGATAGTTCAGCGCGTGGTCGATATCGTTGTCGCGCACGGCTTCCTGGGCGGCATACAGGATCGTCAGGTTGATCAGCACATCCTGCTTGTTGAGAATCTCGTCCTCGTTGATGCCGATAAACGTGCGCAGGCACAGGTCCTTGACCCGGATGCGCGCCATGCCTGGTTGAAGTTGTGGCATTGCTACTTGCTCCGTCCGATCAGTTGCAGGAACTCCATGCGCGTGGTGTTCGATTCGCGGAACGCGCCGAGCATCACCGAGGTGTTCATGGTTGAATTCTGTTTCTCCACGCCACGCATCATCATGCACATGTGCTTGGCTTCGATCACCACCGCCACGCCGGCGGCCTGGGTGACCTGCTGGATCGCGTCGGCGATTTGCCGCGTGAGGTTTTCCTGGATTTGCAGGCGCCGTGCGTACATGTCGACGATGCGCGCCAGCTTCGACAGGCCCAGCACCCTGCCGGTCGGAATATAGGCCACATGGGCCTTGCCGATAAAGGGCAGCAGATGGTGCTCGCACAGCGAGTACAACTCGATATCCTTGAGGATCACCATCTCGTCATTGTCGGATGCGAACAGCGCGCCATTGACGATCTCATCCAGGTCTTGCTCGTAGCCGTGGCACAGGTACTGCATGGCCTTGGCGGCGCGTTTGGGGGTGTCGAGCAAGCCTTCACGCTCGGGGTCTTCGCCCAAGTCCTTGAGGATCTCGCGGTAATGGTGGGGCAGGGATAAGGTCATACAACATCCTCACAAACGGCTTACTTGATATGCCGCCCGCCGTTGACGGTCAGGGTGGTACCGGTGACATAGGGGTTGTCCAGCAGGTAACGCACGCTCTGGTAGATCACCTCTGGCCCGGGTTCAATACCCAGTGCCGATTTGGCCAGGACCTTGGCGCGGTAGGCCGCGTCGTCGCCCTCGTTGAACATCACCATCGCCGGGGCAATGCCGTTGACCTTGATCAGCGGCGCGAACTGCGCGGCAAATGACAACGTGAGGCTGTCGAGCCCGGCCTTGGTGGCGCAATAGGCAATGTGCTGGCGGCTGCCCTTGCGCACCACATCATCGCTGATATGCACGATATCGGCAGGTGTCGAGCGGCGCAGCAAGTCTGAACAATGCAGGTTGATCAGGTACGGCGCAAGCATATGCACGCTGAACATGTCGTGGAAGGCTTGGCTTTCGTCACCTGGCGTTTCCGCGATCCACGCCGAAGCGTTGTGGATGATTGCGCGCAGGCTGTCGGTGTGGGCCTTCAGTTCTGCGATAAAGGCAAGAGTCCCGGCTTCGCTGGAAAAGTCGGCAAACAGGCCGATCGCGCCACGTTCGCGCAGCGTCGTCACGCCTTGGCGCTCGCTGCGGTAGCTGAAGATCACCGAATGGCCTTCATCCAGCAGGCGCTCGGCGCAATGCAGGCCGACACGCTGGCCGGCACCGGTGATCAGGATCGGGGCGTTGGTTGCAGTCATGGGGGGCTCAAATCGCTGGCAGGTTCAAACTATACCAGCGACCGGCCACCCCTGTACTCACGCGGCCGCTTCGGTGACCTTGCGCGGTGGCGTGGGATGCAGCCAGTTCGCCAGCAGATGAGTCGACAACGGGATAAAGAAGTACACCATCAGCGGCGTGAGTGCCGCCGTGCTGACCAATACGCGGCTGAACAGGTCCAACTCGCTGAGCAGTGGCCCCAGGCCAAAGTTGAACAGCAGTGAGACGGGGAAAAATGCCAACCAGATCGCCACGGCCTGTTTCCAGCGAGGGGGACGTGCGCCCACGGCGCCGAACCAGCCATCGATACCACTGACGCGATGCTCGGACGGGTTGGCGAACAACTCACTGCCACGGCCCAGCCAAGCACTGCGTGAAGCGGAGAACTCCCAGGCATGCAGGGTTTTTTCGTCGGCGAAGCGGAAGATGATCTGGAATTCGTCATCGTTGGGCGGCGGTGCGAGCACGCCGGAGCCCAGGTAGCCGGGGAAGTCGGTGGCCAATTGCTCGCCTTCGCGCAGCCAAGCCATCAATTCTTCGTAGCGTCCTTTGGCCACGCGACGCGCAACCATCAAGGTGACGGGGGAGGTAGACATTGTGTATCTCCAAATAGACGAGTGCACTGAACCGGGTAGGTGGCGCACGAACGAAGCTGCGGGGGTGTTGCAGCTACGTGGAAAAAACAGGCAAGGATTATTCCTGTTTTAAAGAAATACGCCAGTGGCATTGGTCTGAAGTGAGCAGGCCTTGAAAAAGACAGCTCTAAAGGCGTTAAATGAGCGCCCAGTCACCGTTGGTTTTTTGCTCAAAATGCCCGTGATTACAGCTCCGTTAGATGGAACTTCGCAGCTAGATACGACCGATTCAGATAAGCTGTTTCCGATTCGTGAAGTCTCGAGATTGACAGGCATCAACCCGGTCACCTTGCGCGCCTGGGAGCGCCGTTATGGCCTGATTCAGCCAGTGCGCACCGAAAGTGGGCATCGCCTCTACTCAAAAGCCGATATTGAAACCGTCAATCGCATTCTCGATTGGATCGAGCGAGGCGTCGCGGTCAGCAAGGTGGGCAAGATTCTCGCCCGCGATGATCAACAGGCCGAAGCGATTCGCGCTGAGCAGGGTGCCGTCGAAAGGAGTGAATTTTCACAATGGCGTGTACGTTTGTTGCACGCCGTCAGTGCGTTTGACGACCGCCAACTGGAAAGCCTGTACGGCCAGATTTTCGCAACCTACCCCCTCAGCGTGGCGTTCCAGGACATCCTGATGCCCCTCTGGAGCGAACTGTTGCGGCACCCTGGGGGATTTGGTCAGGCCAGCGAGTGGCTGTTTTTCGACTCCTTTTTGCGCATCCATACCTTCCTACGTCTGCAAGCCGCAATACTGTCGCCTGCGCCCCGTGTATTACTGGCCGCCATTTCCGGCGAGTGCCGCAAACTGGAACTGCTGGTGGCAGCGCTGTTGATGAGTCGGGACGATCTGGCCGTACAAGTGCTGGGGTTGGGGCAGCCGTTCGATGAATTGACGCTGGTCTGTGAAAAGATTCGCCCCCAGGCATTGGTCATTTTTTCCAACCATGCCCATAACCATGATCTGCCTGGCCGACTCAATCGCCTGGCGTTGACCCTGGATTGCCCATTATTGCTGGCCGGCGCCGCATCGGACCTGGCGCAGAAAGAACTGGCAGGTTCCGCCGTCGGTTGCCTGGGCAGCGAGGGGCGCCTGATGCAGCGCCGCTTGCAGCAGTTTCTCAGTGGTCAGCTCGATACCTGACGTCAGGCGTGTACGTGGGGGTGGACCAGTCGATGTTGATGCAGGATGAACTGGCGCAGGCGCTCGATTTCATCGGCGTCACTCTGGTTCAGGCGGTAAGCGAACAAGCCTCGGGCGGTTTCCCGCTCCAGCGTGCCGCGCAGGGCAATGCGTTCGTAGCCTGACGGGCTGAACCACAGGGAAAAGGTTTTCGGCGGCTTGGCCCGGCCACGACACTCCACCAGTACACCCTTGAATGACACCTCATGCACCCAGAGTGCGCCCGGATTACCACGCACATTCTCCAGCGGCACCGGCGCTTCAAGGGCCAGGCGCCAGGGGCGGATCATCGGCCCATCCTCGAAAATGCTTGGTACACCCAGGCGCAAATGCACCGCATGAAACTCATCTTCAACCAATTGCAGGGGAAAGGTGAGCTGCTGGTTATCGAACTGCGCCTGGATGGTGACATGGTCATGAGCGACCAGCCGCGTAAGCAGATCGCGGATCTGTGCTCCGCCATTGACTGTCAGGCTCGACCAGGCATCCCGCAGGTTGAGCTGCGGGTTATGTTGCATGTCCTGGATGAAATCCAGTTCGTCCTGCGTCAGAAGAGCGTCGCGGTGCATTGATGTAGCTCAAGGGTGAGGCATTAAAAAGCCATTATCGCTCTAAAGACCGCATTTTTTACAGTTTGTTAAATCCACTCGTCGCCTTGAGTGCCGCCAGCTCGTCTTTAAGCTCGGCCACCTGGGCTTCTAACAGGGCCACACGTTGCTGGGCTTTGACTTGAGTCGTGACGTCTTTTTGCACACCGACGAAATACGTCTGCTTGTCCGCCTCGTTGTAAACCGTCGACAAAGACAGTTCGTTCCAGAAGTGGGTGCCATCCTTGCGGTAGTTACGCAGGATTTCCCGGCAGGCGCCGCCGTTGTCGAGGGCTTCACGAATGGCCGTCAGGGCCGGTTGGTCACGGTCGCCCGACTGCAGGAAGCGGCAGTCCTGATACAGGATGTCGTCCAGCGCGTAGCCGGTCAGGCGCTCGAACGCCGGGTTGACGTAGATCAGCGGTTTATCCTTGCCCTCGCGTTCGGCGATGACGATACCGTCGTTGGAGGCGTTGACGACCATCTGCATCAGCTTGGCGTTAATCATTGAGCGGTCCATGGCTTGTTTTTGAAGCTTGGAGTCTATGGCAAGTCTTGAATGTTGCACGGGGTGTGCTGAAAAAATTGCATCAGCTGCTAACATCCCACGCTTTCGCTCAATTACAGGATCAGATTGATGAAAGTCGCCATCCTTTCCGGCTCGGTGTACGGCACGGCTGAAGAAGTCGCCCGCCACGCCGCAGGCATCCTCAACGCGGCCGGTTTTGAAGCCTGGCACAACCCGCGCGCTACCTTGGCCGACGTGCAGGCGTTTGCCCCCGAAGCGTTCCTGGCGGTGACCTCGACCACCGGCATGGGTGAGCTGCCGGACAACCTCCAACCGCTGTATTCGACTATTCGCGACCAACTGCCAGCCGCCTGGCGTGGCCTGCCCGGCGCGGTGATCGGCCTGGGCGACGCCAGTTATGGCGACACCTTCTGCGGTGGCGGCGAGCAAATGCGCGAGCTGTTCGGCGAACTGGGTGTGCGCGAAGTGCTGCCCATGCTGCGCCTGGACGCCAGCGAAAGCGTGACCCCCGAGGCCGACGCCGAACCGTGGCTGGCCGAATTGATCACTGCATTGCGCGGTTGACCGGAAACCCGCGCAACAATGCCAGCCAGGCCTGGGCCGCTTTCGACAGATAAGCGCCCTCGCGCCAGATAAACGCAATGTCCCTGCGCAGATAGTCGGGCGCCTTGAGCGTCA
The DNA here is from genome assembly GCF_059421065.1 of Pseudomonas sp. GW821-FHT03A09. Taxonomy (NCBI): domain Bacteria; kingdom Pseudomonadati; phylum Pseudomonadota; class Gammaproteobacteria; order Pseudomonadales; family Pseudomonadaceae; genus Pseudomonas; species Pseudomonas sp. GW821-FHT03A09. The sequence goes on along the minus strand of NZ_JBWKUX010000016.1, from coordinate 136,552 downwards.
GGCGCACCACACCCGGTCGCCGCGCCTTTACTGGCGGCACTTCTCTGACACGATTTGTACTATTCTCATGGCTGACTCGCTCAGTCATCAAGCTGGCTGCCAAGGCAACTCCGCCTGCCACGACGTCTGACTAGACTGGCCCTTCACTTAAAAAATATAAGAAGTGCGCCAAGGAGGTCGTTGCCGTGAGCCTAGCCCCCGTTCAAACGCCACAGAATATCAAAGACCAGGTCAGTGCTGCCGAATGGCAGACCCGTGTTGACCTGGCGGCCTGCTATCGCCTGGTGGCGATGCATGGTTGGGATGACCTGATCTTCACCCATATTTCGGCCAAGGTGCCGGGCACCGAGGATTTCTTGATCAACCCGTATGGGCTGATGTTCCACGAAATCACTGCGTCGAGCCTGGTCAAGGTCGATCAGGCCGGCAACAAGCGGATGGACAGTCCCTACGAGATCAACCCTGCCGGCTACACCATCCACAGTGCCATCCACGAAGTGCGCCACGACGTGGTGTGCGTACTGCACACCCACACCGCTGCTGGTGTGGCGGTATCTGCGCAGAAGCAGGGCGTGTTGCCCATCAGCCAGCAATCGTTGTTCGTGCTGTCGAGCCTGGCGTATCACGCCTATGAAGGCGTGGCGCTGAACCACGAGGAAAAGGCCCGCCTGCAGGCCGACTTGGGCGAAAGCAACTTCCTGATGCTGCACAACCACGGCCTGCTCACCTGTGGCAGCACCATCGCCGACACCTTCCTGATGATGTTCACCTTCCAGCGCGCCTGCGATATCCAGGTGCTGGCGCAAAACGGTGGCGTCGAATTGATTGCCATCGAGTCGCAGATTCTGGCCGGGGCCAAGGCGATGGTGGCAGCTGTCACAAAGAGCGCCCAAGGTATGGGAGGCGCGCTGGCCTGGCCGGCGCTATTGCGTAAATTGGACTTGCAAGATCCTGGGTATAAAAGCTGATGCCTCTCGCCGAAATCCCGCTCAGTGCCTGGCGTAAACGTGGCCAGGCGTTCGTCTTTCGTGGTCACACAATTCGCTATTGGGTGGCCGGGCAGGGCGAGCCGCTGTTGATGATCCATGGCTTTCCCACGGCCAGTTGGGACTGGCATTACCTGTGGCAGCCCCTGGCCCAGCGCAACCTGGTGATTGCCTGCGACATGCTGGGCTTCGGTGATTCGGCCAAACCGCTGGACCACGACTATTGCCTGTTGGAGCAGGCGGATTTGCAGCAGGCGTTGCTTGAACACCTGGGCGTGGAGCAGCCGGTTCACGTGCTGGCCCATGACTATGGCGACAGCGTCGCCCAGGAATTGCTGGCTCGCCATTACGAAGGCCGGTTTCAGATGGCCAGTTGCGTGTTCCTCAATGGTGGGCTGTTCCCGGAAACGCATCGGGCGGCTTTGGTGCAGAAATTATTGCTGAGCCCGCTCGGCTGGATGATCGGTCGAGCCTTTGGGCGCAACGCATTGGCTAACAGCTTCAATCAGATTTTTGGCCCACACACGCGACCCAGTGAAAGTGCGCTGGATGATTTCTGGAGCCTGATCTACGCCAACGACGGCACCCGCATCCTGCATAAACTGATCGCTTACGTTCCACAACGCCGCCGCCTGCGTGAGCGCTGGGTGGGCGCGATGCAGCGTGACCAGGTGCCGTTGCGGGTGATTGATGGCGAAATCGACCCCATCTCCGGCGCCCATATGGTGGAGCGTTATCAGCAGTTGGTGCCCCACGCCGATACGGTGCTGCTGGCGAATATCGGCCATTACCCGCAGATCGAAGCGCCAGTGCTGGTGCTCAAGCATTACCTGGCGTTTCGCGAGCGTATTGGCCGGTCGGCGCCGCGCGTCGCCTATTCCTGAGCGGTGCAATTATCCTGCTGCCTTATCGTGCACCATTCAGCCTCGGCCGACTTTATTGTGACCCGAAGCTGTGTGCCTGACACTCGATACATTCCCATTGTCACCAGCGGAGTTCGGTATGAGTGAGTCAGTGCAGTTCCAGGATAAGGTCGTGATCGTCACCGGTGCCGGCGGCGGGTTGGGCCGAGCCCATGCGCTGTTGTTCGCCGCACATGGGGCCAAAGTACTGGTCAATGACCTGGGCGGTTCGGCGCAAGGCGAAGGTGCCAACGCCTCGGCGGCGGACCGGGTGGTGGCTGAGATCCATGCGGCGGGCGGCATTGCCGAAGCCAATCATGATTCCGTCACCGACGGTGACAAGATCGTACAGAACGCCCTCGACGCCTTCGGCCGCATCGACGTGGTGGTGAACAACGCCGGTATCCTGCGTGACAAGACTTTCCACAAAATGGAAGACAGTGACTGGGACCTGGTTTACCGGGTGCATGTCGAAGGTGCCTACAAAGTCACCCGCGCCGCCTGGCCGCATATGCGCGAGCAAGGTTATGGCCGGGTGATCTTCACCGCGTCCACTTCAGGCATCTACGGCAACTTCGGCCAGTCCAACTATGGCATGGCCAAGCTCGGCTTGTATGGCTTGACGCGCACCCTGGCGCTGGAAGGGCGCAAGAACAACATCCTGGTCAACGCCATTGCCCCCACCGGTGGCACGCGCATGACCGAAGGCCTGATTCCGCCGCAGGTGTTCGAGCGCCTCAAGCCGGAGTTGGTCAGCCCGTTGGTGGTGTACTTGGGCAGCGAAGCCTGCCAGGAAACCTCCGGGCTATTCGAAGTGGGCGGCGGCTGGATCGGTAAAACCCGCTGGGAGCGCAGTTTGGGCGTGGGCTTTGACCCAGACGTCGGTTTCTCGCCGGACGATGTGGCGGCGCACTGGGCGCAGATTTGCGACTTCGAAGGCGCCGTCCACCCCAAGGACAATATCGAGGCGTTGAAGGAAATGATGGCCAACTTACAGAAGTTCAGCCTCTGATCGTTGTTTAAACAACATTGAATTCTACGGGGCGCTGAGGGCGCCTCGTTTTATTGCGGGCATAAAAAAGGCCGCTGCAAGGGCAGCGGCCGAAGTAAGACGTTGGATCAAGGAGCGACAAATCAACGTCAGTGAACACCGGTAACAGATTGAATACATTAGCCAATCTGTCGAAAATCGGCTTCTTTCCCGAAGGTGGGAGCGGGCGGTTTGCCCTGAAAGCCCAGTAAGAATAGTCCGTTGTAACAAAATGAGTAATAGCAGATCGGGACAAGGACTGTTACCAGATTGGCAACAGTCACTCGGCGTGCCATCCATCCTCCTGATAACCCGCCATCTACCCAATCCATGGTTCGCCGCGAAGCCCGGCCAGCGCGCCCATTCATCCTTTCGAGCGACAACACGAATACCTCCTTGGTGCGCTTATCCCTCCTGACGAGCGGCAGTAGGGTGGGGCCTTCTGTCACTCACCGGGGAAGACGCATGACAAAAACAACAATGCGCGCCATCTTCACGCCACAGGCGCTCGCCGCGGCGGTTGCATTGGGCTGCTGTGCCCAGGCCCAGGCCGTCTCGTTCAACATTGGCGAGATCGAAGGGCAATTCGATTCTTCGCTATCGGTCGGTGCCAGTTGGGGCATGCGCGATGCCGACAAGAAGCTGGTGGGCGTTTCCAACGGCGGTACGGGGCAGGCATCCACCGGGGATGACGGGCGGCTGAACTTCAAGAAGGGCGAAACCTTCTCCAAGATCTTCAAGGGTATTCACGATCTGGAGCTCAAGTACGGCGACAGCGGCGTATTCGTGCGCGGCAAGTACTGGTACGACTTCGAACTGCAGGACGAAAACCGCGAATTCAAGCAGATCAGCAATAACCACCGCGATGAAGGGGCACGTTCCTCCGGCTATGAGCTATTGGATGCGTTCGTGTATCACAACTATTCCATCGGCGACCTGCCGGGAGCCGTTCGTGTCGGCAAGCAGGTGGTGAGCTGGGGCGAGAGTACGTTTATCGGTAACTCGATCAACAGCATCAACCCCATCGACGTCTCGGCCTTCCGCCGGCCGGGTGCCGAAATCAAGGAGGGGCTGATCCCGGTGAACATGCTGTTCGCCTCCCAGAGCCTGACCAATCAACTCTCGGTGGAAGGCTTCTACCAGTTGAACTGGGAAAACACCGTGGTGGATAACTGCGGCACCTTCTTCGGCAACGATGTGGTCGCCCATGGCTGCAATAACAACTACACCGTTGGCAGCCCGGCGATTGCGCCGTTGCAACCGGTGGCGGCGGCCTTCGGGCAGGGCTTCCAAGTCACCCGCGAAGGCGTGGTGGTACAGCGCGCCAAAGACCGCGAGGCCCGTGATGGCGGCCAGTTCGGCGCGGCCTTGCGCTGGCTGGGGGATGACACCGAATACGGCCTGTACTTCATGAACTACCACAGCCGTACACCGACGGTGGGCACCATTACTGCCAACACCAACCTGGCCACCATCGGGCGTATCGTCAACGCCGCCAACGCCATTGCACCGGGTTCGGGCGCGGGGCTGGCCCAGAGCACCATGCTCGGTCGCGGCCAGTATTACCTCGACTACCCGGAAGACATTCGCCTGTATGGCGCCAGCTTCTCCACGACGTTGCCGACCGGCACGGCCTGGACCGGAGAGATCAGCTACCGCCCGAATGCGCCGGTGCAACTCAATACCACTGACCTGACCCTGGCCTTGGTCAACCCGATCGCCGGCAACACGGCTTCGCCGATCCGCAGCTCATTCGGCTCGGACAACTCTGGATACCGCCGCAAGGAAATCACCCAGATCCAAAGCACCATGACCCAGTTCTTCGACCAAGTGCTGGGTGCCGAACGCCTGACCCTGGTGGGCGAAGCGGCCTACGTGCATGTTGGCGGACTGGAAGCCAAAAACAAGCTGCGCTATGGCCGCGACTCGGTGTTCGGCGCCTACGGCTACCAAGGTGATACCGATGGGTATGTCACCGCCAACTCCTGGGGTTATCGCGCCCGCGCAATCCTCGACTACAACAACGTGTTCGCCGGGGTGAACCTCAAGCCCAACCTGTCCTGGTCCCATGACGTCAGTGGCTATGGCCCCAACGGCATTTTCAACGAAGGCGCCAAGGCGATCAGCGTCGGCGTGGATGCGGACTACCGCAACACCTACACCGCCAGCCTGAGCTACACCGACTTTTTTGGCGGCGACTACAACACCCTGACCGACCGCGACTTTATCGCCCTCAGCTTCGGCGTGAACTTCTGATCTGGTTTTAAGGAAGGACAACAACCTATGCGTAAGCTATTTGCAGTGATGGCGCTGAGTGTATTGGCCGCCAACGTGATGGCGGCGGTGTCGCCCGAAGAAGCCGCCAAGCTTGGCACGACCCTGACCCCGGTCGGCGCCGAGAAAGCCGGCAACGCCGATGGCTCGATCCCGGCCTGGACCGGTGGTATCCCGAAGAATGCCGGCGCGGTAGACAGCAAGGGCTTTCTCGCCGACCCGTTCGCCAATGAGAAACCGCTGTTCGTGATCACGGCCGCGACCGTGGACAAGTACAAGGACAAGCTCTCCGAAGGTCAGGTCGCGATGTTCAAGCGCTACCCCGAAACCTACAAGATCCCGGTCTACCCGAGCCATCGCACGGTCAACCTGCCACCGGACATCTATGAGTCGATCAAACGCAGCGCCTTGAATGTACACGCCATCAATGACGGTAACGGCCTGGAGAACTTCACCGGCAACCGTTACTACGCGTTCCCGATCCCCAAGAACGGCGTGGAAGTGCTGTGGAACCACATCACCCGTTACCACGGCGGCAACCTGCGCCGCATCATCACCCAGGCCACCCCGCAGACTAACGGCAGTTACACGCCGATCCGCTTCGAGGAAGAAGTGGCGGTGCCCCAAGCCATCCCCGACATCGACCCGGCCAAGGCGGCCAACGTGCTGAGCTTTTTCAAGCAATCGGTGACGGCCCCGGCGCGTCTGGCGGGTAACGTGTTGCTGGTGCACGAAACCCTCGACCAGGTGAAGGAACCACGCCTGGCCTGGATCTACAACGCCGGTCAGCGCCGTGTACGGCGTGCGCCGCAAGTGTCCTATGACGGGCCGGGCACCGCGTCCGACGGCCTGCGTACCACCGACAACTTCGACATGTTTTCCGGCGCCCCCGACCGCTACGACTGGAAGCTGGTGGGCAAAAAAGAGATGTACATCCCTTACAACAGCTACAAGCTCGATTCGCCGACCCTCAAGTACGACGACATCATCAAGGCCGGGCACATCAACCAGGACCTTACCCGCTATGAGCTGCACCGCGTGTGGGAAGTGGTCGGCACCGTCAAGCCGAGTGAGCGCCACATCTATGCCAAGCGCCACATGTACATTGACGAAGACAGCTGGCAAGTCGCGCTGGTGGATCACTATGACGGCCGTGGCCAACTGTGGCGTGTCGCCGAAGGCCACGCGCAGTTCTACTACGACCACCAAGTGCCGGCTTATACCGTGGAAACCCTGTACGACATCATCGCCGGGCGCTACATCGCCCTGGGCATGAAGAACGAAGAGAAGAGCAGTTTCGTGTTCGGCTTTGCGGCCAAGGCGGCGGATTACACGCCGGCGGCGTTGAGGTCCGAAGGCGTTCGATAATGCCTATTTGAAACGCAATAAAAATGTGGGAGGGGGCTTGCTCCCGATGACGGTGTATCAGTCACTTATAAGTCGACTGTCACCCTGCCATCGGGAGCAAGCCCCCTCCCACATTTGGTTTTATGCATGCCCATCAATCAGTGTGCTGAATACTTCTTCAATAACCGCCGCCCACAGGACTAGGGTAGGGGTCAGGTTGCATAACAATAAAAAAGCAGGATGCAGCAATGACCGCCATGACACGCTGCCTGGACCGTCCTGGATTCATGCCACGGCTGTCCGCCCATCATCTGTTGCGCCCGCGCCTGACTGAGCCGTTGCTCGCCGCGTCGGTCAGGGTGAAGCTGCTGTGTGCTCCCGGTGGCAGCGGCAAGAGTGCGCTGCTGGCGGAGTGTGCATTGCAGGCACCGGCGGGGTGCCAGGTCTGTTGGCTGCCTCTCAATGGCGCCGCTCTCACGGCTCTGGATTTTTGCCGGCTGCTGGCGCAGAACCTCGGGTTGCCCTTCGTCGACGAGGCGACCTTGTTGCTCGATCTTGGCCACTGGCAGCGCCCGGGGTGGGTATTCCTCGATGACTTTTGCCGCCTGCCCGCGCCCGAACTGGACGCCTTGCTTGACCGTCTGCTCACTGCCGCCAGCCCGGCGCTGACCTGGTGGCTGGGCGTACGGCGGCGCCCGGCGTGCAACTGGCCGCGGTTGCTGCTCGACGATGAACTGTTGGAATGCAACGAGCTGCAGTTCAGTCCTGCGGAGATCCAGCCCTTGCTCGATACCGGGCACACTCTCGACGATGTGATGCAGTTCAGCGGTGGTTGGTGTGCCGGGGTGCGCATCGCGTTGCTCGGCGACGGCCATCCCGATAAGACCTTGCTCGATTACCTTCAGCACGAGCTGTTCAGTACCTTGCCGCCCGAGTTGGCCGAAGCCTGGCGCGTGCTGGCCCATTTGCCACGCTTCAATCCGGGGTTGTGCGAGCACCTGTTCGGCTTTGGTGACGGTGATCATTACCTGCGTGAGTTGCAGGCGCTGGGTGCCTTTATCCAGCCCTGGGAAGACACCCAGGACTGGCTGCAGGTGTTCCCACCTCTGGCGCGATTGCTGCGTGATGAGCCTTGGCCGGCCAAACGTTCCTGGCATCGACGCGCCTGCCAGTGGTTTACCGGCGAGCGTGATTGGCAGGCGGCCTTTGAACAGGCGCTGCTGGCCGAAGAGTACGAAGTGGCGGTGAGCCTGTTACAGCACTTCAGCTTCGAGGATCTGTTTCGTGGGGAAAATGCCGTGCTGTTGTTGCGTCTGCATGAGCAGCACGGAGATGAATTGCTGCTGGGCTCGGCGCAACTGGTCGGGCTGGTGACGGCGGCATTGCTGTTTGCTGGCCGTTTCGAGCAAGCCGGTGTGTGTATCGATCAACTTGCACGGTTTGCTCCGCAGCCGACGGGCGCGCAGCAACGCCATTTGCTGGCACGCTGGCAGGCGCAATGGGGTTGGTTGCTGCACCTGGGCGGAGATGCCGAGCGCTCTCGCGAGCATTTTCTGGAGGCGTTGCAGGCCTTGCCTGACAGCGCCTGGACCTCGCGCCTGATGTGCCTGTCGGGCCTGACCCAACAAGCGTTGCTGCGCGGCGAGCTGGATGTGGCGCAAGCCTTGAATCGCGAAGCCCTGTGCCTGGCCCGCGCCCATGGCTCACTGGTCCTGGAAGCCTTGCTTGAGTTGGATCACGCTCAATGGTTGGAACAACGTGGTGCGCCTTACCGGGCACAAAGCTTGCTGGAAACGGTGCAGGCGATGCTGGTTCGCCAGCGTCTCAAAGCCGGGCCGCTGATGGGGCGTATTGCGCTGCGCCGTGGTCACCTGGCGTTGCGCCAAGGGCAAGACGCCTTGGCGAGTGAGTGTTTCACCGAAGGGTTGAAGATGTGCCTGCACAGCCACGACAAACGCGTGCTGTACGGGTTTCTCGGCCTGGCGCTGCTGGCCGCCAACCGTGGCGATTACGCCCAGGCCTTTATCCAGTTGCGTGATGCCGAGCGCTTGATGCAGCAACGGCATGTGCCAGACACGGTGTACCGCGCCGTACTGCTGTTGGTCAGCGGGCACTTCTGGTTACAGCAAGGGCGCGCCGAGTTGACGGTGGAGGCGGTGCGTCGGGTCTTGCGTCACTTTCGTGCCCCCCAGGCCCGGCAGGCGCCGCCGGCTACCCTGGAATTGGTGCCGCGTCTGGAATACCTGCTGGTGTTGGCCGAGGTGAAACTGGGTTGTGCCGACCAACCTATCGCACGCCTCAATGCCTTGCTCGACACCACTCGGCAACGCGGCATGCTGTGCCTGGAAACCGAATTGCACCTGGTACTGGGTGAAGTGGCTTGGCAACTGGGCGATTCGGCCCTGGCGCGTGGTGCGCTGCAAACCGGCCAGGCTCTGGCGCAGCGCTGTCAGGTACAACAGGCAATTCGTGAGCTGCGCTTGCGCGCGCCGGGGTTGTTGAGCGAGTTGGGTCTGGAGGCTCAGGTGTCTACGGCGGGCGTAGCGGAGAATCCCCTGAGCCAGCGCGAGCTGGAAGTGTTGCAGTTAATCGCCCAGGGCAACTCCAACCTGGAAATCGCCGACCGCCTGTTTATTTCCCTGCACACCGTCAAGACCCACGCGCGGCGCATCCATAGCAAACTCGGTGTGGAGCGGCGCACCCAGGCGGTGGCCAAGGCCAAGACGTTGGGCTTGATGACCTAGGCGCTGAACGCCTGGCGGTACTCCCCAGGCGTGGCGCCCATGGCCTGGCGAAAACGGTGAGTGAAGTGGCTGGCACTGGAGAAACCGCACATCCAGGCGATTTCACCCAAGGGCAGCGCGCCACCGCGCAGCAGGGTTTGCGCACGCGCCAGGCGACGCGCCAAGAGATATTGATGGGGCGGCAGGCCGAAGCTTTGGCGGAACATCCGCGCAAAATGGTACTCCGACAGCGCACACAGTCCGGCCAACTGCCCCAAGCTGATCGGTTCTTCCAGGTGGTGGTCGATGTATTCCACCAATAGCCGCCGCTGGTGGGCGGCCAGCCCGCCTTTCAAGCGCAGTCCGTTTCGCGCGCCCACTTGGCTGAGCAGGGTGTGGCTGAGCATTTCGTGGGCCAGGCTGCTGGTCAGCAGGCGCTCGGCGGGTTCGTGCCAGTTGAGGGCGATCAACTGGTGAAAGCGCCGGGCCTGGGCGGCGTCTTCCAGGAAGGTGCTTTCGCGCAGTTGAAGTTCACGCGGCTCGCGGTCAAGCAGGGTGACGCAACCGAGGGCAAATTGTTCCGGGCTGAAATACACGTGGGCCAGGCGGATCTCACCGTTGATGACCCAGGCCGACTGATGCTCGGCGGGCAGGATGCACAGTTTGTCGGGGCCGCCCTTGGTGCCCGGCTGGTCACGCCGAAAGGTGCCGGTGCCACCGCCGATGTAGCAGGACAAGGTGTGATGGCCGGGTGCCTGGTAATCCTGGGCATCGTGGTGATTGCTCCACAGGGCCGCAGACAATCCGTCACCGAGCTCGGCGCAAGCTTCGAGGCGTGCGTTGGGCGAGCGGTTAAGGGACTGAAAGACTTGCAGGGATTCCAGATCTGGCATGGCGTGTTCTCCGACGCCTTGCATCCTACTCCTGGCGACCGGCGCTGTGAGCCCTCCGGCCGACAAAAGCGCAAGAATCTGCAAGTGCTTTCCCGGCGTTGGCGGCGACACTGTGGCTCAATTGACGGAGCCCGCTATGAACCTTTTCCTGTATTTACTCACGGTGTTGATCTGGGGCACGACCTGGATCGCCCTCAAATGGCAGTTGGGCGTGGTGGCGATTCCCGTGTCGATCGTCTATCGCTTCGGCCTGGCGGCGCTGGTGCTGTTTGCGCTGTTGCTGCTCAGCCGCAAACTGCAGGTGATGAACCGGCGTGGGCACCTGATCTGCCTGGCCCAGGGGTTGTGCCTGTTCTGCGTCAACTTCATGTGCTTTCTCACCGCCAGCCAGTGGATTCCCAGCGGGTTGGTAGCGGTGGTGTTTTCCACGGCCACGTTGTGGAACGCGTTGAATGCCCGGGTGTTCTTCGGTCAGCGGGTAGCGCGTAATGTGTTGATGGGGGGCGCGTTGGGGCTGTTGGGGCTGGGCTTTCTGTTCTGGCCGGAATTGGTCGGGCATACCGCCAGCCCACAGACTTTGCTCGGCCTGGGCTTGGCGTTGCTCGGCACGATGTGTTTTTCGGCGGGCAATATGCTGTCGAGCCTGCAACAGAAGGCCGGGCTCAAGCCGCTCACCACCAACGCCTGGGGCATGGCGTATGGCTCGGCGATGCTGGCGACCTACTGTGCCGTGCGCGGTATTCCGTTCGATATGGATTGGAGCGCGCGCTACATCGGCGCCCTGTGGTATTTGGTGATCCCGGGCTCGGTGATCGGTTTTACCGCCTACCTCACGCTGGTCGGCCGCATGGGGCCGGAGCGCGCGGCGTATTGCACGGTACTGTTCCCCGTGGTGGCGCTGAATGTGTCGGCGTTTGCCGAAGGCTATCAATGGACCGCGCCAGCGTTTGCGGGGTTGGTGCTGGTGATGCTGGGCAATGTGTTGGTGTTTCGCAAACCCAAGCCTGTGAGCCCGGTGTTTCAGGCTAAGCAAATCTAATGTGGGAGGGGGCTTGCCCCCGATGGCGGTGCATCAGTCAGCTAATTTATTGACCGGCACACTGCTATCGGGAGCAAGCCCCCTCCCACATTTGACCGAGTTGCCTGGGTTATTTGAGGCCAAGGCGCTTGGCCATGCGCCCCAGGTTGGCGCGGTCCAGGCCCAGTTCGCGGGCGGCGCCGGCCCAGTTGTGCTGGTGGCGTTCCAGGCAAGCGCTGATGATCTGGCGCTGATAGTGCTCGGTGGCTTGGCGCAGGTCGCCGGTGACGACGGGGGCTGATTCGGCCTGCGTTTCGACCGGCAGTGGCGCGCTGATGTCGGGCAAGTCCAGGTCCTGGGCGCTCAGGCTGAGAATCTTCGGCCGTTCGCGACAGTTACCCAGGGCCTTCAGGGCGCTGCGGCCAATTAAATGTTCCAGCTCGCGCACATTACCCGGCCAGTTGTAGGCCAGCAGTGCTGCCTGGGCATCGCTGGTCAGACGCAGGCTGCCCAGGCCCATGCGCGAGCGGTTCTGCTCCAGGAAGAACCCCGCCAACAGCAGCACGTCCCTGCCGCGCTCACGCAACGCCGGCACTTGCAGCGGGTATACGCTGAGGCGGTGGTAGAAGTCCGCGCGATAGCGACCATTGCGTACTTCTTCGGCCAGGTCACGGTTGGTGGCGGCGATCAGGCGCACGTCCACTCGGTGCTCTTTGTCCGAGCCCAGGCGCTGCAACTGACCGCTCTGCAGTACGCGCAGCAGCTTGGCTTGCACGGTCAGTGACAACTCGCCCACTTCGTCGAGGAACAGGGTGCCGCCATTGGCCAGCTCGAACTTGCCCCGGCGCTCGTTCAACGCGCCGGTGAAGGCGCCGCGCACATGCCCGAATAACTCGCTTTCCACCAGGGTTTCCGGCAACGCGGCGCAGTTGAGGCTGATCAACGGTTTGTCCGCACGGGGCGAGGCCGCGTGGATCGCGTGGGCCACCAGCTCCTTGCCGACACCGGTTTCGCCAGTGATCAGTACGGTGAGGTCGCTGCCGCCCACCAGCTTGATCTCTTCCACCAGGCGTTTATGGGGCTTGCTCTGGCCGATCATTTCCTTGTGCTGCTGGCCGCTGGCCTCGCGGTAGATTTCGGCGCGCAGGGTCAGCCGTTCGATGCGTTCAGCCACGTTGACGGTCGCCGCGGCGAGGCTGGCAAAGGCTTGCAGGGCGTCCAGTTCGACGCGCTCGAAACGCTCGGTGTCCAAGGCGTCGAGGGTTAGCAGGCCCCAGGGTTGATCGTCGACAAACAGCGGGCAGCCCATGCAATCGTGCACTTCCAGATGCCCGTGCAAACCGTCGACCAAACCGTCGTAAGGGTCGGGCAGTTCGCTGTCGCTGTCGAAGCGCGTCGGGCCGGGACTGCTTAATAGCACGGCAAAGCGCGGGTGTTCGCTGACCTTGAAGCGCCGGCCCAAGGTATCGGGGCTCAAACCGTCCACTGCCAGGGGCACCAGCCATTCACCGTCCAGGCGTAGCAACGCGGCGGCATCACACGGCAGCAAGGCGCGCATGGCTTGCAGCAGGCGGCGGTAGCGCTCGCCTTCGGGCAGCTCGCGGGACAAGTCGGCGACCAGGGGCAGCAGGGTGGTGAGCAGCGATTGTGCAGTCATAATGACTCCTTGTAGTCCTTATGACTATAAAGTGTAGGAGGTCATACTGACCACATAATATTTAAGTCATTGAAAAATAACGATTAATAAGTTGGCACGAATACTGACTAAGCAAAGGCAATCAGTAAAAAGACCCAGGAGTCAGCCATGCTTAGTGCCCAAGACCGTGCCATCGTCAAATCCACTGTGCCCCTGCTGGAAAGCGGCGGCGAAGCCCTGATCACCCATTTCTACCGCATGATGCTCAGCGAATACCCGGAAGTTCGCCCGCTGTTCAACCAGGCCCACCAGGCCAGCGGCGACCAGCCTCGTGCCCTGGCCAATGGTGTGTTGATGTACGCGCGGCATATCGACCAGTTGGATCAACTGGGTGACCTGGTGGCGAAGATCATCAACAAACACGTCGCCTTGCAGATTCTGCCGGAGCACTACCCGATCGTGGGGGCCTGCTTGCTGCGCGCCATCTCCGAAGTGTTGGGCAGCGAGATCGCCACCCCGGAAGTGATGAGTGCCTGGGGCGCGGCGTATGGTCAGCTGGCGGATATCCTGATCGGTGCCGAAGCCGCCATCTATGACGAAAAAGCCCAGGCTCCGGGCGGCTGGCGCGGTGCGCGGACGTTCATCCTGGTCAAGCGGGTGGAGGAGAGCGACGAGATCATCTCCTTCTATTTCGCTCCGGTGGATAACGGCCCGATCCTGGCGGCTGCGCCGGGCCAATACATTGGCCTGAAGTTGGTGCTCGATGGCGAGGAAGTGCGCCGCAACTATTCCCTGTCGGCCCTGACCGATAAAGGCCTATACCGCATCAGCGTCAAGCGTGAAGCCAATGGGCGGGTCTCCAATTACCTGCATGACCAGATGCACGTTGGCGCGACCATCGATCTGTTCCCACCTTCGGGCGAGTTCACCCTGGCAGCCAGCGACAAGCCGCTGGTGCTGATCAGCGGTGGGGTTGGCATCACGCCGACATTGCCGATGCTCGAAGCAGCCCTGGCGACAGAACGGCCTGTGCACTTCATTCACTGTGCGCGTAACGGCGGGGTGCATGCGTTCCGTGATTGGGTCGATGGCCTGGCGGCCCAGCATCCGCAGCTCAAGCGTTTCTATTGCTATGCCGAGGACGACGGTGTGAGCCCGGTGGCGGACAAAGTGGGCATGCTGACCCAGGAGCAACTGGCGGCGTGGTTGCCTGAGCAGCGTGATGTGGATGCTTACTTCCTGGGGCCTAAAGGTTTCATGGCGGCGATCAAGCGCCACCTCAAGGCGCTGGGCGTGCCAGAGAAACAAAGCCGCTACGAATTCTTCGGCCCGGCGGCGGCGCTGGAATAAGGTTTAACCGAAACATAGGGGAGGCACCATCGCGGGCAAGCCCGGCTCCCACAGGGGATCGCATTTCCCTGTGGGAGCCGGGCTTGCCCGCGATAGCGTCCGCACAGCCACAACATTCCTCCTGATTAATCCGCACTTAACCCCCCTCTGTTTAAACGGTGGCCTGTGTGTAAACTTGCGGCCATTGGCACAACGACAAAGGGAAACGGGGATGAGTGACGAATTGCGTTTGGGCAGGGAGCGGCGCTTTCTGGTGTTGCTGGGCATCATCTGCCTGTCGCTGATCGGCGGAGCGCTGTACATGCAAGTGGTGTTGGGCGAGGCGCCGTGCCCGCTGTGCATCCTGCAGCGCTATGCGCTGTTGTTGATCGCGGTGTTCGCGTTTATCGGTGCCGCGATGCGTACCAAGGGCGCGCTCACCTTTTTCGAAGGGTTGGTGGTGCTCAGTGCCCTGGGTGGCGTCGCTGCCGCCGGTCATCATGTGTACACCCAGTTCTTCCCACAAGTCAGCTGCGGCATTGATGTACTGCAACCGATTGTGGACGACCTGCCTCTGGCCAAGGTGTTCCCCCTGGGCTTTCAGGTCGATGGCTTCTGCAGCACCCCATACCCGCCGATCCTTGGCCTGTCCCTGGCGCAATGGGCGCTGGTGGCGTTCGTGCTGACGGTGATCCTGGTACCCCTGGGCATTTACCGTAACCGCCAACGCAACAACTAGCCGTTCACGAAAAACGCCCCGGTCTTCCTTGAAGGAAGGTCGGGGCGTTTTGCTTTGTAGGTATTTTGTGAAACTGCCGTGACGGGGAGCAATTTCAGGTGCGCGCAGCGTGCGACATGTTGTCACACGGAAGCTGTCGCAGGACGTTTCTGATCCGTCGCATGGGCCATTAAATTTGCGTCAAATGCGCAATTTGTGCTGTCAGTTCGTGGCGTGTGAGACACCGCAAAGCTCACGGGGTTCCAGCGCCAGGGCGATCTGCGAATGCCTTGTTTTATGGGGACTTGCTCGCGTTTGCCATGCCCTTACAGGCTGTAAGGGATGTGGCTCTTTGCCCAATAACACGGCAATTTTTGTGGTTTTTGTTGAGAATCGAACGCGATAAGATCGCGAACCTTTGCAAGAATGGCGAAGGATTATTGCTGTAATCGATAAAAATTATTTCTTTATAAGACATGGTTTATACATCGCTAGCTAACTACAATCGCCCGCACTGAATGTCCGGTGCTGTTCAATATTTGAGCATTGGAGCGGTCGAGGAGCAGATGGAAGGCTCTGTGCGACCCCAGGTTCCGGCAGCCTTTCAACTATCCGCACCAAATGGAATTGGTCTGTAACAAGGCCTTTTAACCACGAAATCGAATAAGAACTCACTGCAGGTCCGTGAAACGTACAGATATGACGTGGCGGGCAGGCTCTTATTCAATCGAAGAGAAATGCCAACCCTTGGCAGGGTGAAGTGTTGGCGATCAAAACCCAACTGCATTGCGCAAGCTGCTTTAGAGGTCGTGAGATGAGTAAAAACAGGTACCCCCGATTACTAGGCTTTTTGCCGCTGCTTGGCATGATGTTAATGCTGGGAGGCTGCAAGTGGACCTTGATGGACCCGAAAGGACAGATCGGTCTGGATCAACGAAACCTGATCATCACCGCCACCCTGCTGATGCTGCTGGTCGTGGTTCCTGTGATCGTCATGACCTTCGCCTTCGCCTGGAAATACCGCGCGTCGAACACCAGCGCGACCTACGCGCCGAAGTGGTCGCACTCCACCAAGATCGAGATCGCGGTGTGGCTGGTTCCGATCCTCATCATCATCGCCTTGGGTTACATCACCTATAAGTCGACCCACGAGCTGGACCCGTACCGTCCGCTGGAGTCCGACGTCAAGCCGATCAACATCGAAGTGGTCGCGCTGGACTGGAAGTGGCTGTTCATCTACCCGGACCTGGGTATCGCCACTGTCAACGAGATCCAGTTCCCGGAGCACACTCCGCTTAACTTCCGGATCACCTCCGACGCCGTGATGAATTCGTTCTTCATCCCTGCCCTGGGTGGTCAGATCTACGCGATGGCAGGCATGCAGACCCGCCTGCACCTGATCGCCAACGAAAAAGCTGAAATGGAAGGCATCTCCGCAAACTACAGCGGCGCTGGCTTCACCGGCATGAAATTCAAAGCGATCTCGACGAGCCAGGAAGATTTCAACGCCTGGGTAGCCGCAGTCAAGGCCGCACCTAAACAGCTTGATCAAGCTGAATACGACGCCCTGACCAAACCAAGCCAGAACAACCCAGTCGCCCTGTACTCCACGTATGAGCCGAACCTGTTTCAGAAAATCGTCGACAAGTACGAAGGTATGAAGCCAGGCAAGCCGGTCAAGCACGAGAAGAAAGAAGTGGCCGTGGTTGAAGGTTCTGACACGGGCTCGCATTCAACTGCTGGGGCAGAGGAGTAAACGATGTTTGGTAAATTAAGTTGGGATGCGGTCCCGTTCCACGAGCCGATCGTGATGGTGACCATCGCCATGATCGCGCTGGGTGGTCTGGCACTGTTTGCAGGTATCACGTACTTCAAGAAGTGGACCTACCTGTGGACCGAGTGGCTGACGTCGGTCGACCACAAGAAAATCGGCGTCATGTACGTCATCGTTGCCATGGTCATGCTGCTGCGTGGCTTTGCCGACGCCATCATGATGCGTACCCAGTTGGCCATGGCCACCGAGGGTTCGCCTGGCTACCTGCCACCTGAACACTATGACCAGATCTTCACCGCTCACGGTGTGATCATGATCATCTTCATGGCGATGCCTTTCTTCACCGGCTTGATGAACCTTGCCTTGCCGCTGCAGATCGGTGCGCGTGACGTTGCCTACCCGTTCCTGAACTCCCTGAGCTTCTGGCTGCTGGTTTCCGGCGTGGTGCTGATCAACGTTTCCCTGGGCGTCGGCGAATTCGCCAAGACCGGTTGGGTTGCGTATCCGCCATTGTCGGGCATTCAGTACAGTCCGGGCGTGGGTGTGGACTACTACATCTGGGCGCTACAGCTATCAGGACTCGGGACGACGCTGACGGGGGTCAACTTCCTGGCCACCGTCCTGAAAATGCGCGCCCCTGGCATGAAACTGATGGACATGCCGATCTTCACCTGGACCTGCACCTGGGCCAACGTCCTGATCGTGGCTTCGTTCCCGATCCTGGCCGCTACCATGGCGCTGCTGTCGCTTGACCGTTACCTGGATTTCCACATTTTCACCAACGAACTTGGTGGCAATCCAATGATGTACGTGAACCTGTTCTGGGCGTGGGGTCACCCTGAGGTGTACATCCTGATCCTGCCAGCGTTCGGTATTTTCTCCGAAGTGATCTCGACCTTTACCGGCAAGCGCCTGTTCGGTCACCACTCGATGGTCTACGCCTCCGGCGCGATCTCGATCCTGGGCTTCATGGTTTGGCTGCACCACTTCTTCACCATGGGTTCGGGGGCCAGCGTCAACGCCTTCTTCGGCCTGGCGACCATGCTGATTTCCATCCCGACGGGGGTGAAGCTATTCAACTGGCTGTTCACCATCTACCACGGCCGTCTGCGTATCACCAGCCAGGTCCTGTGGACCCTGGGCTTCATGGTGACCTTCGCCATCGGCGGCATGACCGGCGTACTGCTGGCCATTCCGGGTGCTGACTTCGTCCTGCACAACAGCCTGTTCGTGATCGCTCACTTCCACAACGTGATCATTGGTGGTGCTGTATTCGGCTACATCGCTGGTTTCGCCTTCTACTTCCCGAAAGCGTTCGGCTTCAAGCTGCACGAAGGCTGGGGCAAGGCTGCGTTCTGGTTCTGGATCTCGGGCTTCTTCGTCGCATTCATGCCGCTCTATGCACTGGGCTTCATGGGCATGACCCGTCGTCTGAACGCCACTACCAACCCTGAGTGGGTGCCGTACCTGTACGTCGCCATGTTCGGTGCGGTGATGATCGCCGTGGGTATCGCCTGCCAGCTGATCCAGCTGTATGTCAGCGTGCGTGATCGCAAGCAGAACATGTGCGAATCCGGCGACCCATGGAACGGCCACACCCTGGAATGGTCGACCTCGTCGCCACCTCCGTTCTACAACTTCGCCGTGATCCCTACTGCGGACACCATTGATGCGTTCACCGAAGCCAAGGAAAACGGTACTGCGTACCAGAAGCCTAAGCACTACGAACCGATCCACATGCCAAGCAACACCGCCACTGGCGTGGTGATGGGCGGCCTGCTGACCGTGTTCGGTTTCGCGATGATCTGGCACATCTGGTGGCTGGCAATCGTGAGCCTGGTCGGCACTATCGGTTACTTCATCATCCACGCTGCCCGTGATGATCAAGGCTACATGGTGCCGGTCGAGACGATCGAGCGCATCGAAGCCGAGCAGCACGCTCGCCTGGTAGCCGAGAAGAAGATTCCGGCCAACCGTGTAGAAACCTCGTTGGAACAGGCTTAAACCATGTCGAACTTAGTGACCAATGCTGGACACGCCCATGTCGATGACCATGGGCACGATGACCATCACCACGATTCGGGGCCAATGACCGTTTTCGGTTTCTGGCTCTACCTGATGACCGACTGCATCTTGTTTGCGTCGATCTTCGCGGTATACGCGGTACTGGTAAACAACGTAGCGGGTGGCCCGTCGGGCCACGACATCTTCGAACTGCCTTACGTGCTCGGCGAAACCGCCTTGCTGTTGTTCAGTTCGATCACCTACGGCTTCGCCATGTTGGCCTTCTACAAGGGCAACAAGAAAGGCGTACTGAGCTGGTTGGCACTGACCTTCCTGTTCGGCCTGGGCTTCATCGGCATGGAGATCAACGAGTTCCACCTGCTGATCTCCGAAGGCTACGGCCCGCACCGTTCCGGCTTCCTGTCTGCGTTCTTCACGCTGGTAGGCACCCACGGTCTGCACGTATCTGCTGGCCTGCTGTGGATGGCGGTGATGATGTATCAGGTCAATAAGCACGGCCTGACCAACACCAACAAGACTCGCCTGACTTGCCTGAGCCTGTTCTGGCACTTCCTGGACGTGGTCTGGATCTGCGTATTCACCGTCGTCTACTTGATGGGGACTCTGTAATGGCTAATGCACACTCCCACGACAGCCACGATTCAAGCCACGGCAGCGTCAAGTCGTATGCCATCGGCTTCATCCTGTCGGTCATCCTGACGCTCATCCCGTTCGGTCTGGTCATGTACCCGACCCTGCCGAAGTCGATCACCTTGATGATCGTGCTGGCATTCGCGGTGATTCAGGTTCTGGTTCACCTGGTGTACTTCCTGCACCTGGATCGTTCCAAAGAACAGCGCGATAACGTGGTTGCGTTCGTGTTCGCAGGGATAGTAATCGTGCTGCTGGTTGGCCTGTCGATATGGATCATGTTCAGCATCCATACGTTCATGATGGCGAAGTGAGGTAAGACCCGATGTCGCTTAAGCACTTTATCCAAATCACCAAACCGGGGATCATTTTCGGTAACGTGCTTTCTGTGGCGGGCGGTTTCTTCCTGGCCTCCAAGGGACATGTCGATCTAGCCATCTTCCTGGCTGCAATGATCGGCACGTCCCTGGTGGTAGCTTCCGGTTGTGTCTTCAACAACTGCATCGACCGTGACATCGATATCAAGATGGAGCGCACCAAGAACCGCGTGCTGGTCCAGGGCCTTATCTCCCTGAAACTGGCACTGGTCTACGCGACCGTCCTGGGTGTTGCCGGTGTGGCCCTGTTGTACAAGGTGGCCAACCCGTTGGCGGCGCTGTTTGCCGTGATCGGCTTTGTCATCTACGTCGGCCTCTACAGCCTGTACCTCAAGCGCAAGTCGGTTCACGGCACGCTGGTGGGCAGTCTGTCGGGGGCGATGCCGCCGGTGATTGGTTATGTGGCTGTGACCAATAGCTTCGACATGGCCGCGCTGACGCTATTGGTGATGTTCAGCCTGTGGCAGATGCCGCATTCCTACGCCATCGCGATTTTCCGCTTCAATGACTACCTGGCTGCGTCGATTCCGGTTCTGCCGGTCAAGCGTGGTATCCAGGTGGCCAAGAAACACATCCTGCTCTACATCCTGGCCTTCCTCGTGGCGACCTTGATGTTGACCTTCAGTGGCTACGCCGGCATGAGCTACCTCGCCGTTGCCGCCGCCATGGGCATGTACTGGTTGTACATGGCCTGGACCGGCTACAAGGCGGTGGATGACACCGTCTGGGCGCGCAAGCTGTTCGTGTTCTCGATCTTCACCATCACCGCGCTGAGCGTGATGATGTCCCTGGATTTCCAAGTGCCGAAAGAGCTGTTGCTGACTTACGCACACTGAGTCTTTGAGTCATGAAAAGCCCCGCCTTCGAAAGAAGCGCGGGGTTTTTATGGCTGGGCCTTTAAACTATTCCCACATTCTACAAATGCAGGAAGCGCACCGATGAGTAAAAAAGCCGTGATGGTCTTCAGTGGCGGGCAGGATTCGACGACCTGTCTGATCCAGGCACTGCCCCTGTATGACGAAGTGCACTGCATTACCTTCGATTATGGTCAGCGCCATGTGGCGGAAATCGAAGTCGCGCAAAAACTGGCCAAACAACTGGGCGCCACCGTTCACAAAGTGATGGATGTGTCCTTGCTTAACGAGTTGGCCATCAGCAGCCTGACCCGCGACAACATCCCGGTGCCGACCGTGAACAGCTCGGGCGAGAGCTTGCCCAGCACGTTTGTGCCAGGGCGCAATATTCTGTTCCTGACCCTGGCGTCGATCTACGCCTATCAGGTGAAAGCTGAGGCCGTGATTACCGGTGTGTGCGAAACCGACTTCTCGGGTTACCCCGATTGCCGCGATGAGTTCGTCAAGGCGCTGAACAAGGCGCTGGAACTGGGCATGGAATACAAACTGCGTCTGGACACCCCGTTGATGTGGCTGAACAAGGCAGAGACCTGGGCCCTGGCTGACTATCACAATCAGTTGGACTTGGTGCGTGAGCAGACCCTGACTTGCTACAACGGCATCATCGGCATAGGTTGCGGCAATTGCGACGCGTGCAACCTGCGTGCTCGGGGCTTGAATGAGTATTTGCAGGACAAGGCGGGAGTGATGAGCAGCCTGAAGCAGAAGTTGCAGTTGAGCTAGTAGTCGTACTCGGTCAAATGTGGGAGCTGGCTTGTCGGGTCGCCGCATCGCTGCGATAGCATCAACTGGATGTCACTGACATACCGAGTTGCCTGCATCGCAGGCAAGCCAGCTCCCACATTTAGAGCGCCTTACATTAGGCAGCGGTGCCGGTAATCCAGCGTTTGAACAACGCCCGCGCACCGTAGGCTGGCAGGATATTGAAGAAGGCAAAGCCGACTTTGATCGCGATCTGCACGTAGATCATGCTCAGGATGTCACTGGTTTGCATCGCGCCGTAAAAGGCGATGAAGCAAAACAGGAAGCTGTCGATGATCACCGCGAAGAACGTGCTGAGGAAGATGCGCAAGTACAAGTACTTGGAGTTGGTCAGCTCTTTGATCTTGCACAGCAAGTAGGAGTTTATGTTCTCGGACACCAGGAACGACACCGAGGAGGCAACCAGCACCGAGGACACTTGAATGATCACATCGTTGTACGGCCCATCCAGCTTCCAGCCCGGCAACCCCGGCAAAAAGGTCGAGCCGTAGAGCAGGATGATGATCATCGCGTTACTGGCAAACGCAAACAGAATGGCCCTTCTGGCCAGACGCAAGCCGAACTGCTCGTTCAGCAGGTCCACGATCAGAAAGGTCAGGGGATACAGGAAGGTGCCCGGCGTCACGATGATGCCCAGCGACTCCAGGTAAATAGGCTTGGTCGCGGCGATGCTGGTGAAAATATAGAACGTGAACAACAGCAGGTTGAGGATGATGTAGATCATCCAGGAGTTCTCGTTGCGGTCATTCAGGTCATAGGCGGTCAGCGTTCCTCCCTGTGAATAGAACTTTTTGTACATGTTCTTGACTTCCATTTTGTTCAGATTGTCCATTATTTCGCTGTTGATGACTTCGCTCAGTTTCATCTTGATGACCTTGCCGGTGGCGATCACCATGATCACTGCCAGGCTCTTGTCATTCTCAAATCCCAGCAGTTTGTATTTGCTGTTTTCGACGGCCGCTTCATACGTTGTCATTGAAGCGCTCCTCGATGATGTCGCCGACCACACACAGGCGCTCTGAGTTGCCACAGGCTTCAAGGGTGATGAACATCTTGCGGGTGGCCCGGTCGTACACCAACTTTTCCTTACCGGTGCTCGACGTGCCTTTTTGCACGATCAGCAAGTCGCCGGCTTCGTTGATACCGGGAATACCCTGTTCCAGGCGTACGCCGATCAGGTTGCAGCAGGTGCCGAAGTAATAGGTCAGCGGATACAGCGCGGCCAGTTCGCCGATACGCTTGTCCAGATTCTGGATGACCTGGCTTTCCTTGAGGATCGGCACCGCCGCTGGGTTCATGTTGCCCTGGGGGGAAACACTGCTTTCGATGATTTCCTTGGCTTCGAAATCGACGGTCTCGATTTCGTCGTAGGAGATACCAAAGAAGTCGGAGATCTTGCGAATGGTCGACTGTTGTACGTTGACGACCTTGCCTTCGAGGATGTTGTAGATGGTGGTCCTGGTCAGGCCGGCGGCACTGCTCAACGAAAGCTGGGTTTCGCCACGGCTTTTGATCAAGTACTTGATGTTGCTCTTCAAGTGCTCGGCTTTTTCCCGTTTGTGTATCACGTGCTCACCACTTCCCTTTAGTTATAAACGCCCGTTTTCACACCGCCTGGCTTCACGGCGTCGCGAGTGTTGCACGCGTCGGCCACAACAATAAAGTGCGAATGCTCTGCCTCGCTGCTTTCTGGTGAGCGAGATCGGCAAAAATGAACATTTAATTTGGAAAATGTTTAAATTCCTGTTTAATTGGACGCCTCGGTTCAGGATGAATTCGCTCGCAATACCCAGGAAGGGAACCGCACTGATGGCACTCAATACCGCACCACTGAAAGATCAGGCTGACCTGCTGCGTCGTGGCCTGGCGGATCTGCGCGCTGAAGACGCCGAGCTTGCGAGCATCCTCGATGCGGAAGTCACGCGACAGCACCGCACCTTATCCCTGGTCTCTTCCTCCTGTGCCGTCAAGCCGCGCACGCTGGTGGCCTGCGCCTCGGCGCTGGTCAATGTCACCGCTGAGGGCACGCCGGGCAGACGTCATCGCACCGGCTGCGAGAACGTCGACCTGGTTGAGTCCTTGGCCATCCGCCGCGCCAGGGAACTGTTCGATGCCCACTATGCGGGTGTGCAGTCGCATTCGGCCTCCAACGCCATTGCCCAAGTGTTGTCAGCGCTGTTGGAGCCTGGGGATACGTTGCTCGGCATGGCCCATGACCATGGTGGCGCGCTGACCCTGGGCAGTCCGGCCGTGTTCACTGGCGCTTACTACAAGGCCCTGCGCTACGGCACCACCGCCGAGGGCCTGGTGGATTACGCGCAAGTGCGCAGCCTGGCCCTTGCGCACCGCCCGCGTATCATCATCTGCGGGGCATCGGCTTACTCACGGGTGGTGGATTTCGAGCGGTTTCGCGCGATTGCCGACGAGGCGGGTGCCATCCTGCTCGCGGACATTTCCCACATCGCCGGGTTGGTCGTGACGGGGCGACATCCCAGCCCGATCAATGCCGCCCATGTCACCGTCACCTGTACCCACAAGCAACTGGGCGGGCCGCGAGGCGGCCTGGTGCTGTGCGGTCGTGATGCCAACAGCAAAGTGCCGGGCTTGAAGTCGACCTTCGCCCGCGTGTTGGATCAGGCCGTATTCCCACGTATGCAGGGCGCGCCGGCCGTCAACCTGATCGCCGCCAAAGCCGCCGCCCTGGGCTACGCGAAATCAGCGGAGTTCGACGCCTGTATGGGACGGGTTCGCAGGCTTGCCGATGAAGTCGCCAGTGCGTTCCAGGCACGGGGTTATGAGGTGGTCGGTGGGTGCAGTGAAAACCATACGGTGCTGATCCGCTTGCGTAACGACGTGACCGGCGCCATTGCCGAGTCGGCGTTGGAGGCCTGTGGCATCGTAGTGAACAAGCATCGCGTACCGGGTGAGACACGCTCTTCGTTGATCACCAGTGGGTTGTGCATTGGCACCGGTTCCATGGCGCAACGTAACGTCGACTCAGAAGGCTGCCGCCAGATCGTCGAGTGGGTGTGCCAGGTGTTGGACCGCGTGACGCCGCTTGGCGAGCAGGACTACCTGCTTGAACCCGATGTGCAGGCGCCGTTGCGTACGGCGGTGGAGGCGTTGTGCGCCCGTTACCCGATTGCCGACTACCTGGATAGCTGACGCACGGACACTGGGTTAAATCAACCGGCCGGGTGCTCGTCATACTCCTTTGTACGACCCGTGCGAATCCCTCGCTCGCCTACAAGGAGTAGTCATCATGGTCAGTGTCAGTCGTCGCTCTCTTCTCGCCCTGGGCGCGGCCTTGCCGGTGCTGGGGCACTTGGATTGGGCTGTTGCCGCCCCGGCGTCGGCACCGTCTGACAAGGTGCGGCTCAACTACAACGAAAGCCCCTACGGCCCCTCCAGAGCGGCCCGTGAGGCCATGCAGCGTGGGATCGCCGAGGCTGGCCGCTATCCCTACCCGGACATGTACGCACTCGCCGCCTTGTTTGCCCAGCAACAGGGCATCAAGGAAGAACAGGTGGCAGTGTTTGCCGGCTCCATGGCGGCCCTGCGTTATGCCGTACTGGCGTTCACCAGCCCAACCCGCAGCCTGGTCATGGCTACGCCGTCCTACGAAGTGCCGCGCCAGGCCGCCGAGTCGCGCAAGGTGGCGGTGCATGAAGTCGACCTCGACACCCAGCACGCCCATGATGTGCCCGCCATGCTCGCCGCTGATCCACAGGCCGGCATGTTTTATCTGTGCAACCCCAACAACCCCACCGGCACGCTGACGCCGACCGACGCCATTCGTCATGCCTTGGCCAATAAACCCCAAGGCAGCGTGTTGGTGGTGGACGAGGCGTATATCGACTTCTGCGACGCCCCCAGTTGCCTCAGTTGGGTCAAGGACCACGACGACCTATTGGTGCTGCGCACGTTCTCGAAAATTTACGGTATGGCCGGTGCGCGCCTGGGCCTGGCAATCGGCCATCCTGCCTTGCTGGAGCGCTTGGCGGTGTTCGGCGGTGACAATGTACCGGCCGGTTCCAGCCTGCTCGGGGCGCGTGCCAGCCTGGAGGACGCCAAGCTGGTGCCTGAGCGCAAGGTACTCAATGCCAGGTTGCGCGATGAAACCCTGGCTTGGCTGAAGGGGCGCGGGTTTACCTGCACGGCTTCGCAGAGCAATTGCTTCATGATCGACGTCAAGCAACCGGCGGGGCAGGTCATCGAGCGGCTGGCTGCACAGGGTGTACTGGTCGGGCGGGTCTGGAAGAACTGGCCGCAGTGGGTACGGGTGACCGTGGGAAATGCGCAGGAGATGACGCACTTTCGTGAAGTGTTCACAGCGCAGGTGGTGAACGCTTAGACGCTCCCTGGACAGCCACTCCGGACATGCTGCATCCTCGCGTTTGTTAACGGCTCAAGGACGATCCCCATGCGACGCGATGGCCAGCCCGACCAGAACCCCTCCCTGTTGGGCGACGACATGCGCCAATTGCTCGATGCTGAGCTCAGCCGTCGTGGCCTGGGGCATTTCGAGGTTTACCAGTGCGGACCGACCCTGGATGAGGCCGAGATTGTTTCCAATTACCCTGAGGCCCTGGAACCGTCCGACACGTCCGATGATTTCTACCGACGTGACAAACTGGTGTCCCTGACCCGCAAACGTATCAAGCCATTTTTCTGGAGTGACGAAGACCTGCTTGCCCCGGTTGATGAGGCCGTGCCGGTGCCAGGCCCCTGTAAGCCTGTGGAGGAGGGCGCGAGCTTTATCGTGCATGGCAATCAGGGATTTTATTCAGTCCTCAACCTGTGCAGCTTCGGCGAGCAGCAACAGTTTCGCGAGACGGTGCTGGCTAATCAGAGCGAGCTGCAGATGCTGCTGGTTTCGGTGTATGACGAGGAATTGGAGCGCCGCGAGCCGGCGAACCGGCAAACGGTGCTGACGCCACGGGAAACCGAAGTGCTGTCCTGGGCCAGTGTGGGCAAGACCTATAACGAAGTGGCGCTGCTGACCTCCATGACCTCGCACACCGTCAAGTTTCATATGAAAAACATCTTCATCAAGCTTGAAGTCACCAACGGTAAATCGGCGATCCGCAAGGCCCTGCAATTGGGCTATATCCGCCACCCGTAACGGCATACCTCACCAAATGGGCAGCTTGTTGGCGGCTCTAGGGTGCATTAGGTTCCACCGCTATTGAGTTCGACACCGGATGAGCCGGCGTCGCCATTGCGAAGGAATCTCCTCATGAAACGCAGCTGTTACCAGGGGCCCCGCTAATGGGTACCTATCGTGCTTTGCGCAGCCTGAATACTCGGTTGCAGTCGCTGTTCATCATCACGCTGGTGTTCCGCATGGGCACCCTGGCGTTTCCCTTTTACGCGGCTTATCTGATGCATCAGCATGCTGTGTCGGCGGGCACTGCCGGCCTGTTGGTGGGGGGGTATGGCGCGGGCGCATTGTGTACCGACCTGATCATCGGGGCGCTGATCAAGCGTTGTTCGGCCAGCCGCGTGATTCTGGCTTCCTTGCTGCTCAATGCACTGCTGTTGCTGATCATCCCGTCGGTGGAAAACACGCTTGCACTCTTGCTGCTGTCGTTCTTCTGGGGGGCTTGCTATGAGGCATTCACGCCGGCGACGCTCTCTGAAATAGTGGCCCATAGCACGGTGGAAACGCGCAAAGTGGCGTTTTCCTGCAACCGTCTGGCGATCAATATCGGCATGGCCATCGGGCCGCTGCTGGGCAGCCTGGTCTTTCTGAAGCATGCGGATGCGGTGTTCTACATCAATGCAGCGTTGTCCCTGGCGGCCTTTGTCGCTTGCATGCTGTTGGGTCGTACGCAGCCGCTGGTCGTGGGGGCGCCAGTCGCTGGCAAAGGTGGCAGCCTGCCGCCTACGGCGCCGCACGAGCGTTCACGGTTGTTGGTGATTCTACTGGCGGCGCTGCCTGTGCACGTGGCTTATGCGCTGCCGCCGACCTTTCTGTCGGCGTACATCATCAACTACACCCAACTGCCAACCTATTACGTGGGCGTGCTGTTTTTCATCAACGCGTTATTGGTGATTGTGTTCGAAGTACCGATCAATCTGCGTATGGCGCATCTGTCGAGCAGTCGCGCGCTGGTGGCCGGCTTTCTGCTGGCCGGCGTCGGGTTTTTCTTGATGGGGTTCGGTGAGATAGGCGCGCTGCTGATGCTGGCCACGGTGCTGTGGAGCTTGGGCGAGATGATTGTGTTCCCTGGTATCACCCACTACATCAGCAGCATTTCCAGTCGTGATACGGTGGACCGCAACCTGGGTTATTACGCGGCAGGCGTCAATATCGGAGTCATGCTGGCGCCGTCGCTGGCATTCATGCTGGTATCGCAGCCGTCGCTGCCTTCGCCGTGGTGGCTGGTCGGTTTCGTGTTGCTGCTGTTCGCGATCGCTGTCGGCGTGATGAAAGGCTCGGTGGTGTTATGGAACCGAGAGGCGTGAGCGGTACAAGGCGCGACATAGTGTGTGTGCGCCTTGGTGCATCAAGCGTTTACTGTGCGGCGATGGTGTAGCCGTCGAAGGCGCTTTGCTGTTGCAGTGCGGTCACGATGCTTTTGCGCGTGACCGGCTGCTCTGCGCCACTGTTGTCGACGAAGGTTTCACTTTCCAGCTCCGCCTCGCTGCCTTCACCCACGAACGCAAAGCCCAGGAACTCCAACGCCTCACGGTCAACGTTGAGCTTGGAGCGTGGCGTGCGCAGCGGCAGGGTGACGCTGATGCCGTCTTTGCTGATCACAAACACTTCGGTGTCTTTCTTGGCGCGGGCCGCCTTGCTCTTGCCGGCGCTCGGGTTGCTGATGGCCTGGTGGCTCTGCTTCAGCACCTTGAGGGCCAGGCCGTAGACCAACTCCTGAAACTCAGGGTCGTCCTTGAAGCTGGACAGGATGCGGCTGATGGAAAACTGACTGCTGAGGTTTTCCAAGGCGGCGTTGTCGGCGGCTTCGGCGTCCTTCAGTTGCTTGAGCTGGCCCATCAGCTCGTAGGCTTTGTCATCGTCGAAGGCGTCGTGGGCCAGGCGAATCGCCATGCGCAGCTCGCGGATCTGGTCGCTTTCCTTGGAGGTGTGAAACGCGTCCAGCACCATCTCGCTGATGATCTTGGCCGCTGGCACATGCTGTGAAAGATTGATGGCGTTTTCGTATTCAGCTTTGGATTGCAAGGCGACTACGGATTCTTCGGTGTGCGAATCGGACATTGAAATTTCACTACGTCAGTAAACGGGGACAAAAAAGCGTCGCGCATTTTCAAGGGGCAGGGGGATCAGGTCAAGGCAGCACTCGAATTGACCCTGACCCACATCAAAACGCCATCTCCCCAAACCCGCTACAACACAGGTGCCTGAAGAACCGATAAAAACAACCACTGTCCTGTGCCGAGGGGGCCGCCCCACGCTCAGGTGATTAAAGGATTAATACAATGGCGCTTTCCCTCTCCCGCCTGGCCTTGCTGGGGGCGACGCTCTGTTTGGCGCTACCCTTGCACGCCGCTCCCACCGAAATCGAACACGGTAAATACGTTGCGCAGCTGGGCGACTGCATCGCCTGCCACACCGCCAGCCAAGGTCGGGTGATGGCCGGCGGGCTGGAGTTGAGCACGCCGATGGGCACGATCTATTCGAGCAACATCACGCCGGACCCAGAGACCGGAATCGGTCGCTACACCTTCGAGCAGTTCGACCGGGTGATGCGCGAGGGCGTGACGCCCACGGGGATGAACCTGTACCCGGCGATGCCGTATCCGTCCTACGCCAAGATGAGTGAAAAGGACATGCGCGCGTTGTTCGCCTACCTGATGCAAGGCGTGGAGCCCGTGCAGCAAACCAACCTTGAGGCCGACATGGGCTTCCCGTTCAACCAGCGCTGGGGCTTGGCGCTGTGGAATTTTGCCTTCCTCGATAAGCGGCCGTTTACCCCGGACCCGAACCGTGACGCCGTGCTCAACCGAGGTGCCTACCTGGTGCAGGGCCTGGGCCATTGCGGCTCATGCCACACACCGCGTGGCATCGCGTTCCAGGAAAAAGCCATGAGTGATGACGATGACCGTGGTCGCCATTACCTGGCCGGGGAAACCGTCGAGCATTGGCGCGCCTTGAGCCTGCGCAACCTATGGACCGTGGAAGACACTGTGCAATTGCTCAAGACCGGGCAGAACCGCTTCGCCACGGTGGCCGGCAACATGGCCGATGTGATTCATCACAGTACCCAGCATTTCACTGATGATGACCTGACCGCCATCGCCAGTTACCTCAAGTCCCTGCCACCGGGTAAAGACGATCTGCCGATGCCCTCGGTAGCCCGTGCCCCAGTGGCACCGCCCGCTGATTTGTTCAGCAGCCGTGGGGGGTTGGGCTACATGCAGTTCTGCAGCGACTGCCACCGCAGTGACGGTGCGGGTGTGAAAGGTTTGTTCCCTCCCTTGGCCGGCAACCCGAGCATCACCTCGAACAACCCGACCTCGCTGCTGCACATCACCCTTACCGGTTGGGAAACGGCGCAAACCGCCACTCACCCACGGGTGTACACCATGCCTGGCTTCGCTCGCCTGGCGGATCAGGAAATCGCCGAAATCCTGAGCTTCGTGCGCACCCGTTGGGGCAACGAGGGCACACCGATCAGCGTCGCCCAGGTGAAGAAACTGCGCGATCAACTCAACCCGGCCACCACGGATTCGTCGGCGTTTGAAACCCCGCGCCTGGCCAACCTGCTCGCCGCCCCCAATGCCGACCAAGTGCTGCGCGGCATGCGCCTGCACCTGCAAACCAAAGAACTGCTGCCCGACAACGTCGGCAACTCGCTCAATTGCACCAGTTGCCATCTCAACGCCGGCACCGTGGCCGATGGCTCGCCCTTTGTCGGTGTGTCGGCGTTCTTCCCCAGCTATGCGCCGCGCGCGGGCAAAGTAGTGACCTTGGAAGAGCGCATCAACGGCTGTTTCCGCCGCTCGATGAACGGCCAGCCGCTGGCGCCGCAATCGGCGGATATGCAGGCGATGGTGGCCTACTTCGACTGGATGAAAAACAACACCCGCCCTGAAGACAAGGTGGCCGGGCGCGGGGTCGGCAAGATCGACCCGGGGATCAAGCCGAACCTGGACAACGGCAAGCAGGTCTACGCCAAGCAATGTGCGGTGTGCCATGGCGACAATGGCCAGGGCCTGGCGCGTGCCGATGGCGAGTTGATCTACCCACCGCTGTGGGGCGAGCAGTCGTTCAATATCGGTGCAGGTATGGCCCGCACCTACACGGCGGCCGCGTTCGTCAAACGGAATATGCCGATTGGCTTCCACGAGAAATTCCCGTTGGGCCAGGGTGGTTTGTCGGATCAGGATGCGGTGGACGTGGCGGCTTATTTCTCGGGGCAACCTCGTCCGGATTTCCCGGACAAGGTCAAAGACTGGCCCAACGGCGGCAAACCGGTCGATGCGCGCTACTAAGCCAGTTGTTTGAGGCATGCCTCCAGGATATCCAGGCCCTCCTCCAGCACCGCGGGCTCGATGGTCAGCGGTGCCAGCAGGCGGATAATGTGTCGCGACTTGCCGCTCGGCATCAGCAGCAAGCCGGCATCGCGAGCCAGGCCCAGCAGTTGGGTCAACTGCTGGGCGGCGGGCGAGCCGTCGGCGTTGGTCAGTTCGATGCCCCGCATGGCGCCGACGCCGGTCAGGCGGCCCAGGTAAGGGGACACATCCTGGGCGCGCCAGCTGTTGTAGCGGCTGACGATGGCTTCTTCCTGCTGTGAACCCCAGGTTTTCAGCTGTTGATCCGTCATCGCATCAAGGGTGGCCAACGCGGCAGCACAGGCAATGGGGTTGCCGGAATAGGTGCCGCCCAGGCCGCCTTTGGGCAGGTTGTCGAGCAGGGCTTTGCGGCCGACCACTGCGCCCAATGGCACACCGCCGGCGATGCTTTTGCCGAGCAGGATCAGGTCCGGTTCGATACCCAGTCGTGAGAACGCAAAACGCTGGCCGGTGCGGCCAAAGCCGGATTGGATTTCATCGGCAATCAGCAGAATGTTTTTCTCGTCACAGAAGCGGCGCAGGGCTTGGGCAAACTCGATGTCCAGGGCCAGGAAACCGCCTTCACCCTGCACCGGTTCGAGGATGAAGCAGGCCACGTCATTGACGTCGATTTCCACACTGAACAAACGGTCCATGGCCTTCAGCGCTTCGGCGCAGGTCACGCCGTTGTCGGCGCTGGGGTAGGGCAGGTGATACACCGGGCCTGGCAGTACACCGACCTTTTGCTTGTAGGGCGCGACCTTGCCATTCAGGTTGAGGGTGGCCAGGGTGCGGCCATGGAAGGCGCCGTCAAAGGCGATCACCGCCGTGCGGCCAGTGGTGCCGCGGACGATCTTCAAGGCATTTTCAGCGGCTTCCGCGCCGCTGTTGGTCAGCATGCCGCTGACCGGGTAATCCACCGGAATAAACGCGGTAAGACGTTCCATCAATTCGAAGTAGGGCGCGTGGGGTGCCGCGTTGAACGCGTAGTGGGTCAGCTTGGTCGCCTGCTCGCGAATCGCCTCGACCACACCGGGGTGGCAATGGCCAAGGTTGAGCACGCCGATGCCGCCGACAAAGTCGATATAGCGTTTGCCCGTGGTGTCCCACACCTCGGCGTTCTGGCCGTGGCTGAGGCTGATAGGGTGAACGATGGAAATCGACTGGCTGATGGTTTCGTGGCTCATGACTCCGGGACTCGGCAGTGGCGGGCGTCTTTTTATCTAAGCTGTGCGCCCGGCTTTGTCGCAAACGAAATAAAGTCGCCGGGTCATTCCAAATGGGAAGGAGTTGTTGCCTAAAGGTCGTTTGTGACGCAGGTGCAAAGCCGTCGATACTGCCTCGCAACTTCAAAAACCGGTGCGGGTTGTGCAGCGCCGAATAATAAAGATCGACAGGGAGTGCTTCGCATGAAAAACCTCAAGACCACCGTGCTCGCCCTCACCGCCGTTGCGGCCTTGGGTTTGGCGGGTAGCGCCCACGCTGGCGCCACCTTGGATGCGATCCAGAAGAAGGGTTTCATCCAGTGCGGCGTCAGCGACGGCCTGCCGGGCTTTGGTGTACCGGACAGCCAGGGCAAGATGACCGGCATTGATGTCGATGTGTGCCATGCCGTCGCCGCAGCGGTGTTTGGCGACGCCTCGAAGGTGAAGTTCAGTCAGTTGACCGCCAAGGAGCGGTTCACCGCGCTGCAATCCGGTGAAGTCGATGTGATCTCACGCAACACCACGTGGACCAGTTCCCGTGATTCGGGCATGGGCCTGGTGTTCACCGGCGTGACTTACTACGACGGTATCGGTTTTCTGGTGAACAACAAGCTGGGCGTGACCGACGCCAAGCAATTGGATGGGGCGACCGTCTGCCTTCAGGCCGGCACCACGACGGAGCTCAACGTCTCCGATTACTTCCGTACCCATGGCATGAAGTACACGCCGATCACCTTCGATACCGCTGACGAGAGCGCCAAGGGCCTGGAATCCGGGCGCTGCGATGTGCTGACCACCGATCAATCGGGCCTGTACGCCCAGCGCATCAAGATGGCTCACCCAGAGGAGTTCGTGGTGCTGCCGCAAGTGATCTCCAAGGAGCCGTTGGGCCCGCTGGTGCGCAAGGGGGACGATGAGTGGTTCAGCATCGTCAAGTGGACGCTGTTTGCCATGCTCAATGCCGAGGAGATGGGCATCACCTCGCAGAACGTCGAAGAACAAGCCAAGACCACCAAAAACCCTGATGTCGCGCGGTTGCTCGGCGTCGACGGCGAATATGGCAAGGACCTGAAACTGCGCAAGGATTGGGTGGTGCAGATCGTTAAACAGGTGGGCAACTATGGCGAAGTGTTCGAGCGCAACATCGGCCAGGGCAGCGTGTTGAAGATCAAGCGTGGGCTTAATGCCCTGTGGAGTGAAGGCGGTATCCAGTACGCGCCTCCGGTGCGCTGATCGTTACTCCGAAACCTTGTCTTTCCCCGCCGCCTTGGACCGGTACAGTGCCTGATCGGCTCGTATCATCAGGGCGGTCGGGGACTCACCCGGACGACGCTCCACCACACCCAGGCTCAATGTCAGCGCGAACTCGCCCACTGCGGGTACCTCGCGCATGGCGTGGCGAACCGTCTCGGCCAACGCCTTCGCAACCACCAGCGAACTTTTGGGCAAGACCAACATAAATTCGTCACCTCCCCAGCGCGCCAGCAAATCGCCCTGCCGTGCGCAGGCCAGCAGGCTCTCCACCACTCGTATCAGGGCTTGGTCACCGACGGCGTGACCGTGTTGATCATTGATCGGCTTGAAGTCATCGATATCCATGGCCACCAGTGCCAGCGGCAAACGAAAGCGCTCGGCGCGCTCGCATTCTTCCAGCAAGACTTTCTCCAGGCAGTAGCGGTTCGCCACGCGGGTCAAGGCGTCGTGTTCGGCCAGGAAACGGTTTTCGTCCAGTTGCAATTGCAGTTGCTGGTTGACCCGCGACAGCTCGCGGGTGCGCTCGGCCACCAGGGCCTCGAGGGACTGGTTACGTCGCTCCAGCTGTTCGATCGAGGATTTGCGTACCTGGATATCGCGATGAGCACCGACCATACGCGCCACCGAATCGTCGTCATTGCGCGCGATGACGTAGCCACGGTCTTCGATCCACAAGTAAGTGCCATCGGCCTTGCGGCAGCGGTACTCGGCCCGGTAGAAGGACGCGCGACGATGGATGTAGTCATCGAACAGGGTCATGACTTGAGGGTAGTCATCGGCGTGGATCACCCTCTCCCAGGTGAACACACTGTTCTCCATGGAGTGGCGGGGGTAGCCGAGCATCTCGTACCAGCCAGGGTTGCGGTAGACGAAGCCGGTATTGGCGTTCCAATCCCAGATCCCATCGCTGACCAGTTCCATGACCGCATGCAGCATGTCAATGTTGAGGTCGGAAAAGTCATTGCTCAGCGGCTTGCTGTCGGAGTTATCGTCCATATGTGCGCTTCCTGCGTAGGCTGGTTTCCAAGGCCAGTCGTGGTTGACGCCGATACTCCGTGGCTGGGGCTACTGTACATCGGGGGCTGCGGGCTTTGAATAGGGCGAGTGAAGACTTTAGTTGGGTGGATCTGGGTTAGTGCTTCGGTGCGTTCCTGTCGATACCGTTGTTGAGGATCTGACATGATTGGGGACGATGTTGTGGGTAGGTATAAGACGGGCAGCTCAAACTAATAGTTATGTGTCCGGATTAATTAAATGGGTTGTTATTGTCGAGTTATGGCGCTGTATTTAAAGCGATAGAGTTGTTGATTTGATTAAATGGCCTACAAGGAGCAGCGTGTTAGCGCTGCTCTTTTAGCAGGTATTAAAGATGAGGTTTACTTATTACAGAATACGGCCTTGACCCAGGCTGTCTAAGCCACCACCGGTGCGTCGACGACCTTTATCTGGGTTGGCTTCATAGGACGCACTTTCGGCGAATGGTTGTGGTTCTGCGGCGCTTCGTTTTTGACGGGAATTAGCGTGCTGGTCAGCCTGGGCGGCTGGAAAGGTGGCGTATGGAAAGGCGTGGGTGTTGATAGAGTTAATCATTGGAAGGTCTCTCTCTATGAAGATTAAGTTTTAAGTCTTACATGGCATGTTCTTCCCTGTAACAATGCGAGGGTTAAGTTAGTTTGATTTGTTGTGGTTGGCGAGCGCTTATATGTGTCGGGTTGTAATGGGGGAGGGGTCGGGCTAAATACTTGTAAAGTTTTGGATGGTTTATTAAGGGGGAGTTAAGTAGTCGTGACGGTGTGTGAACTTATATGTTTAAGCCGCGCGGTACCCGGTAGTTAGTCGGGAGCCGCTGTTCTGCATATCGATCAAATGTTTGCGCTTCCAGTCACCATGGGTCTGGACGATCACCCTGGATAATGTCGCGGCGCCATCAATGCATGCACATGCCCTGCTGGGTCAGTGCCGTTTGCACGCATTCAAGTAAGCGCTCGGCGCTCCAGGGTTTGGGCAGGAACCGCACGGAACTACCCAGTTGTGCCGCCAGCGTGGTATTACCGGAAGTCAGCACCACCGGTAAGGACGGCCAGCGATGCGCCACCACCTTGCTCAGGTCGTACCCATTGAGCAGACCCGGCATCTGGATATCGCTGACAATCAGGTCCACTGGGTCATCGCCTCGCTCCAGGTAAATCATGCCTTCATCCGCCGAAGGAAACGATGTCACTAGCGCACCGAAATCTTCCAGCACATCCACCATCAACGCCCGAATGATTTCGTCGTCTTCCAGTACTAAAATCGATGGCTGAGCCATGATCCTTACTCCACCATCAGGGTTCAATTAGGTGGAGTGGGGCGGGCTTGAATAGGTTCGATTGAATGTATCCCAAGCGATGGATGGTCATTGGCGGCGTGCTGCAGGATACTCGGCACACTCAGGATCGGCCGTTACCCGGCCACGCACAAGGCCGTCAACCGTGAACGCACCCGCTGTTTCGATTTTCGACAAAGATCTCGGCCACCGCATGATCAAGGTTGACCATGCCGGCGAGCATGGCGCGATCTGTATCTACAGTGGCCAGTTGTTCATGGCGCGGTTCTCTGCCCCGGGCATGGTCGCTGAGCTCAAGGAGTTCCTCTCTCACGAGCGCCGCCACCGCGCCGTGTTCCAGGCCGAGTTGCAGCGCCGGGGTTATCGCCGTTGCCGCAGCTACTGGTTGTGCGGGCTCGGTGGCCTGGTACTGGGGCTGATCACCGGGTTGTGCGGTCGCAAGGCCATCGTGGCCACCACCGTGGCGGTGGAAAGTGTGGTGCTCAAACACCTCGCCCATCAACTCCACACACTACGCGACATCGACCCCCTGGCCGTGGCCGCCATCGCCTCGATTGTCGACGAAGAACAACATCACCACGATCACTCGGCCGCGCAGATCGATGTGCGTGACCCTTGGTTCAGAGCGCTGACACCGATAGTCACCGCCTGGACTGAAACCGTGATCTGGATGGGCATGCGTTCCTGACAAACAGGCATAATCGTGCGCTACACCCGATGTGGAGTTGTCCATGAAGTACGCCTTACTGATCGCTGCCCTGATACTCACCACCGCCCCGGCCTACGCTGCCGGCGATGCCGAGGCGGGCGGCAAGCTCTTCACCAAGACTTGCGGCGGCTGCCACAGCATCGGTGAAGGTGCGCGCGGTGGTTTTGGTCCCGAGCTCAACGGCATCATCGACAGGCCAGCGGGCACCACCACGGACTATCAATACTCCGACGCGATGAAGAACTCCGGTGTGGTCTGGACCCGGGATAAACTGGCCGCTTATATCGAAGCACCGAAGAAAGTAGTCAGTGGCACCCGCATGATTTTCTGGGGCATCAGCGATCAGGACAAGATTGCAGACATCCTGGCGTATCTCGAAACCTTCCAGCCCAACAAGTAGTCACTCGCGCACATTCCTGAACAGCATCAATCGCGCGCTTTCATGTAGCCCATGCGTGAGCCCTTGCAAGCGTTGAAACTCTTCGGGATGTTGCTCGGCGACATCCTCCCGAGGCGTTTGCGAGGCCAGGTCATGCAACGTCGGTGAGCTGCCGTCGTGCTGCATTTGCAGCAGGAAGTGGCGGGTCACACCGCCGATAATCGGGAAGGTGCCTTCCTGCAGTACCAGCGGCACCACGCGTTCGCCTTCGGGCGCCGGTTGCTGGATATCCCGGCCCATCGCGCTATTGGAAAACGGCACACCTGCCATCCCGGCCACGGTGGGCAGCAGGTCGGCCAGGCCCACGGCGTCTTCGATCACCCGAGGTTGCAGGCCTGGGGCGTGGATCAACAGCGGCACATTGTTGCTTTCCAGTCCCAGTTGCTCGAAGGCGGGCGCCATGTGAGGGATCTGGCTGATGCGTGTGTTGTGGTCGCCGAAGAACACAAAGATGCTGTTGTCGTACCAACCCCCGGCCTTGGCGATCTCCATCAGGCGACCGATGTTGTAGTCCAACAGGCGCACGGCCTGGTATTGCTCGACACTGCGTGAACCCGCCGCCTGGACCTGCTCCAGTGTCACGTCTTTTATCTGGAAACCGTCGTTTTGCTTCGGGATCGTGAAGGGCCGGTGGTTGCCGGAGGTTTGCAGGTAGGCGAAGAACGGTTGGTGTTTGGGCACGGCGCGCAATAACAGGTCGCCTTCCTTGAACAGGTCCAGATCGGAAATGCCCCACACATCCACGCGTGGCGAGCGCCAGTGGCTTTCCTCAAACAGTTGCACATCGTCGATGCTCTGGCGGATCAGTGCGTTGATATTCGCCCAACCAGCGTTGCCGCCGATCATGTAGAACTTCTGGTAGCCCTCGAAGGCGTTGATCAAGGTGTGTTGACGGGTGATCAGCGGGTGGCGGGTAGCGGTCTCCTGGCGGGTCACGTCGGGCACGCCGGTGATGCTCGCCCACACGGTTTTCGCGGTGCCGGTCACAGGCACGTAGAAGTGTTTGAAGAACCAGCTCTGTGTCGCCAGTTTGTCCAGGTTCGGCGTTGGATTCAGTGGGTTGCCGTAGGCACCCACGGCGCTGGTGCCGAGGGATTCAAGCATCACGAAAATCACGTTGGGCGGTCGCTCGCCGGCCAGGCGATAGGGCTGCACGGCTTGTTTGCGGGTGAAGTCCAGTTGCTCGGCGTCGGGTTGATCGACGCCCAGGTAATGGGCGACTTGTGGGTACAGCTCGCGCACCTTGGCTTCATCGAACTGCGACTGGCCAACCTTGAGCGTGTCATACAAAAACAGCACCGGGTTCAAGCCCACGGCAGCCACTTGGCTGTTGCCGGAAAAGAACGCATCACTCCATCGCAGCGGCACCGGGTTTTCCAGGTTGAGGTTGGCCACACGGCCGAGCAGGGCCAGCAGCACGGCGATGACACCGATCACTGAAGCAGAGGCCAGGGTCAATTTGCCGAGGGGCTTGGGGTCGTGATCTAGGGTCAGTCGTTCCAGGCAGACGAGTGCCCACACCCATAGCGCCACGGCGGCCAGCCAGCAGGCTGTTATCCACAGCACTGGGTAGGTTTCCCACACCATCTGTTGAGAGATCTGTGCATCTTGCAGGTAACGTAGCACGGTCGCGTTGATGCGCACGCCCAGGTAGGCGTAGTGGCCGAAGTCGATGATGTACACCAGGCCGACCACCGCCAGTGCTACCACCAGATAGCCGCGCGCCAACCAACGCAGGGCGGGCAGGGTAGTGAGGTTCCAGCAGGGTATCCACGCAAGCACCGCCAGCGGTAACAGGAGCAATACGGCCAGGCGCAGGTCGAAACGCAGGCCGATGCCTAGGGTTTCCAGCAACGCAGGCGTGGTGAAATCAAGCCCGGAAAAACCCACGACAAACACCAGCCGCAGCGCGGCCAACACCACAAACACCAACCCGATCGCCCCCACGCCGTAGCGCAGGCGGCGTGATTGCAACGCACCCATTACTGACCTTCCAAATTTTCCAAAACACCGTGGATCAAATGTGGGAAGGGGCTTGCCCCTGATAGCAGTGTGTCTGTATCAGCTAGGCTGCCTGGCACGCCGCCATCGGAGGCAAGCCTCCCCCCACAGTTTGAACTGCATGAGCCCAGCGATTACGCAGTAACCCGCTAGCAGCGGATCAATCAGATAATCCCAATAGTTCTCCGATGCCTTCAACCGCAGCGCGAATGCCAACGTGCCCACTGCCAGCATCCACACCACCAGCCTGTTGCGCAGCGCCAGCATCAACAGGGCCAATGCGCCTACCAGCACAATCATCGGCCGAGGGTTGAAACCCCAACGATAAGGATCGACATACGTCAGCCCCATCGTGGCCGGATACAGCAGCAGGCTCAGGCCCCCAAACAGCATCAACAGTTGCAACTGGTGCGGGCGGTCAAGCGGCTGCAACAGCCCCAACCGGCACAGCGCGACCCACGCCAGCAACACCAGCGTGCTGATCGCCAGGTCATCGGTATAGCTGCGCACATACGCCGCCAAGGGCAGTTCATTCACCGGGACAACACTGAGCGCCACCAGCACCGGCAACAACCATGGTCGCCATCGCGAGGTCATTCGAAACGTGCTCAACAGCACAAACCCCAACAGCACAAAACTCAAATGGGCTTGCCACAGCGACACCATCACAGACGCTCCGCCAGCCAGGCTTCGTTGAAGCTGACATGTTTGATAAAGGTGTTATTCCACGAGTACACCAAGTGATACATGCCATCCGGGCTGCGGCTGAAGTACGGGTATTCGTACTCGAAATCACAGCCGCGGGGTTTGCACACGCGGTAATCCAGGTTGCTCAGAAAACGTTGTTCCAACGGCAGGCGCCGGGCGCCGCTGGAGGCCCGGAAGCCTTCGCCGATGATCTCTTTGTACGCCTCGGGGGCGAACGGTTGGCCGAGCGGGTCGGGGGACTCGTCCAGATCGATCAGGTTGCGCCATTGGCTGAGCCGAGCGTCGGTGCCGTACAGGCTGAGCTTGAAGCGGCCGTCTTGCAGGTCATTGAGGGCCACCAGCAAACCATCGTCCTGGGTGGCCACCGCCGCGAGCGAGGAGTTGGGGTTGGCCGGCTCCAGTGGGTAGGGCTCACTCCAGGTTTGCCCTGCATCCTCGGTGCGGCTGGCCAGCACGCGGTGATGGGTTTCACCGGCGTAGCGCAACATCGCCACTGCGCGTTGACCATCCTGCGGCACGATGGTGGGTTGCAAGGAATGTTTACCGCGACTGATGCGGAATTTATCGATCACCGCGCCGTCGGCGCTCAAGTACAGGTACTCGGCAAACTTGCCCATGAACTCGTGATACACCGGCAGGCCGATGGAGCCGTCGGCGTGGAACACCGGCGCGGCACGCACCAGCGTGCTGATGTTAAAGAACGGTGAGGTCACCAGTTGCCTCGGGGCTGTCCAGGTGGCGCCCAGGTCCTCCGATACCATCAGATTGATCGCACTGGTGGCCCAGCCACCGACTGATACCGACACGTAAAACATCCACAGGCGGTTATCCGGCCCCAAGGCGATCACCGGGTTGCCCAGCTTGCGGATATAGCGCTGGGTGCCATCGCGTGTACTTTCCCGCGTAGCCAATACCTGCTCGGCACCCCATTCGCCGCTGAGCGCATCAAAACGTGCGGTACGCACCTGCACATCGGCGGCGCCTTCGCGGGAACCGGCGAACCACACGGCCATCAAGTCGCCGCCGGGCAGGGCGGTGACGGATGAGGAGTGCACAAAGTCGGTGAGCTGCGAAGACACAAAACGGCTGGTGTACTGCGGGGCTGTCGTAGCCGGTGTGTTGTTCGGGCTGGCTTGGGCGAAGGGGGCCAATGTGTGGGGCGGATGGCTTTGCCACGCGGCGAAAAATATCGCGAGCAGGCTGCAGATCAGTAAGGCGGAGCGCATAGAAAGCCTGTCAGGAACTCATCGCTTGGGTAGGAGGCTGCACAGTGCAAAACCAACCTTAGTGCAACCTTAGTTGGCAATGCGCCGTAACACCTTTCCCGGAATAGCCCGCGCTGGAACCCGGCATGATGCGGCCGATTCCTACAGAGATTCTGCTATGCGCCTACTCCTCGTCGAAGATGATCGTGCCCTCGGCCAAGGGATTCGCATGGCATTGGGCTCTGATGGCTACACATTGGATTGGCTGCAAGACGGCCTCAGTGCCTTGCATGCCTTGCGCACGGAAAGCTTTGACTTGCTGCTGCTCGACCTCGGCTTGCCACGCCTGGATGGCTTGGATCTGTTGCAGCAACTACGCGCCGAGCAACATGACGTGCCGGTGCTGATCCTCACTGCCCGCGACGGCACCGCCGAACGTATCGCCGGGCTGGATGCTGGCGCCGATGACTACCTGATCAAACCGTTCGACGTCCAAGAGCTCAAGGCTCGCGTGCGCGCCCTGTTGCGCCGCAGTCAGGGCCGCGCCCAACCCATATTGGAACATGCCGGTATCAGCCTCGAGCCGTCCACCCAACAAGTGCGTTACCAGGACGAAGACATCATCGTCACCCCGATGGAATACCAACTGCTGCATCAACTGATGGTACGCCCCGGCAAAGTGGTGACTCGTGAGCGGCTGTCCCGTGCGTTGTATGGCTGGCAAGACCGGGTTGAGAGCAATACCTTGGAAGTGCTGATCCATAACTTACGCAAAAAGTTATCCACCGAGCTGATCCGCACCGTACGTGGCGTCGGTTATGTGCTGGTGCTTAAACCATGAATTCGGTTCGCGCGCGCATCCTCATTCCCGTGCTGGTGTTGATCCTGCTGGGCGATGCGCTTATCAGTTGGCTGGTGCTGCGTGACAGCCACCATGAAATCGAAGAAGTCTATGACGCCCAACTCGCCCAAAGCGCTCGTCTGCTGCAAGGCGTGCTGCGCCAGCGCGACCCCGGCGATGCGGATTGGAACCGCCTGTATGAGGCGTTCGACCAGGCCATGAGCCGGGTGGGCGAAGAGGGCGTGGCCCACCCCTATGAAACCCGGCTGACCTTCCAGGTATGGCGCAGCAACGGTGAGCTGCTGATGCGCTCTGCCGAAGCCCCCGTGCTCGCCGCGCCACCGGCCACGCTCGGCGCCCACGACATCCTGGAAAATGGCAATGATTGGTGTGCCTTCCTCCTGGCCGACCCGCAACAAGGCCTGCTGATTTGGGTGGGCGAGCGCGACGACATTCGCCAAGACGTGATTGAGCGCATCATGCGCCATACCCTCTGGCCCACCTTGATCGGCGTGCCACTGCTGACCGTATTGATCTGGCTGGCCATCGGCTGGGGCCTCAAGCCCCTGCGCGCCATGGTGTCGTCGATTCGCGGGCGCAACACCGCCACCCTGCAACCCTTGCAACTCAAACCGCTGCCGACCGATCTGGAACCCATGCAAACCGCGCTGAACCGTCTGCTGGTGCAGATCGACGACCTGCTGGAGCGCGAGCGCCGCTTTATCGCCGACGCAGCTCACGAACTGCGCACCCCGTTGGCGATCTTGCGCATTCACGCACAAAACGCACAAAGCGCCGGCACCGAGGAGCAGCGCCGTGAGGCGTTGGACTTCCTGGTCAACGGCGTCGACCGCGCCACCCGCATTGGCAGCCAATTGCTGACCATGGCGCGCATCGAACCCCAGTTGAACAACCCCGTGCGCAGCCGTGTGCAACTGACCGAACTGGTGCGCGAAGAACTGGCCGAACTGACACCGCTGGCCTTGGAAAAAGGCGTGGAACTGGTGCTCGAAGGCGATGAGGAATGTTGGGTGGAAACCGAGCCGGTGGCGATGGCCATCGCGCTGCAAAACCTGGTGACCAACGCCCTCAACTTTTCACCAGCGGGCAGTGAAGTGAAAGTGGTAATTGGCACTCATTGCCTGAGCGTGAAAGACCAAGGCCCGGGCATTGATGAGGCGCAAATGGAGCGCCTGTTCGAGCGGTTTTACAGTCAAGGCAACGCCAATGGTGCGGGGTTGGGGTTGGCGATTGTGCAAATGATCGTTGGCAAGATTGGTTGGCGGTTGGCGCTGCATAACCGTGCGCGGGGTGGGTTGTGTGTGCGGTTGGTGTTTGAAAGCACCTGAAACGGTCGCACCTCCGATCCCCTGTGGGAGCTGTCGAGCCCCGGCGAGGCTGCGATGGGATCACCTCGGTATGCCTGGCAGGCCAAAATGCTCGTATCGCTGTCACTCGCCGTTTGCGCGCTAGAGGCTACGGGTGTTGACTGAGCGATAGAGAAGGGGCTTTTGCGGTGTAGGTTTCATTGCATCAAGACTCCTTCTTAGGTTGCTTTGGAGGCGGTGGCCAGGTGCCTTGGTAGCGGAAGGAAATTTGGTAGTCGAATTGGCCTGGATCAATCATGTGCTGGAAGTACGGTTGGAGAATTGTTATC
Source organism: Pseudomonas sp. GW821-FHT03A09 (assembly GCF_059421065.1). Taxonomy (NCBI): domain Bacteria; kingdom Pseudomonadati; phylum Pseudomonadota; class Gammaproteobacteria; order Pseudomonadales; family Pseudomonadaceae; genus Pseudomonas; species Pseudomonas sp. GW821-FHT03A09. The sequence continues at coordinate 93,347 of NZ_JBWKUX010000016.1, read as the reverse complement.
CAATTAGGCAGCACGTTGAATGCGTCGGCATATATTGCAGTCTCCTCACCTAATCCCAATGCTTCAAAAACGCTATCTGGGTCTTCGAGATCCGCTGAATACTCACCTGCCTTCAAGTCATCGTAGTGCTTTTCGTACCACCGCAATCTAATTTTCATCGCCATTTTGAAAACCTATCTATTGGCAATTACGCCAGTGTTGGTGACGGCATTGGGTGGACAAGGAGGAGGTGAAGGCGGGTTAAACGGACTGACCGAACAATTGCGGGTGTTGCGTTTGGAAGGACCTGAAGGTTTGATACCTCCAGCGTCTTCCGCCAGTGTCTTCATCGGCCGTGCTGACTTCGCCGAAGTACCAATGTTCTGACTCGAAGATGTTTCCATTTTCGTCCTCGTGGATGAAGTGAAAACCAACTTCGCGCAGGCCTGGCGGAACGACCAATCCCCATTCGCGGGCCAGGCTTCGGCCGGTGATGCGAATTTGGCGGAAATACTCGTAGTCGAATGGTTGGGTGTGACCGAGCACACGTGCTTTGTCGGTGTAGACACAGACTCGGCTTGAGAACATGTCCGGGACCATGACGCAGGCGATAATCCAGCACTCAGGATCATCGTCTGATCGTGCTTCAACCAGGTGGCCTGCAACCTTGATCAACTGTTGAGCGCAGTGCGCCAGAGTTTTCGGTGTGGTTTGTTTGCCTTCAACAAGATTTTCGATAACTGGGATTTTTATATTTACGTAGTCGGGTTGCGGCGGTAACTCTTGGTAGAAGCAGCCTTCGAAGCTGTCTGCCCAGCGGGTCAGGGCTCTGAGGTGCCTGGGGATATTGCGGAGTTTTTTATTGGTCAGTGACAGTCTGCGCATGAAACTGAGCCCTCTACGCCTGCGTTATTCGTATGCATCTTCGTAATCAAACGCGATGAAGTAGTCGCTTTCTGAAAGAGCAATTTCATGAGAAAAGTGTTCCTGTATCAGTGATATCCACTCCCGGCGCAGCTCAAACATACCGTTATTGATGTCCTCATTTGGCGACAGCCCAAGCTTGGAAATCACGGAGTAGTCGTCTCCTAAGTCCGCTGAGTCCTCTGTACCGCTTAGACACTCGGTGGTTCTGTCGAACCATTCCAGTCTCACTTTTAGTCCCATGTATCCCTCACAGATATTTTTTGATGTTTCGTTTTTTCTTCGGCCCTTTTAGCTGCTCACCGGTTATGTGGTTGAACGCACCTATATGGCTCCCATCGCTTGCTAGATAAACTTCCAACTCCCCATGTTGGGAGTCCCACTCATAGATCCTCCGGCCTTTTTCCTCGATCCAGCGCTCTCTCAGGCCGGCGCCTCCTTGTCTGGGAGTCATGGGTTTTGCTTTTATCAGGCTCTCAAAGCCAGTTATTTGTTCAGTACTCGGAGCCTTGTGGTACTTGTGATCTCCAGCCTTAATGCTCACTACCACATACAGTGGCCGAACCCCCGACTCCACCGGGAACACCAGAATAAAATCCCGATACTCCGGTGGATAAACCGGGTTCACCAGAATCTGCGCAGCCTTCTCCGTCGGCGGGTAAATCCACATCACTGGCGCTTGCGGCGCAGCCTCCAGTGCTGGAATGCCAAGCGTGTCGCCAGGATCAATCGCTGGCGTCCAGATCAGCTCTGCTCCCTCACCCAAATCCACCATAAACCGCTCGCCACGGCGTTGGAACTGCACCACATCAATCATCTGCCAATCGGCGTTGTTGCCCGTGTAAAACCCATACCCCTTGAGCGTGCCATCCTCACGTTGTTCGACATGCAACCGCATCTGCGACCGTGCCCGTTGCAGTGAGCGCAATTGCTCATCGCTGTAGAGCGCGCTGTCGCCCAGCTCCGATGGCCAAACCAGTGCGACCAAGCCCGCGAGCAGGCCTCCCGCCACGGTTTCGACAGCCACGGCTGCCGAGTCCAACACCGCCGAACGCAATGCCAACTGACCTAACCCAACGGGCAAGGCGCTGCCACTGATCTTGCGCAGGGCTACCACGCCCTGGCTGTCCACTTCGCGCCCACCCAACAGGCTTAAATGGCCGTACTCCTTGATCAGCTCCAGCGGTACGTGGCCGGTGGGGTCGTTATAGCGAATGATGCCGTCGGGCAACTGGCAGGATTTGGTGAAGGTACAACCGGGCAGTTTGGCGGGTGCTGGCTGTTGGGCAGGTGCGGGTTCGAATAAGGCAATCGGCGGTGAAAAGGGCGCCCGCGATGGCTGTGGGGTCAGGATTCGCTGTTTGAGTTGTTCCTCCTCAGTGGGAGGGTAAAAGCGCTCTGACATGACCGGCTCACTTCCTTGTGTGGGGGAGTGAGCCTATGAGGGTGGGGCTAGAGGTTGATGTCGGCTGAGTTCGATGGCATGGGCGGGAAAAGTGGACTGATGCTTGCCGAGCATGTGTCCGTCCTTGTGTGAGCGGCGCAGTAAGCGCCTGCGCCTGTATGACGTTTTGCTCGCGAATCTGTATCTAACGGCCTGCTGTTGGACGCCCTACCATGGCGCCCAACACCGCAACGTTGGCCAAGGGTTTCATGCCGACAGAAGAAAAATCCAGGAGCCAAACAATGCCCGAAATGTCCAACTGGCTGGCCTATGCGCTGATCTCGCTCGGCATGGTGCTGACGCCCGGTCCGAACATGATTTACCTCATCTCCCGCTCGATCTGCCAGGGCCGCACGGCGGGGTTGATTTCCCTGGGCGGCGTGGCGCTGGGTTTTCTGGTTTACATGCTGTGCGCGGCATTGGGCATTACGGCGTTGGTTATGGCCGTGCCGTTTGCCTACGACGCGCTGCGCTTTGGCGGTGCGTTGTATTTGATCTATATGGCCTGGCAGGCGGTCAAACCGGGTGGGCGCTCACCGTTCCAGGTGCGGGACTTGCCCCAGGACAGCCCGCGCAAGCTGTTCACCATGGGCTTGGTGACCAACCTGCTGAACCCCAAGGTGGCGGTGATGTATTTGTCGCTGCTGCCCCAGTTCATCGACCCGAATGGCCATGGCAGTGTGTTGACGCAATCCCTGGTGCTGGGCTTTACACAAATCATGATCAGCGTGAGCGTCAACGCAGTGATCGCCACCATGGCCGGGTCCATCGCGGTATTTTTCGTCACCCGGCCGGGTTGGCAGGTGGTGCAGCGCTGGGTGATGGGCTCGGTGTTGATGGGGTTGGCGGTGCGGATGGCGGTGGAAGGGCGGCGCTAGCTTGTGCTTCACAGAATAGCTTTCAGATAGTCCTTGAGTGCGCTGAGCGGGGTATTGAGTTCATCCAGTGTCGACGCTTGGCGCACGTCCACCGCCAACCGTTGCAGCTCGCGACCCATCACGGTATCGGCGCCGCCCAGGGAGGCGAGCGCCAGTGTCATGCACTCAGCGATCTTCAGTTGAATCCCAACCAAATCCCCCTGCCGCACCAACAACCCAAACACCTCGCGATCATACCCAACCATCACCGGGTCATCCCGCAAAACCGGGCTACCACCCTCAGTTTCGTGCACCAGTTTGAGGGCGAACAACGCAACCGCTTCGAGCAACAATTCCATGGTCCCGCTACCTCCACTGGCGTGCCGGTCACTTTTCGACAGGCGAAAAAAAAGACCTTGAATTTCAAGGTCTTTCTTTAAGATGGTGCCCCGAGGGAGACTCGAACTCCCACTCCTTTCGAAAACGGATTTTGAATCCGCCGCGTCTACCAATTCCGCCATCAGGGCTCAATGGCGGCGAAGTATAGAGATGAGATTACCGTTGGTCAATCACGTTTCATGGTCAATTTTCACTATTTCCGCTAGACTTCCCGGCCCTGCTAGACGAACCCCATCATGCGCGTTGCTGACTTTACTTTTGAGCTCCCTGATTCGCTGATCGCTCGCCACCCTTTGGCCGAGCGTCGCGCCAGTCGACTGCTGACCCTGGACGGGATCAGCGGTGCCCTCGCACACCGTCAATTCACTGATTTGCTTGAGCATTTGCGCCCAGGCGATTTGATGGTGTTCAACAATACCCGGGTGATTCCGGCACGGCTGTTTGGCCAGAAAGCGTCCGGCGGCAAGCTGGAAATTCTGGTGGAGCGGGTGCTGGACAGCCACCGTGTGCTGGCCCATGTGCGCTCGAGCAAGTCGCCGAAACCGGGCTCGTCCATCTTGATCGATGGCGGTGGCGAAGCCGAGATGGTGGCGCGTCATGATGCATTGTTCGAACTCAAGTTCGCCGAGGAAGTGCTGCCGTTGCTGGATCGCGTCGGCCATATGCCGTTGCCTCCTTATATAGACCGCCCCGACGAAGACGCGGACCGCGAACGCTATCAGACGGTGTATTCCCAGCGCCTCGGTGCGGTGGCTGCGCCGACTGCCGGGCTGCATTTCGACCAACCGCTGCTGGATGCGATTGCCGCCAAGGGCGTCGAGACCGCCTATGTAACCCTGCACGTGGGGGCCGGCACTTTTCAGCCGGTGCGTGTGGATAAGATCGAAGACCACCATATGCACAGCGAATGGCTGGAAGTCAGCCAGGAAGTCGTCGATGCCGTTCAAGCGTGCAAGGCGCGCGGCGGTCGTGTGGTGGCGGTTGGCACCACCAGCGTGCGCTCCCTGGAGAGCGCGGCGCGCGATGGCGTGCTCAAGCCGTTCAGTGGCGACACCGATATCTTTATTTTCCCAGGTCGGCCGTTCCATGTGGTCGATTGCCTGGTCACCAACTTCCATTTGCCGGAATCCACGCTGTTGATGCTGGTGTCGGCATTTGCCGGTTACCCGGAAACCATGGCCGCTTATCAAGCCGCCATCGCCAACGAGTACCGTTTTTTCAGCTACGGTGATGCGATGTTTATCACCCGTAACCCGGCGCCACGCGGCCCAGAGGAACAACTATGAGTCGTATGTCGTTTGAATTGCTCGCTACCGACGGCAAGGCCCGTCGTGGTCGCCTGACCTTTCCGCGCGGCACGGTGGAGACCCCGGCCTTCATGCCGGTCGGCACCTATGGCACCGTAAAAGGCATGCTGCCGCGTGACATCGTCGCCACCGGCGCCGAGATCATCCTCGGCAACACCTTCCACCTGTGGCTGCGCCCGGGCACGGAAGTGATCAAGAAGCATGGCGACCTGCATGACTTCATGAAGTGGCAAGGCCCGATCCTGACCGACTCGGGTGGTTTCCAGGTGTTCAGCCTGGGCGCCATGCGCAAGATCAAGGAGGAGGGTGTGACCTTCGCCTCGCCGGTAGACGGTTCCAAAGTGTTCATGGGCCCGGAAGAGTCAATGCAGGTGCAGCGTGACCTGGGCTCCGACATCGTGATGATTTTCGACGAATGCACGCCGTACCCAGCGGATGAAGACGTCGCACGGGTTTCCATGGAGCTGTCGCTGCGTTGGGCCCAGCGTTCGAAGAATGCCCACGGTGATAACACCGCGGCACTGTTCGGCATTGTGCAGGGCGGTATGCATGAAAGCTTGCGCAAACGCTCGCTGGAAGGCTTGGACAAGATCGGCTTCGACGGCCTGGCCATCGGCGGTTTGTCGGTGGGCGAGCCCAAGCACGAGATGATCAAGGTGCTGGATTATCTGCCGGGCCTGATGCCCGCTGACAAACCTCGTTACCTTATGGGCGTTGGCAAACCGGAGGATCTCGTAGAGGGTGTGCGCCGCGGTGTGGACATGTTCGATTGCGTGATGCCAACCCGTAATGCCCGCAATGGGCATCTGTTCATCGATACAGGCGTGCTCAAGATCCGTAACGCGTTCCATCGCCATGATGATTCGCCGCTGGATCCCACCTGTGATTGCTACACCTGCCAGAACTTCTCCCGTGCTTATCTGCACCATCTGGACAAATGCGGGGAAATGCTGGGTAGCATGTTGAATACCATCCACAATTTGCGCCATTACCAAGTCCTGATGGCTGGTTTGCGCGAGGCTATTCAACAGGGTACATTGGCCGCCTTCGTCGATGCCTTCTATGCCAAGCGTGGGCTCCCTGTGCCGCCCTTGGACTGAGTTTTCCGACCCTAAGATTCACTATTTGCAACTGGAGTGCTAAATGAGCTTTTTTATCTCTAACGCCATGGCTGACGCCGCTGCGCCTGCTGCTGCCGGCCCTATGGGCGGTGGTTTCGAGTGGATTTTCCTGGTCGGTTTCCTGGTCATCTTCTACCTGATGATCTGGCGTCCACAGGCAAAGCGCGCCAAAGAGCAGAAAAACCTGCTGGGCAGCCTGCAGAAAGGTGACGAAGTTGTGACCACCGGCGGTATCGCTGGCAAGATCACCAAGGTTTCTGACGCTTTCGTGGTCCTGGAAGTCTCCGACACCGTAGAAATGAAGTTCCAGAAGGGCGCCATCGCCGCCACGCTGCCAAAAGGCACGCTCAAAGCGATCTGAGTAACAACCTTTACCAATCGACGGGGCGCGCAAGGCGCCCCGCGTTATAAGCGGGCGGCGTGATGCTGAACAAATACCCTCTGTGGAAATACGTACTGATCCTGGCGGTGCTGGCGATCGGTTTTATTTATTCCGCTCCCAATCTCTATCCTGATGACCCGGCGATCCAGATCACTGGCGCCAGCACTGCGCTGCAAGTCAATCAGGCTGACCTGGACCGCGCGAGCAAAGCGCTCACTGACGCAGGTATCCAGGTCAAGGCGGCAACATTGGCGGCTGGTGCGAAGGGCGGCTTGTTGCGCCTGACCAAGGCAGAAGACCAATTGCCAGCCAAGGATGTCGTGCGCAAGGCCATGGGTGACGACTACGTAGTCGCGCTCAACCTGGCGCAGACCACCCCGCAATGGCTACGCAGCATTGGCGCGCACCCGATGAAGCTGGGCCTGGACTTGTCCGGTGGTGTGCACTTCCTGCTGGAAGTCGACATGGACAAAGCCCTCGACGCGCGCCTGAAAGTCTACGAAGGCGACGTGAAGAGCCTGCTGCGCAAAGAGAAGTTGCGTTATCGCAGCCTGCCGCAGCTCAACGGCGCCATCCAGCTGGGCTTCTCTGACGAAGCATCCCGCGAACAGGCCCGTGCCCTGATCCGCAAGAATTTCAATGATTTCGACATCGTACCGGCTGACCTGAATGGTCAGGCTGTACTGCGTCTGGCGATGAGCCCGGCCAAGATCGCGGAAATCCGCGAGTACTCCATCAAGCAGAACTTGACCACGGTACGTAACCGCGTCAACGAGCTGGGTGTGGCCGAACCGATCGTTCAGCGCCAGGGCGCCAACCGTATCGTAGTTGAGCTGCCAGGCGTGCAGGACACCGCTGAAGCCAAGCGTATCCTGGGTAAAACGGCCAACCTGGAGTTCCGTCTGGCTGCTGAGCCGGGTGCTACCCGCGCGACTGCCGAGGAGTTCGAGTTCCGCGAAGGCAACCGTCCTCCTGCATTGATCGAGCGTAGCCTGATCATCACCGGTGACCAGGTGACCGACGCCAAGGCTGGCTTCGGCGAGCACGGTACCCCTGAAGTGAACATCCGTCTGGATGGCCACGGTGGTGAACTGATGAGCCGCGCTACGCGCAGCAACGTCGGTCGCAGCATGGCGGTGATCTTCATCGAGCAGCGTCCGGTCACTACCTACACCAAGCAAGTGGTCGACGGTGTCGAGAAAGACGTGCCGGTGCAGACCTTCAAGGAAGAAAAGAAGATCATCAGCCTGGCGACCATCCAGTCGCCGCTGGGTGCTCAATTCCGCATCACTGGCCTGAATGGCCAGGGTGAGTCGTCCGAACTGGCATTGCTGTTGCGTGCTGGTGGCCTGGCGGCTCCGATGTACTTCGCTGAAGAACGTACCATTGGCCCGAGCCTGGGTGCCGACAACATCACCAAGGGTATCGATGCCGCCTTGTGGGGCATGCTGTTCGTTTCCCTGTTCATCATCGCCATCTACCGCTTCTTCGGTATCATCGCCACCGTGGCCCTGGCGGGCAACATGGTGATGCTGCTGGCCCTGATGTCGCTGCTGGGCGCTACACTGACCCTGCCAGGTATCGCCGGTATCGTACTCACCATGGGTATGGCGGTAGACGCCAACGTACTGATCTTCTCGCGGATTCGTGAAGAGATCGCGGCGGGCATGACCGTGCAGCGTGCAATCAACGAAGGCTTCGGCCGGGCATTTACCGCGATTCTCGACTCCAACTTGACCACTTTGCTGGTCGGCGGGATTCTCTTTGCCATGGGCACCGGCCCGGTCAAGGGTTTTGCGGTCACCATGTCCCTCGGTATCTTTACCTCGATGTTCACGGCCATCATGGTGACCCGCGCAATGGTCAACCTGATCTTTGGCGGGCGTGACTTCAAGAAGTTGTGGATTTAAGGGGCTGCCATGTTACGTACAATCAACTTCATGGGCGTTCGCAACATTGCGTTCGGCGTCACCGTGCTCCTTACCGTTCTGGCGTTGTTCAGCTGGTTCCATAAGGGCCTGAACTACGGTCTGGATTTCACCGGCGGTACGCTCATCGAGCTGACCTACGAGAAGCCGGCTGACGTCACCTTGGTGCGCAGTGAGCTGGTCAAGGCTGGCTATCACGAAGCCATCGTGCAGAGCTTCGGTGCAACCACTGACCTGCTGGTGCGTATGCCGGGCGAAGATCCGCAGTTGGGTCACCAGGTAGCCGAGGCCTTGCAGAAGGTCGGCGGCGACAACCCAGCATCGGTCAAGCGCGTCGAGTTCGTGGGCCCGCAAGTGGGTGAAGAGCTGCGCGACCAGGGCGGCCTTGGCATGCTGATGGCGCTGGTCGGCATCATGATCTACCTGGCGTTCCGCTTTCAGTGGAAGTTCGGTGTCGGCGCCATTGTGTCGCTGATCCACGACGTGATCGTGACCGTGGGTATCCTGGCGTACTTCCAGATTACCTTCGACCTGACCGTGCTGGCTGCGGTGCTGGCGATCATTGGTTACTCCCTCAACGACACCATCGTGGTATTCGACCGGGTTCGTGAGAACTTCCGCGTACTGCGCAAGGCGACGTTGATCGAGAACATCAACATCTCCACTACCCAGACCCTGCTGCGGACCATGGCGACGTCGATCTCCACGCTGTTGGCGATTGCGGCGCTGATGATCTTCGGTGGCGACAACCTGTGGGGCTTCTCCCTGGCGCTGTTCATCGGCGTTCTGGCGGGCACCTACTCGTCGATCTACATCGCCAACGTGGTGCTGATCTGGCTGAACCTCAACAGCGAAGACTTGATCCCTCCTGCTGCTACCGGCAAGGAGGTCGACGACCGTCCTTGATGGGCGTTTGTTGATCTGCTGTTACAAAGAAGGCGCGAGTATTGAACTCGCGCCTTTTTTTTTGCTCCAAGGCTGGGTATAGCGCGGACGTTTCAGTCCGCTTGTGATGGTCAGGAGGTTCATGTGAACAAGTCGTTGCTGGTTGGTGCGGTACTGGGTGCTGTCGGTGTGACTGCCGGGGGCGCTGTTGCCACCTACAGCCTGGTAAAAAGCGGCCCTGAGTATGCGCAAGTACTGGCGGTACAGCCGGTCAAAACCCAGATCAAAACGCCGCGTGAGGTCTGCAAAGACGTTGCCGTGACGCGGCAGAAGCCTGTAGAAGATCAGCATCAGATCATCGGCACTGTGGTCGGTGCGCTGGCCGGTGGCTTGTTGGGTAACCAGGTCGGTGGTGGTAATGGCAAGAAACTGGCCACCGTGGCCGGTGCGGTCGGTGGCGGTTACGCTGGTAACAAGGTTCAGGAAGGCATGCAGAACCGCGACACCTACACCACCACACAAACTCGCTGTAATACCGTTAATGACATCAGTGACAAGGTTGTCGGCTATGACGTGCGTTACAACCTGGATGGCAAGGAAGGCACCGTGCGTATGGAGCGTGATCCTGGTAGCCAGATTCCAGTCGACAAAGAAGGTCGACTGATTCTCGGCCAGAACCAGTAGTAATCCCGAGCCTTGTATCGCTCAAATGTGGGCTGTGTTTGGTTCATTTGTATTGGGTTTTTCCCTGATCCCAGGCATAAAAAAAGCACCCCGAGGGGTGCTTTTTTGTGCTCGCTCACTTAGCGCTTCAGCGAAGCCGGCAGGTGCGGCTGGATCGCCGTCAGTACTGCCTTGAAGCATTTGGTGTTACCGGCAACGACGTGGCCTTTTTCCAGGAAGTCGTGACCGCCGGTGAAGTCGCTCACCAGGCCGCCGGCCTCTTGGATCAACAGGGCGCCAGCAGCCATGTCCCACTCGGACAGGCCCGACTCCCAGAACGCATCAAACCGACCGGCGGCAACGTAGGCCAGGTCCAAGCTCGCTGCGCCTGCGCGACGGATGCCGGCAGTCTGGCCAACCAGGGCGCGGAACATGCCCAGGTAGTTTTCCAGGTTATCCATCTGGTCGTCACGGAAAGGGAAACCGGTACCCAGCAGGGCGCCGTCCAGGCTGGTGCGGCCGCTGACGCGCAGGCGACGACCATTCAGCTGGGCGCCACGGCCACGGCTGGCGGTGAATTCTTCTTGGCGGACTGGGTCCAGAACAACGGCGTGTTCCAGGCGGCCACGGTATTTGCACGCGATGCTCACGGCAAAGTGCGGGATACCGCGCAGGAAGTTTGTGGTGCCATCCAGTGGGTCGATGATCCACAGGTAGTCTTCGCCTTCGCCGCTACCTTTGTGCAGGCCGGTTTCTTCGCCGAGGATGCCGTGGGTAGGGTAGGCCTTGCGCAGCGCGTCGATGATTTTCTGTTCGGCGGCGCGATCCACCTCGGATACATAATCCTTGGCGTCTTTTTCGTCGACCTTGATGGTATCCAGGCGCTCGATGGAGCGGAAGATCAATTCACTGGCGCTGCGGGCGGCGCGCAGCGCGATATTCAGCATGGGCTGCATGGATGTGTCACCTAAGGTTGTTAAAGAAAGCCGGGCATTCTAGCAGAAACTTTCTTCAGGTGAAGGACGACGTTAGCTTTCATGGCATAACCTTAGGCTGTTCTGTAAGATTTGCTCCCCTTTCCCGTGTCCGAGAGCGCCTCCCTTGCTGCAAAACATTCGTGTCGTCTTGGTCAATACCAGTCATCCCGGCAACATCGGCGGGGTGGCGCGAGCCATGAAAAACATGGGGCTGACGCGCCTGGTGCTGGTCGAACCGCGTGTGTTCCCGCACCACGAGGCCGATGCCCGTGCATCCGGCGCCAATGACATCCTTGAAAAAGCCCAGGTCGTCGCCACCTTAGAAGACGCCTTGGTCGGCTGCAACCTGGTGCTCGGCACCAGTGCCCGCGATCGCCGTATCCCTTGGCCGCTGCTGGACCCGCGTGAATGCGGTTCCAAAGTGGTGGAGGAGGCGGCCGGAGGTGCTGAAATCGCCCTGGTATTCGGTCGTGAAGATTCCGGCCTGACCAATGAAGAGCTGCAGCGATGTCATTACCACGTGCACATTCCATCAGACCCGGAGTTCAGTTCGCTGAACCTTGGGGCGGCGGTGCAAGTGCTGACCTACGAAGTGCGCATGGCCTGGCTGGCGGCGGCTGGCCAACCAAGCAAAGTGGAGAAGGAAGAGGTCGCATCGACCAAGAGTGGCGAATTGGCCACTATGGATGAGCTGGAGCGTTTCTATGAACACCTGGAACAAACCCTGGTGGCCATCGAGTTCCTCGATCCCGAAAAACCACGGCACTTGATGGCGCGCCTGCGTCGCCTGTACGGGCGCAGCTCGGTCAGTCGAGCAGAAATGAATATATTGCGTGGCATCCTCACGGAAACCCAAAAAGCGGCCCGTGGTGAGCTTCTTAAGCGGAAGGATTAAAAATGTTCGAGCGTTTGCGAGAAGATATCCAGAGTGTTTTCCACCGTGACCCGGCGGCGCGCAACGCCTTTGAAGTGCTGACTTGCTATCCAGGCATGCATGCAATCTGGATTCACCGCCTGTCCGCTGCCCTGTGGGGTATGGGCTGGAAATGGCTGGCGCGGCTGGTGTCGAACTTTGGTCGTTGGTTGACTGGGATCGAGATTCATCCGGGAGCCAAGGTGGGGCGCCGCTTCTTTATCGACCACGGCATGGGCATCGTCATTGGTGAAACAGCCGAGATTGGTGATGATGTGACCCTTTATCAGGGTGTGACGCTGGGTGGTACCACTTGGAACAAAGGCAAGCGCCACCCGACGCTGGGTGATGGCGTTGTGGTGGGGGCAGGGGCCAAGGTACTCGGTCCTTTCACTGTGGGGGCGGGTGCCAAGGTCGGTTCCAATGCGGTGGTGACCAAGGCTGTTCCTCCAGGCGCTACGGTTGTCGGTATCCCTGGTCGAATCATCGTCAAGCCGGAAGTGGGTGATGAGCAGGAGGCCAAGCGTAAGGCCATGGCTGAGAAGATTGGCTTCGATGCCTACGGCGTCAGCGAGGACATGCCTGACCCGGTGGCGCGCGCCATCGGCCAGTTGCTCGATCACTTGCAGGCGGTGGATGGCAAGCTGGATGGTATGTGTGGTGCGCTGAAGGATCTCGGCAGCCCCTACTGTGCCAAAGAGTTGCCAGAGTTGCGCGAAGAGGACTTTGCCGAGATCAAGGATGAAGCCGGTGCCACCAAGGCTGGCTAGATTTCAAGACTGGTAAAATCCCTGTGGGAGCTGGCTTGCCTGCGATAGCGGTCTGCCGGCCACCTTTTGAGCCGCTGATCCACCGCAATCGCAGGCAAGCCAGCTCCTACATTTGATCTCCATTGGTCTTGAGATTGAGGGTTGGCCCTGTTCCCGCTGTTCGTCCCCACCCCATCCTGCTATGATTCGCGCGCCCTTTTTACGGGTAATCCTGACTAAAGTACTAGGTCTTATAGTTGACTTAAATACTCGGGAATCGCATACTCGCTCCCATTCTGAAACACCTTGGTACTTGTCCATGAGACTGACTACAAAAGGCCGATACGCGGTGACCGCCATGCTTGACTTGGCCTTGCACGCGCAAACTGGGCCGGTGTCCCTGGCCGATATCTCCGAGCGCCAAGGCATTTCCCTGTCCTACCTCGAGCAACTGTTTGCCAAATTGCGCCGTAGCAACTTGGTTTCCAGTGTGCGTGGGCCGGGTGGCGGTTACCAGCTGTCCCGCGATATGCAGGGCATCCAGGTAGCCCAGGTGATCGACGCGGTGAACGAATCCGTTGATGCCACCAAATGCCAGGGTCTGGGTGACTGCCACGCCGGCGACACCTGCCTGACGCACCACCTGTGGTGTGACTTGAGTCTGCAGATCCATGAGTTTTTGAGTGGTATCAGCTTGGCTGATCTTGTGACTCGCCGTGAGGTGCAAGAAGTAGCCCAGCGTCAGGACCAGCGCCGTTGCAACACCAAGGCGCCGCGTCTGGACAAGATTGAAGCGTCCGCCGTCGAGTGACAGCCGAAGAGCTAACGGCACGCCAGCCAGCCTGATTTAGGAGAAAGTCCATGAAATTGCCGATTTACCTTGATTACTCAGCGACCACCCCGGTTGATCCGCGTGTCGCGCAAAAGATGAGCGAATGCCTGCTGGTTGACGGAAACTTCGGCAACCCGGCCTCCCGTTCCCACGTATTCGGCTGGAAAGCCGAGGAAGCGGTCGAGAACGCTCGTCGCCAAGTCGCCGATCTGGTCAACGCCGATCCACGCGAAATCGTCTGGACCTCGGGCGCCACCGAATCCGACAACCTGGCAATCAAGGGCGCCGCGCATTTCTACGCGACCAAAGGCAAGCACCTGATCACCACCAAGATTGAGCACAAGGCTGTCCTGGACACCATGCGCCAACTGGAGCGTGAAGGTTTCGAGGTCACCTACCTTGAGCCAACCACCGACGGTATCGTCACCCCGGCCATGATCGAAGCGGCCCTGCGTGAAGACACCATCCTGGTTTCCGTGATTCACGTGAACAACGAAATCGGCACCATCAACGACATCGCAGCCATCGGCGAGCTGACCCGCTCCAAAGGTGTGTTGCTGCACGTCGACGCCGCTCAGTCCACTGGCAAGGTCGATATCGACCTGTCGAAACTGAAAGTCGACCTGATGTCGTTCTCTGCCCACAAGACCTATGGTCCTAAAGGCATCGGCGCCCTGTACGTGAGCCGTAAACCGCGTGTGCGTATCGAAGCCACCATGCACGGCGGCGGTCACGAGCGCGGCATGCGTTCGGGCACCCTGGCGACCCACCAGATCGTCGGCATGGGCGAAGCCTTCCGTGTAGCCAAGGAAGACATGGCTGCCGAAAACGTGCGCATCAAGGCCCTGAGCGATCGCTTCTACAAGCAGGTCGAGAACCTTGAAGAGCTGTACATCAACGGCAGCATGACCGCCCGTGTACCGCACAACCTGAATTTGAGCTTCAACTACGTCGAAGGCGAGTCGCTGATCATGGCGCTCAAGGACCTGGCAGTTTCGTCCGGTTCGGCCTGCACCTCGGCCTCCCTTGAGCCTTCGTATGTACTGCGTGCCCTGGGCCGCAACGACGAGCTGGCACACAGCTCGATCCGCTTTACCTTCGGCCGCTTCACCACTGAAGAGCAAGTCGACTACGCCGCGCAGAAAGTCTGCGAAGCCGTCAACAAGCTGCGCACTCTGTCGCCGCTGTGGGACATGTTCAAAGACGGTGTCGATATTTCCAAGATCGAGTGGGCGGCACACTAAATATAGAAGCCGCCACCCAAGCTCTGTAGGAACGTGGCGGAAAACGCAGGCGTTTCTACAGGGTTCCAGAGCGGCCCTGATGAGTGAGGATTCAGTACCATGGCTTACAGCGAAAAGGTCATCGACCACTACGAAAACCCGCGCAACGTCGGCAAGATGAACGCGGAAGACCCTGATGTCGGCACCGGCATGGTCGGCGCTCCGGCGTGCGGTGATGTGATGCGCCTGCAGATCAAGGTCAACGAGCAGGGCATCATCGAAGATGCCAAGTTCAAGACGTATGGCTGCGGTTCGGCTATCGCCTCCAGCTCCCTGGCGACCGAGTGGATGAAAGGCAAGACTCTGGATGAAGCAGAGACCATCAAGAACACTCAGCTGGCCGAAGAACTGGCCTTGCCGCCAGTGAAAATTCACTGCTCCGTACTCGCAGAGGATGCCATCAAGGCAGCCGTTCGCGACTACAAGCAGAAGAAAGGCTTGATCTAAGCATTTGGCGACGAGTAAGGAGTCAACGATGGCTATCAGCATGACGGAAGCGGCTGCACGGCACGTGCGGCGCTCCCTGGATGGGCGCGGTAAAGGTGAGGGGATTCGTCTGGGTGTGCGCACCACAGGCTGTTCCGGCCTTGCCTATGTGCTGGAGTTCGTCGACGAGGTGGTTGCGGAAGACCAGGTCTTCGAAAGTCACGGCGAGAAAGTGATCATCGATCCTAAAAGCCTGACTTATCTCGACGGCACCGAGCTCGATTTCGTCAAGGAAGGGTTGAACGAAGGCTTCAAGTTCAACAACCCCAACGTGCGCGGTGAGTGTGGCTGCGGCGAAAGCTTCAACATCTGAGGCTATTTGTGGGTACTCCTTGTCATTTCGCTTTATTCGAGCTGCAGCCGAGCTTTCGGCTGGACCTTGAGCAGCTCGCCACGCGCTATCGAGAATTGGCGCGTGGGGTGCATCCGGACCGCTTCGCTGATGCTTCCGAGCGTGAGCAACGCCTGGCGCTGGAGCAGTCGGCCAGCCTCAACGAGGCCTATCAGACTCTCAAAAGTCCTCCGAAGCGTGCGCGTTACCTGCTCGCGATGAAGGGGGGCGAGTTGCCATTGGAAGTCACGGTGCACGATCCGGATTTCCTGATGCAGCAGATGCAGTGGCGCGAAGAACTCGAAGACTTGCAGGACGAAGCCGATCTGGCAGGTGTCGCAGTCTTCAAGCGTCGTCTGAAAGTGGCCCAGGATGAGCTCAACGAAAGCTTCGCAGCCTGTTGGGATGACGCAGCGCAACGTGAGCAGGCCGAGCGCCTGATGCGGCGCATGCAGTTCCTCGACAAGCTCACCTACGAAGTGCGCCAGCTAGAAGAGCGCCTCGACGATTAACCCAGTGTGCTGCCCGTGATGCACGCCTGATAGACAGATAAGACCTGATTACCATGGCCCTACTGCAAATCGCCGAACCCGGCCAAAGCCCTCAACCACACCAGCGTCGCCTGGCGGTCGGGATTGACCTGGGCACCACCAATTCCCTGGTTGCTGCCTTGCGCAGCGGCCTGTCCGAGCCGCTGCCCGACGCCGATGGCCAGGTGATCCTGCCCTCTGCCGTGCGCTATCACGCTGATCGCACCGAAGTCGGTGAGTCGGCCAAGCGGGCAGCGTCTGCCGATCCGTTGAATACCGTGCTGTCGGTCAAGCGCTTGATGGGTCGTGGGCTGTCCGACGTCAAGCAATTGGGTGATCAACTGCCTTACCGCTTTGTCGGCGGCGAATCCCACATGCCATTTATCGACACCGTACAAGGCCCGAAAAGCCCTGTGGAAGTGTCAGCCGAAATTCTCAAGGTACTGCGCCAGCGTGCGGAAACCACTTTGGGTGGCGAACTGGTCGGTGCGGTGATCACGGTTCCGGCCTATTTCGACGACGCCCAGCGCCAAGCCACCAAGGATGCGGCAAAACTCGCCGGCCTGAATGTGCTGCGCTTGCTCAACGAGCCGACAGCCGCCGCCGTGGCCTATGGCCTGGATCAGCACGCCGAGGGCCTGGTTGCGATCTATGACCTGGGCGGCGGCACCTTTGATATCTCGATCCTGCGCCTGACCGGCGGCGTCTTTGAAGTGTTGGCGACCGGTGGCGACAGCGCCCTGGGCGGCGATGACTTCGATCACGCTATCGCTGGCTGGATCATCACCAGCGCCGGCTTGTCGGCCGACCTGGACCCGGGCGCCCAGCGCAACTTGCTGCAAGCCGCCTGCGCCGCCAAAGAAGCTCTGACTGATGCGGCATCTGTTGAAGTGTCCTACGGCAACTGGTCGGCCCGGCTGACTCGCGAAGCCTTCGATTCGTTGATCGAACCGATGGTCGCCCGCAGTCTTAAAGCCTGCCGTCGCGCTGTGCGTGATTCCGGTGTCGAGCTGGAAAATGTGGGTGCCGTGGTCATGGTCGGCGGTTCTACCCGCGTACCACGTGTTCGCGAGGCAGTGGCCGAAGCTTTTGGTCGTCAGCCGCTGACGGAAATCGACCCGGATCAAGTCGTTGCCATCGGCGCTGCAATCCAGGCCGACACGTTGGCGGGCAACAAGCGTGATGGTGGCGAACTGCTCCTGCTTGACGTGATTCCGTTGTCCCTGGGGCTGGAAACCATGGGCGGCCTGATGGAGAAGGTGATTCCACGCAATACCACCATCCCCGTCGCCCGTGCCCAGGACTTCACCACCTACAAAGATGGCCAGACGGCCATGATGATCCACGTGCTGCAAGGCGAGCGCGAGCTGATCAGCGATTGCCGATCCCTGGCGCGCTTCGAATTGCGCGGCATCCCGGCGATGGTGGCGGGTGCTGCGAAGATTCGCGTGACCTTCCAGGTTGACGCCGACGGCCTGCTGAATGTGGCTGCGCGTGAGCTGGGCTCGGGCGTTGAGGCCAGCATCCAGGTCAAGCCGTCCTACGGTCTGACCGACGGCGAAATCGCCAAGATGCTCAAGGACTCGTTCCAGTATGCCGGTGACGACAAGGTCGCCCGCGTGCTGCGTGAGCAGCAAGTGGATGCCCAGCGCCTGCTTGAAGCTGTGCAGGGCGCCTTGGACGTCGATGGCGAACGTCTGCTGGATGCCGAAGAGCGTATGGTCATCGACCTGCAGATGCAGGAACTGGCCGAACTGATGAAGGGCACCGATGGTTATGCCATCGAGCAGCAGACCAAGCGTCTGTCGCAAGTGAC
This sequence comes from Pseudomonas sp. GW821-FHT03A09, assembly GCF_059421065.1. Taxonomy (NCBI): domain Bacteria; kingdom Pseudomonadati; phylum Pseudomonadota; class Gammaproteobacteria; order Pseudomonadales; family Pseudomonadaceae; genus Pseudomonas; species Pseudomonas sp. GW821-FHT03A09. The sequence continues at coordinate 75,541 of NZ_JBWKUX010000016.1, read as the reverse complement.
CGATGCTTTTGCTGCCCGCCGCATGGATCAGACGGTGAAAGCCGCACTGGCCGGGCGCAACCTGAATGAAATCGAGGAATAATTAATGCCGCAGGTCATTTTTCTGCCACACGCCGAGCATTGCCCGGACGGTATGGTTGTGGAGGCTGAGACCGGCAAGTCCATCCTCGAAGTTGCCCATGACAACCACATCGAAATCGAGAGTGCCTGCGGCGGTGTCTGCGCTTGCACTACCTGCCATTGCATCATTCGTGAGGGTTTCAACTCCCTTGAAGAAGCGGATGAGCTGGAGGAGGACTTTCTTGATCGGGCATGGGGCCTTGAGGCGCAATCGCGCCTAAGCTGTCAGGCAAAGGTCGGGACGGAAGACATCACTGTCGAAATTCCGAAGTATTCGCTCAACCATGCTGCCGAAGCGCCGCATTGATTCAAGGAAATGTCATGAGCCTGAAATGGGTTGATGTACAAGAAATCGCCATTCTGTTGGCTGATGGTCATCCGGATCTGGACCCCTATTCGCTGAACTTTGTCGCTTTGCGTGACATGGTCATCGCTTTGCCGGGGTTTGAAGATGAGCGGGATCGCGGTGGCGAGAAGGTCCTGGAGGCTATCCAGACTGCCTGGAAAGAAGAACAGGACTGACGCCTCCCTTACGCAGTTAGGCAATACCCAATAACCCGCGTATAATTCGCGGGTTTAATTTTTCGTAAATTACCGTTTCTGGAGTTACACCATGGCTGTTCAACGTACTTTCTCCATCATCAAGCCTGACGCTGTTGCAAAAAACGTCATCGGCGAGATCACCACTCGTTTCGAAAAAGCCGGCCTGAAGGTTGTAGCTTCGAAACTCAAGCAACTGTCCAAGGCTGAAGCTGAAGGCTTCTACGCTGAGCACAGCGCTCGTGGCTTCTTCGGCGACCTGGTTGCCTTCATGATCTCCGGTCCTGTTGTTGTTCAGGTTCTGGAAGGCGAAAACGCTATCGCTCTGAACCGTGAGCTGATGGGCGCTACCAACCCTAAAGAAGCAGCTGCCGGCACCATCCGTGCTGACTTCGCTGAGTCCATCGACGCCAACGCTGTTCACGGTTCGGACTCCGAAGCCGCTGCTGCTCGCGAAATCGCTTACTTTTTCGCTGCTACTGAAGTAACCGCTCGCTAAGCATCGGCTTAAAGAGTGAGGGTGAATCCATGACTACATCGACTGTTAAAACCAACCTGCTGGGTCTGACTCAGCCGGAAATGGAGAAATTCTTCGACTCAATCGGGGAGAAGCGTTTCCGTGCCGGTCAGGTAATGAAGTGGATTCACCACTTTGGCGTTGACGATTTCGACGCCATGACGAACGTCAGCAAGGCCCTGCGCGACAAGCTCAAGGCCATTGCTGAGGTCCGTGGTCCTGAAGTGGTGAGCGAGGACATCTCCAGCGACGGCACCCGTAAGTGGGTGGTGCGCGTGGCGTCCGGCAGCTGCGTCGAGACCGTATACATTCCCCAGGGCAAACGCGGCACCTTGTGCGTTTCGTCCCAGGCAGGCTGTGCCCTGGACTGCAGTTTCTGCTCCACCGGCAAGCAAGGCTTCAATAGCAACCTCACCGCCGCCGAAGTGATCGGCCAGGTGTGGATTGCCAACAAATCCTTTGGCAGCGTCCCGGCGACCGTCGACCGTGCCATCACCAACGTGGTGATGATGGGCATGGGTGAGCCGCTGCTGAACTTCGACAACGTCGTTTCGGCCATGCATTTGATGATGGACGACCTGGGCTACGGCATCTCCAAGCGCCGTGTGACCCTGTCGACCTCCGGCGTGGTGCCGATGATCGATGAGCTGTCCAAGCACATCGACGTCTCCCTGGCGTTGTCGCTGCACGCACCCAATGACGCATTGCGTAACCAATTGGTGCCGATCAACAAGAAGTATCCGCTTAAGATGCTGCTCGAATCTTGCCAGCGCTACATGTCGTCCCTGGGCGAAAAGCGCGTGCTGACCATCGAGTACACCTTGCTCAAAGACATCAACGACAAGGTTGAGCACGCGGTCGAGATGATCGAGTTGCTCAAGAACATCCCGTGCAAGATCAACCTGATTCCGTTTAACCCGTTCCCCCATTCTGGCTACGAGCGGCCGAGCAACAACGCTATCCGCCGTTTCCAGGATCAACTGCACCAGGCCGGTTACAACGTCACCGTACGCACCACCCGTGGTGAAGACATCGACGCGGCCTGTGGTCAGTTGGTAGGGCAGGTGATGGATCGCACCCGCCGCAGCGAACGCTATATCGCCGTGCGCGAATTGAACGCCGCTGACGATTTGCCGCAAATCGCTGTGAATCGAATCTGAGAGAGGATCTCTATGCCCTTGCGCCTTGCGCTGCTCTTGCTTGTTACCGGCCTTGCGGCCGGTTGTGTTTCGTCGGGCCATGACAGCCCTTTGCAAACCGGTAAAGGCCGTGACGAGGCGCGAGTTGCCTATGTGCAACTGGGTTTGGGTTACCTGCGGCAAGGCATGAGCGAGCAGGCCAAGGTGCCGTTGAAGAAGGCCCTTGAGCTGGACCGCGATGATGCCGACGCGAATGCCGCCCTGGCCTTGGTGTTTCAGGCCCAGGCCGAGCCTGAACTGGCCGACCAGTATTTCCACAAGGCCCTGGCCGCCCGTCCTGCTGATCCACGGTTGCTGAACAACTACGGCAGCTTTCTGTTCGAGCAGAAACGATATGACCAGGCGTCCCATTATTTTCAGCAAGCCTCTACCGATCCCCTCTACCCCGAGCGGTCGCGTGTGCTTGAGAACCTGGGCGTCACCTCGGTGCGTCTCGGCCAGCGTGATAGTGCTCGCCAGCAGTTGGAAAAAGCCCTGCATTTGAACCGTCGTCAGCCACGGGCTTTGCTCGAAATGGCTGAGTTGTCTTACGAAGACAGGCATTATGTGCCGGCACGTGACTATTACGAGCGTTTTAGCCTGCTCAGCGGGCAAAATGCACGTAGTCTATTGCTCGGTGTGCGCCTGGCGACGGTTCATGAAGAACCCGATACGGCCGCACGTTTTGGCCAGCAACTCGAACGACTCTATCCCGGTACGCCGGAATATCAGCAATACCTGTCGGAGCAATGATGAAAGCGGCGCACCCGGAAGTTGTAGCAGCTAATCGCGTAAACCCAGGCGAGACCTTGCGTCAGGCCCGCGAAAGCAATGGCTGGTCGCTGGCAGAAGTGGCCCTCAAGCTCAATTTGACCAGCACGTCACTGGCCAACCTGGAAGCTGGAGCGTTCGACAAGTTGCCGGGGCATACGTTTGCCCGCGGCTATATTCGTGCCTACGCCAAGCTGCTGGGCATCGACCAGGCTGTTCTGGTCCAGGAATTCGACCAGTTCACCGGTACCGATTCCCAGGGCAGCAATGTCCATGGCCTGGGCCGTATCGAAGAGCCGGTACGGGTTTCCCACACTATTTTGCGTATTGTCAGTCTCCTGCTGCTGATCGCCGTGATCGGTGGCGGTTTCGTCTGGTGGCAAGACCAGACCTCCCAGCGTACCAAGGACCTGACCAGCAACGCCCTGGAGCACGTCGAAGTCGAAAGCGCCGACGGCACCACCCAGATCCATCCGCTGGATGAGCCGGAAGACCAGGCCGTCACCGAAGCCCAGGGCACACCTCAAGCACCGGCTACTACCGAGCAGCCAGTCCCGCAAGCGGATATCACCCCTGCCGCGACCGCTGCTGTACCAGCCCCAGCCGTACCTGCGACGCCTGCCGCTCCAGTCGCACCGACGCCGGCTCCAGTAGTCACCGCGCCAGTCGCCCCGGCTGCTCCTGTTGCTGCCGCGCCTGCTGCACCCGCTGCGCCCGCGTTGATCGCCGGCGACGGCCACATCCAAATTACCTTCATCGCTGACTGCTGGACGCAAGTCACCGATGGCAATGGCAAAGTGCTGTTTAGCGGTCTGAAGCGTAAGGGAGATACGCTCGACCAGGGCGGCAAGCCTCCTTTGACGCTGCGTCTGGGCTATGCCCGTGGCGCGCAAGTGGCCTATAACGGCCAGCCTGTGGACGTGGCGCCGTTCACCAGTGGCGAGACTGCTCGCCTCAAGTTGGGACAATAGTCATGCACGGCGAATCTCCAATCAAACGTCGCGTATCGCGCAAGATCTGGGTCGGCTCGGTGCCGGTGGGTGGCGATGCCCCTATCGCGGTACAGAGCATGACCAACAGCGACACCAATGATGTGGCTGCCACTGTTGCCCAGATCAATCGTCTGGAAGCGGCCGGCGTCGACATCGTGCGGGTTTCCGTGCCGGATATGGACGCCGCCGAGGCGTTCGGCCGCATCAAGCAACTGGTCAAGGTGCCGCTGGTCGCCGATATTCACTTCGACTACAAGATCGCCTTGCGCGTAGCCGAACTGGGTGTGGATTGCCTGCGTATCAACCCGGGCAATATCGGTCGTGAAGATCGTGTGCGTGCAGTGGTAGACGCTGCCCGTGACCGTGGCATTCCAATCCGTATCGGCGTCAACGCCGGTTCCCTGGAAAAAGACCTGCAAAAGAAATACGGCGAGCCCACCCCGGCGGCGCTGGTTGAATCGGCGCTGCGCCACGTTGAGCACCTTGAGCGCCTGAATTTCCAGGACTTCAAGGTCAGCGTAAAGGCCTCCGACGTGTTCATGGCGGTAGAGGCCTACCGCTTGCTGGCCAAGGAAATCGTGCAGCCGCTGCACCTGGGTATCACTGAAGCGGGCGGTTTGCGTTCAGGCACAGTGAAATCTGCGGTGGGTCTCGGTATGCTGCTCGCCGAAGGGATTGGCGATACTATCCGCATCTCCCTGGCGGCAGACCCGGTAGAGGAAGTGAAAGTCGGTTACGACATTCTCAAATCCCTGCATTTGCGTTCCCGTGGCATCAACTTCATTGCCTGCCCGAGCTGCTCGCGGCAGAACTTCGACGTGGTGAAAACCATGAACGATCTTGAAGGGCGCCTCGAAGACCTGCTGGTGCCGCTGGATGTTGCGGTGATCGGTTGCGTGGTCAACGGCCCGGGTGAAGCCAAAGAGGCGCACATCGGTTTGACCGGTGGCACACCGAACCTGATCTACATCGACGGCAAGCCGGCGCAGAAGTTGACGAATGACAATCTGGTGGATGAGCTTGAACGGCTGATCCGCGAGAAAGCGGCCGAGAAGGTCGCGGCTGACGCAGCGCTGATCGCGCGCGGCTAAGAACGAATTTAAGGATTAGATGTGAGCAAGTCTCTGCAAGCCATTCGTGGCATGAACGACATCCTGCCGGAGCAGACGCCACTGTGGCGCTACTTCGAGAACACGGTCGCGCGTTTGCTGGATAACTACGGTTACAAGCAGATCCGCATGCCGATCGTCGAGTTCACCGAGCTGTTCAAGCGCTCCATCGGTGAAGTGACCGACATCGTTGAAAAAGAGATGTACACCTTTGAAGACCGCAACGGCGACTCCCTGACGTTGCGTCCGGAAGGTACTGCCGCGTGCGTGCGCGCCGTGCTTGAGCATGGCATCACCGGTGGTGGCCAGACTCAGAAGCTCTGGTACATCGGCCCGATGTTCCGCCACGAGCGTCCGCAAAAAGGTCGTTATCGCCAGTTCCACCAGATCGGTTGTGAGGTCTTCAACCTGGACGGTCCGGACATCGATGCCGAGTTGATCGTGCTGACCTGGCGCCTGTGGGGCCAGTTGGGCATCCGCGACGCGGTCAAGCTCGAACTCAACAGCCTGGGCACCAGCGAATCCCGAGGCCGCTACCGCGAGGCCCTGGTCGAATACCTGTCCGCCCACCTGGACAAGTTGGATGAAGACAGTCAACGCCGTCTGAAGACCAACCCGTTGCGCGTGCTGGATACCAAGAACGCCGACACCCAGGCTGTTCTGGTCGATGCGCCGAAGATGGCCGACTACCTGGACGACGAATCCCGCACGCACTTCGAGGGCCTCAAGGCTCGTCTGGATGCAGCCGGTATTCCCTACGTGATCAACCCGAAACTGGTACGCGGCCTCGATTACTACAGCAAGACCGTATTCGAGTGGGTCACCGACAAGCTTGGCGCCCAGGGCACGGTGTGTGCCGGTGGTCGTTATGATGGTCTGGTTGAGCAGATGGGCGGCAAGCCGACCACGGGCGTGGGTTTCGCCATGGGTATCGAGCGGCTAATCCTGTTGCTGGAAACCCTGGAGCAGATCCCGGAAGAAATCTCCCGTCAGGTGGATGTGTACCTGTGCGCCTTTGGCGAGGCTGCCGAGTTGGCGGCCCTGGCCTTGAGCGAAAAAGTACGCGACCAACTGCCGAACCTGCGCCTGCAGATCAATGCGGGCGCCGGCAGCTTCAAGAGCCAGTTCAAGAAGGCTGACAAGAGCGGTGCGTTGTACGCGCTGATCCTCGGCGATGACGAACTGGCCCAGCAAGTGATAGGTTTCAAACCCCTGCGTGGCCAGGGCGAACAACAAAACATTGCCTTTGATGCGCTCGCTGCGCACCTGGCCACCTGCGTCGTGCAGGGTTGAAGCTGTCGAACAGCCGAATTTAGCGATTAAGGAGTATTGGGGTGTCGAGTACTGATGATGAGCAACTGGCCGAGTTCAAGGACTGGTGGCAGCGTAACGGCAAGCCCCTGGTCACTGGCGGCCTGCTGGCTTTAGTGGTGGTGTTCGGCTGGCAAGCCTGGCACAAGTATCAGGCCAACCAGTCCCAGGGCGCCTCGATCCTCTATCAGCAATTGCTGGAAACCACGCTGAGCCCGGATGGCAAGCCTGACCCTGCGCAGGTTGCCGACTTGGCCGGCAAGCTGAAAAACGAATTCGGCGGTAGCACCTACGCCCAATACGGTAGCCTGTTCGTCGCGAAAGTCGCGGTCGACACCGGCAAGCTGGATGATGCAGCCACTGAGCTTAAGGCCATCGCCGACAAACCGACCAACCCGACCCTGGGTGAAATCGCACGTCAGCGCCTGGCACAGGTATTGGCGGCGCAGAACAAGGCTGACGAAGCACTCAAACTGCTCGACGGCGATGCTGACAAGGCATTTGTGGCCACTCGCGAAGAGCTCAAGGGCGACCTGTTGGTCCAATTGGGTCGTACCGACGAAGCCCATGCTGCGTACCAAAAAGCCAAGGCGGCGCTGTCTGATGAAGCGGCGGTCGGTGGCTTACAAATCAAGCTGGACGACTTGGCCAAAGGGGATGCGTGACGTGATCCGTTGGAAACATGCAGCATTGCTGGCTCTGGCCGTTCTGGCCGCGGGTTGCAGCAGCAACAGCAAAAAAGAATTGCCTCCGGCCGAGCTGACCAGCTTCAAGGAAGAAGTGGTCCTGCAAAAGCAGTGGAGCCGCTCCATCGGTGATGGTCAAGGCGACCTCTACAACCTGTTGCAGCCGGCAATCGACGGCGACAACATTGTGGCCGCTGACTCCACCGGTGTCGTGGTCTCCATGGACCGCATGAACGGCGACGTCAAGTGGAAGAAGGACCTAGACCTGCCAGTATCCGGCGCTGTCGGCGTGGGTTACGGAATGGTGATGCTGGGCACGCTCAAAGGCGAAGTGATTGCCTTGGACTCCAGCACCGGTGAAGAGAAATGGCGCGCTCGCGTGACCAGTGAAGTGCTCTCCGCACCGGCTACCAACGGCGATATCGTCGTGGTGCAGACCCAGGATGACCGTGTAATCGGTCTGGATGCCGCCACCGGCAACCAGCGCTGGTTGTACGACAGCACCCCGGCGGTGTTGACCCTGCGCGGTACCAGTGGTCCGATTGTGACCAACAACCTGGCCGTTGCGGGCCTGTCCACCGGTAAAGTGGTGGCCCTGGATACCCAGAACGGCGTGCCGGCCTGGGAAACCCGCGTGGCGATCCCGCAAGGTCGTTCCGAGTTGGATCGCGTGGTGGACATCGACGGCGGCTTGCTGCTGTCCGGCGAGACCATCTATGTGGCTACCTACCAAGGGCGCGTTGCTGCGCTGGACCTGCAAAGCGGCCGTATCAACTGGCAGCGTGATGCTTCCAGCTATGCCGGTGTCGCTCAAGGGTTTGGCAGCGTCTACGTAAGCCTGGCGTCTGGCACCGTTGAAAGTGTCGACGAGCGTTCCACCACTGCGTTGTGGAGCAACGACTCCCTGGCTCGTCGTCAACTGTCGGCCCCGGAAGTGTTCTCCAGCTACGTAGCCGTTGGCGACTTCGAAGGCTACCTGCATCTGCTGAGTCAGGTGGACGGTCGTTTTGTCGGCCGCGAACGTATCGACAGCGACGGCCTGCGTGTTCGTCCGCTGGTCGTGGGTAACATGCTTTATGTGTTTGGCAACAGCGGCAAGCTGGAAGCCCTGACCATCAAGTAAGAACTATGCTTGGGGTAAAACCCAGGCGGCCCCGCTTCGGCGGGGCATGCGGCATTTAAATATGCTGCCCCGAGCACCAGCCGCTGCCTTGCAGCGGCTTTTGTATTTTCTGAAATAACGAAGTGGAGAGCCGCATGGTTCCCGTAATCGCCCTGGTGGGCCGACCTAACGTCGGCAAGTCCACCTTGTTCAACCGCCTGACCAGGACTCGCGACGCCATCGTCGGCGACTTGTCCGGTCTGACCCGTGATCGCCAATACGGTGAGGCAAAGTGGCAAGGGCGCTCCTACATTATTGTCGACACCGGTGGTATCTCCGGTGACGAGCATGGCATGGACGAAAAAATGGCCGAGCAGTCGCTGCTGGCCATTGAAGAAGCCGACGTCGTGTTGTTCCTGGTGGACGCCCGTGCGGGCTACACCGCTGCCGACCAGATGATTGGCGAGCACCTGCGCAAGCGCAACAAGCGTTCCTACGTGGTCGCCAACAAGATCGACAACATCGACCCTGAACTGGCCCGTGCCGAGTTCAGCCCGATGGGCCTGGGTGATGCGATTCCGATCGCCGGTGCCCACGGTCGCGGCATCAGCCAGATGCTGGAAATTGCCCTGAGCAGCTTCCCGAAGGATAACGCCGAGGAAGAAGAGGAAGGCGAAGAAGAGATCGTCGCCGAAGGTGAGGAAGCCAAGCGCATTCCTGGCCCGAGCGAAAAAGACGGTATCAAGATCGCCATCATCGGCCGCCCTAACGTTGGCAAGTCGACGCTGGTCAACCGCATGCTCGGTGAAGACCGGGTTATCGTGTACGACCAACCCGGCACCACCCGCGACAGCATCTACATCCCGTTCGAACGTAACGAGGAAAAGTACACGCTGATCGACACCGCGGGTGTGCGCAAGCGCGGCAAGATCCACGAGGAAGTTGAAAAGTTCTCCGTGGTGAAAACCCTGCAAGCGATCAAAGACGCCAACGTGGTGATCTTTGTGATGGATGCCCGCGAAGGCGTGGTGGATCACGACCTCAACCTGCTGGGCTTTGCCCTGGAGGCCGGTCGGGCACTGGTGATCGCGATCAACAAGTGGGACGGCATGACGCCAAGCGAGCGCGATTTCGTCAAGATCGAGCTGCAGCGTCGCCTGTTCTTCGTCGAGTTCGCCGATATCCACTTTATCTCGGCCCTGCACGGCACTGGCGTGGGCAACCTCTACGCCTCCGTCCAGAACTCGTTCAAGTCCGCGGTCACCCGCTGGCCGACCAACCGCCTCACTCAGATCCTGGAAGATGCCGTTGGCGAGCACGCGCCGCCGATGGTCAACAACCGCCGGATCAAACTGCGTTACGCCCACTTGGGTGGTGCCAACCCGCCGATTATCGTGATCCACGGTAACCAGATCGAGAAGGTGCCGAAGTCCTATGTGCGTTACCTGGAAAACACCTACCGTCGTGTCTTGAAGCTGGTGGGTACGCCGATCCGCATCGAGTTCAAAGGTGGCGATAACCCATACGAAGGCAACAAGAACACGCTGACGGATCGTCAGGTGAACAAGAAGCGTCGTTTGATGACTCACCACAAGAAGGTCGACAAGAAGCGCCGCGACAAGCGCTGATACCGACCTCGCAAAAAGGGCTCTTGATGAGCCCTTTTTTGTGCGCGACGGTTTGTGCCTTGACCCGATGCAGTCGGCAGCTTAAAACTTGGGGCTCACCTGCAGGGGCCTTTCGATGATCACCAGCAAGCTGCCGAATGTCGGCACGACCATTTTCACCACCATGTCGCAACTCGCTGCCGAAACCGGCGCGCTGAATCTGTCCCAAGGCTTTCCCGACTTCAATGGTCCACAAGGCTTGCTCGATGCCGTGGGCAAACACGTTGCCAGTGGCCATAACCAATATTCCCCGATGACCGGCCTGCCGGCCCTGCGTCAGCAAGTGGCGGCCAAGATCGCCCGCAGCTATGGCGCCAGGGTCAACCCGGACAGCGAAGTCACCATCACGCCCGGTGCAACCGCGGCGATCTTCTGCGCGATTCAGGCGGTGATTCGCAGCGGTGATGAAGTCATCGTGTTTGATCCCAGCTACGACAGCTACGAACCCTCCGTTGAGTTGGCCGGTGGTCGTTGTGTGCACGTGCAGTTGAGCCTGCAAGGCTTCGCACTGGATTTCGACAAGATCAAGGCCGCGCTCTCACTGCGTACGCGCATGATTATCCTGAACACCCCACACAACCCCACTGGCGCGCTGATCAGCCGTGCCGAACTGGACCAGTTGGCTGAACTGATCCGCGACCGCGATATTTATCTGGTCAGCGATGAGGTTTACGAGCACCTGGTGTTTGACGGGGTGCGTCATGTCAGCGTGTTGGCCCATGAAGAGTTGTACCAGCGGGCGTTCGTGGTCAGTTCCTTCGGCAAGACCTACCACGTCACCGGCTGGAAAACCGGTTACGTGGTCGCGCCACCGGCCCTGACGGGCGAACTGCGCAAGGTGCATCAATATGTCAACTTCTGTGGCGTGACCCCGTTGCAGTATGCTTTGGCCGACTTCATGGCCGAACACCCGGAGCACGTCGACGAACTGCCTGCCTTCTACCAGGCCAAGCGTGATCTGTTCTGCGACTTGCTGGCACCGTCGCGGTTCAACTTCACCCGGGTGACCGGCACATACTTTCAATTGGTGGATTACTCGCAGATCCGCCCGGACCTGGATGACGTTGCCATGTCACTGTGGATGACCCGCGAGCAGGGTGTGGCGACCATCCCGGTCTCGGTGTTCTACCAGCAACCACCCCAAGGCCAGCGCCTGGTGCGCCTGTGCTTTGCCAAACGCGAGGAGACGCTGCAACAAGCGGCCGAAAAGCTATGCGTGATCTGAGTACATTGCCCAACCTGAATATCGCTCTGGTCCAGACCAGCCTGACCTGGCACGACCGTCAGGCCAATCTCGAACACTTCGAACTGCTGCTGGAGCAGGCCAAAGGCGCTGACCTGATCGTATTACCGGAGATGTTCACCACCGGTTTCTCCATGGAGTCGTCCACCCTGGCCGAGCCAGAGCACGGTCCCACTCACCTTTGGCTGCAGGCCCAGGCTGCGAAGTACAGCTCGGTGATCACCGGCAGTGTGATCATCCAGGCCGCCGACGGCAGCCATCGCAACCGCCTGCTGTGGGCGCGGCCGGATGGCGAGGTGTTGCATTATGACAAGCGCCATCTGTTCCGCATGGCCGGCGAGCACGACCACTACACGCCGGGTGAACGGCAGGTGCAGTTCGAGTTGAAGGGGTGGCGCATTCGCCCGCTGATTTGCTACGACCTGCGCTTCCCGGTGTGGAGCCGCGATGCCCAGGACACCGACCTGTTGTTGTACACCGCTAATTGGCCGGGTGCCCGTCGTCTGCATTGGAATCGCCTGCTGCCGGCCCGAGCCATCGAGAACCTGTGCTATGTGGCGGCGGTGAATCGGGTCGGTACAGACGGCAAGGGCTTTGCCTACACCGGCGATAGCCAGGTGCTGGACTTCCAGGGTGAAGCCTTATTGAGTGCAGGGGAGGCTGATGGGGTGTTCCAGGTGAGTCTGGATGCGGCGGAGCTGGCGGCCTATCGCACCAGGTTTCCGGCGAATCTGGATGCCGACAGCTTCCAGTTTGTCTGACAGGTATTTTTCGCCTGGAACATAGCCATCGCGGGCAAGCCCGGCTCCCACAGGGGAGCGCATTCCAAATGTGGGAGCGGGCTTGCCCGCGATGAGGCCATTACCAACAGCATAAATTTACAGCCCAACAAAAAGGCCCCTGGATTCCCATCCAGAGGCCTTTTGTATGACCGCTGCGGATTACGCCGCTTTAGCTTCCAACTGGCTCAGCGAGCGGTTCAGCGCACTGAACAGTGCCTTGAAGCTGGCCGTGGTGATGTTTTCATCAATACCCACGCCATGCACTGGACGCTCACCGTTCACACGCAGCTCAATGTAGGCTGCCGCTTTAGCGTTAGTGCCTGCACCGATCGCATGTTCGTTGTAGTCCATGATCTCCACACCAATCGGCAGGCCCGCCACCAGCGCTTCCAGCGCGCCGTTGCCTTTGCCTTTCCAGTGCAGGTTGGTTTCGCCCTGGCCCTTGCCCGAGACTTCTACCTCGACAAAGCTGTTGCCGTTCTCTTCCTGCAGGCGATGGCTGACCAGCGCGTATGGGGTGTTGGCTTGCAGGTATTCACGCTGCAGCAAGGCGTAGATCTGTGGTGCGGTCATCTCCAGGCCCACGCGGTCGGTTTCGGTCTGTACCACCTGGCTGAATTCGATCTGCATGCGACGCGGCAGGCTGATGTCGTACTCCTGCTCCAGCAGGTAGGCGATACCGCCTTTGCCCGACTGGCTGTTCACACGAATCACCGCCTCGTAGCTGCGGCCGATGTCGGCCGGGTCGATCGGCAAGTACGGCACTTCCCACAGGGCATCGTCTTTCTGCTGGGCGAAACCCTTGCGGATCGCATCTTGGTGAGAACCGGAGAACGCGGTGTGCACCAGGTCGCCAACGTACGGGTGACGTGGGTGAACCTGGATCTGGTTGCACTCCTCGACAACTTTGCGTACGCCGTCGATGTCGGAGAAGTCCAACTGCGGGTCCAGGCCCTGGGTGTACATGTTCAGTGCCACGGTGACGAGGTCGACGTTACCGGTACGCTCGCCGTTACCAAACAGGCAGCCTTCGACACGGTCTGCGCCGGCCATCAGGCCCAGTTCGGTGGCGGCCACGCCAGTCCCACGGTCATTGTGGGTGTGCAGGCTGATGATCACGCTGTCACGACGATTGATATGGCGACCGAACCACTCGATCTGGTCGGCATAGATGTTCGGCGTGGCGCATTCAACGGTGGCAGGCAGGTTGAGGATCATCTTGTGCTCAGGCGTCGGGTTCCACACCTCGATCACCGCGTCGCACACTTCCTTGGCGAACTCCAGTTCAGTGGCGCTGAAGGTCTCCGGGGAGTACTCGAAGGTCCACTGGGTTTCCGGCTGCTGGGCGGCGTATTTGACGAACAGCTTGGCCGCGTTGACCGCGATGGCCTTGATGCCGTCCTTGTCCTGGTTGAACACAATGCGACGGAACGACGGCGAGGTGGCGTTGTACAAGTGCACGATGGCTTTTTTAGCGCCGCGCAGGGACTCGAAGGTACGTGCGATCAGGTCTTCACGGCCCTGGGTCAGCACCTGAATGGTGGTGTCCTCGGGAATGTGGTTGTCTTCGATCAGGGTGCGCACGAAGTCGAAGTCGGTTTGCGATGCCGCTGGGAAGGAGGCTTCGATTTCCTTCACGCCAACGGCGACCAGGGTCTTCCAGAAACGCAGCTTTTTCACCGCGTCCATTGGCTCGATCAGCGACTGGTTGCCATCACGCAGGTCGGAGCTGCACCAGATCGGCGCGGTGGTGATGGTCTTCGACGGCCAGGTGCGGTCCGGGATGTCGATGGTCGGGAACGCGCGGTACTTGGAAGACGGGTCTTTGAGCATGCTCATCAGAAGAATCCTTGTTGTAGGGCCGAGAAGAGGCGGCCTGCCAGAAAGCGTTTATTAGGGATAAAACCGGGGACGAGGCAGATCGATTCAGCCTGGCAGTCGTGCGCTGACGAGGCACAGGCTGCGGTGCTGGCGGAGCTGAATGAGGGTGTGAGAGGTTTTCATAAGCTCAACCCTAACCGCCGAGGTGAAAGATGGCAAGCAGTCGAGAAAAATTGAGAGAAGTTCTGCTGTCTGACAGGTGGGCGGGATTTTATTGCGTTTATCTGGCTAAGAGTTGATTTTAATTGCGATGCCTTTGTTGAGCGCGCAATTGTGTTGGCAGACCTGGCGCCATCGCGGGCAAGCCCGGCTACCACAAGGGATAGCGTTCACCTGTGGGAGTCGGGCTTGCCCGCGATGAGGCCAGTAGCCTCACGCTTCATATCAGGGTTGGAACGCGCCGATAAAGATCGCCGGGTCCACCCGCGCATCGTTGAGGCTGATGTTCCAATGCATATGCGGCCCGGTCGCACGGCCTGTGGAGCCGACCTTGCCGACCACGGCGCCGCGCGCCAGTTGATCACCCACCTTCACATCGATCTTCGACATATGGCAGAACATGCTGATAAAGCCCTGTCCGTGGTCGACGAACACGGTATTGCCGTTGAAGAAGTAGTTACCGGTCAGGATCACTTTACCCGCCGCCGGGGTTTTGATCGGCGTGCCGGCGCCAACGGCGAAGTCCAGGCCCGAGTGCGGGTTGCGCTCTTCACCGTTAAAGAAGCGGCGGACGCCGAACTTGCTCGACAGCGGCCCGTTGACCGGCTTGTCCAGCAGCAGGTTGCTCGGCGTGTTCGGACTGAAACTACGGTAGGCCTTGAGCTGCACCGCCAGTTCGCCCTCGATGCGTTTTAGCTGCGCCGGGTCCGGGTTCACCTGGCTTTTGTTCTTGAGGGTGATGTGCTGCTCGGGATATTTCTTGAAACCCACCACAAACGGCAGGCTCTTGGTGCCGTTGGTGATGCGTTCGGTGCCGGGTTTGACCGTCAACGGAATCCCGACAATGGCCAGCCAGTTGTTCTGTTCCTTGACCACCAGCACCGGCCTGTTCAGGTAGGTGGCCTTGGGGGCCGTGGCGGAAGTTCCCAGGTCGATGACCGCGACGCCACCGGGCACAGGCTTGTTCAGAAGACGTGTGATGTAGCTGTCGGCGTGAGCATTGAAGGTCAGGCAAACGAGCATCAACAAGCTGAGTAAACGTGGCATCAATCAATCCAATAGCGAAAGGGTGACGGGGGTCAGGTGATTGTCTTCCACCCGTACCTGCAATTGACCCTCACCCAGGCGCGCGGTCAGGCGCTGGCCGGTGTGGGTTTGTGCGGCGTTGCGAATCGCCTGACCGCGCTCATCCAGCAGGATGCTGTAGCCACGACCGAGGGTTGCCAGCGGGCTGACCACGTGCAACGTCTGCACCTGGCTTTGCAGTTGCAGGCGGCGCGCCTTGAGCCCTTCGCGCATCGCGCGGGGCAGGCGTTCGGCGAGGCTGTCCAGGCGTTGGCGCAACAGGGCCAACTGACGGCCGGGGTGCTGGCCGGCGAGGCGGGTTTCCAGGCGGATCAGGCGTTCGCGTCGGGTATTGAGGCTGCGTTCGAAGGCGCGGCGCAGTCGCATGTCCAGGTCGTCCAGACGCTGTGCCTGCTGGCGCAGACGCTCGCCGGGATGACGCAGGCGGCGGGCCATGCCTTCCAGGCGCAGACGGTCGTGGCTCAGGCGGTTGCGCATCAGCATCACCAGGCGGCGGTGCAGGTTTTCAACCTGACGCACCAGATGGCTCGCGTCTGGTGCGAGCAATTCGGCCGCAGCGGATGGGGTAGGCGCGCGGACGTCGGCGACGAAGTCGCTGATGGACACATCGGTCTCATGCCCGACGGCGCTGACGATGGGCGTGACGCAGGCATCCACCGCACGGGCCACGGCCTCTTCGTTGAAGCACCAGAGGTCTTCCAGCGAACCGCCGCCACGGGCCAGGATCAGCGCGTCAAACCCACGCGCATCCGCCAGTTTCAACGCTCGTACAATCTGCGTGATCGCTTCACGGCCTTGCACGGCCGTGGGGATCAGTGTCAGTTCAACGTTCGGCGCCCGGCGGCGGAACACGCTGATGATGTCGCGGATCACCGCGCCGGTCGGCGAACTGATGATGCCAATGCGCCGAGGATGCGCCGGCAGCGGTACCTTGCGCTCGGCACTGAACAGGCCTTCGGCGCTGAGCTTTTCCTTCAGTGCATCGAAGGCCAGGCGCAGTGCGCCGTCGCCGGCGGGCTCCACGGTGTCGAGAATCAGTTGGTAGTCACCACGGCCCTCGAACAGCGAGACCTTGCCGCGCACTTTCACTGCCAGGCCATCCTTCAACGCCTGGCGCACCCGCGCCGCATTGTTGCGAAACAGCGCGCAACGCACCTGGGCGCCGCTGTCCTTGAGGGTGAAGTACACATGGCCAGAGGCCGGACGGGCGAGGTTGGAGATCTCGCCTTCGACCCAGATATTGGTGAATACGTCTTCCAGCAACACCCGCGCACGGCCGTTGAGCTGGCTGACAGTCAGGACTTCGCGGTCCAGGCCCAGGCGGGCAAAAGGATCTTTAATCATGGGCGGCAGTTTATAGGCATTCGTGCAAGGTTTGGCAGAATTGCTCCACCAGCGCGCTGGGTGTCTGCGCGCAGACCAGAGCCACGGTACTGAGGCAGTCGGGGTCGGCCAAGGGCAAAAAGTGCAGGTTGGCCGGTGCAATGTCCTGCATGGATTTTGGTAACAAGGCAATACCGAAACCGGCCTGGATCAGCTGCAGTTGGGTGGTCTTGCGCGACATCACCCGTGCCGACTTGGGAAAAAATCCCGCGCGCATGCACAACTCGGCCGACAGATAACTCAGGCCGCCACGCTGAGGATGAGGGATCGAGATAAACGCTTCGTCCTTGAGTTGTTCCAGTTCTATCGGAGTATTGCTGTTCGCCAGCGGATGAAGCGGCGGCACCGCGAGCAACAGTTGCTCACTATATAAAGGCTCCACGCGCACGCCTTCACGTTGGCGCAGCACCGGCAGGCGCAACAGGCCGACGTCCAGGCGACCGTCGGCGATTTCCTCCAGTTGCGCTTCAGAGGAGAGTTTGACGATATCCATCGATACGCCGGGGCAGCGCTCCAACCAGGTACTGATGCCTTGCAGCAACGGCCCGCTCATCGGCACGGTGCTCGAGTGGCTCAGACGTAGGGTGCCGAGTTGACCATGACCCACTTGTGTCGCCATCTCGCTGGCCTTGAGTAATTCACTCAACAGGTTACGCGCCCGTGGGTAGAAAGCTTCTCCCGCAGCGGTGAGGCGGGGCTGGCGTGCGGTACGTTCGAATAGCGGCGTTTGCAGTTGGTTTTCCAGCTCCTTGATCTTTCGGCTCAAGGCTGATTGCGCCACGAACAAACGTTCGGCGGCAGCGCTGAAGCTGCCGCTGTCGGCGATTTCGACGAAGTAGCGCAGTTGGCGGGTGGAAATCACGCGTCATGCCTTTTCGAGATGGGTGGAGGGCTTTGAAGATATTAGTCGCATCCCTCGTCGATGGCTAAAGTGATGGTCATCTCTTTAAAGGAATAAGCCCATGAGCCCGGTTGAGCTGATGAGTCAGTGGTCGTTTGGCGGTGTGGACTGGCTGGTGATCGGCCTGGGCGTGGGCGTGGCCTATATCGTGTTCGGCATTGCCGGCTTTGGTACGGCGTTGGTGGCGGGGCCGATCCTGATTGTGTTTATGCCACTGTCGAAGATCATTCCACTGCTGGTGTTGCTGGATTTCGTTGCCGCCTTCGGCAATCTGTTGCAATCACGACGCGAGGTGAACAAGCCGGAGTTGTTGCGCTTGCTTCCGTGCATGGCTGTTGGTTGCACGCTCGGCGTGGTGTTTTTGCTCAACCTGCATTCGGATCTGTTGCTGCTGTTGATGGGGCTGTTTATCAGCGCCTATGCGGTCTACAGCTTGGCAGTGAAGGCACGGCCCGCCCAGCTGGCGGCGGGCTGGTCGATTCCCATGGGCACCGTCGGTGGTTTGTTCGGCGCATTGTTCGGCAGTGGTGGTTTTTTGTATGCGATCTATCTGAACAGCCGTCTGCCCAAGGACGCGGCGCGTGCCACGCAAAGTGCGCTGATCAGTTGCAGCACGGTGGTGCGCCTGAGCCTGTTCCTGATCGCCGGGGTGTATGCTGACTTACCGCTGCTGATGCTGGCGCTGTGTCTATTGCCGGCGATGGCCCTGGGGTTGTGGTGTGGGCGCAGGCTGACTATGCGCATGTCCCGAGAGGCGTTTGTAAGATTGGTGACCTGGCTGGTGCTGGCCAGTGGGATTGCGTTGATTGGGCGTTACTTGAGCACTTGACCTCATTTCTTCAGGGATTAAGCTGCCAGCCTTCAGGGCCTCATCGCGGGCAAGCCCGGCTCCCACACTCTGGGAGCCGGGCTTGCCCGCGATGGCGTCAGACGCCACACCGCAGGACTCCCATGAACTCCCAAAGCATCCTTGTCCCGAAAATCTCCACCTTGCCCGTCCACGAACCCCGCGCCCGGGCGATCGTGCGCTGGCTGGTGCGCAAGAACATCATCAAGGAAGAACTCACCACCTGCGGGCGCACTGGCAACCGCATGGGCTACGCCCTGGCTGACGGCGCCCGCGCTGTTGTGTTGCATCCTGAGGCGCTGCCGTTCAACGAACCGGTCAACGGCCTGGAGATCATCTACAAGCGTTGCATCTATACGCCGGCCAAAGGTTTTCTCGAAGAAGCCGGATGCCCGGAGTGCCTTAAAGAAGTCGGCGAGGCGCTGTTCGAAAGCCTGGAAGACTGGATGCCCGGCCACACCGACAACTTCACCTGCCCGTTGTGTGGGCATGAAGATGACATCAACGGGTTTCTGTTCCTGCAGGAATGCGGGTTTTCCAACCTGGGATTCATCTTCAACAACTGGGCGGAGGCGGGGTTCAAGCAGAGCTTCATCGACGAATTTGCCGACTGGCTGGACCAGAAGATGAGTTGGGTCAAGGTCGAGCTTTAATCCATCTATCAGTATTACCAAGTTTGTCAGAGTTTTACATTGAGCCTGGCAGGGTGCATGTATATAATGGCGCGCTTCCATTTTCCCGCTCGGGAGCCCCCGCGATGCTGCGTATCAGCCAAGAAGCTCTGACATTCGACGACATTCTCCTAGTGCCCGGTTATTCCGAGGTGCTTCCTAACGAAGTCAGTCTCAAGACCCGCCTAACCCGTGGCATCGAGCTGAATATTCCTCTGGTTTCCGCTGCCATGGACACCGTCACTGAAGCCCGTCTGGCCATCGCCATGGCTCAGGAAGGCGGCATTGGCATCATCCACAAGAACATGACCATCGAGCAGCAAGCTGCCGAAGTGCGCAAGGTCAAGCGTTACGAAGCCGGTGTGGTGAAAGATCCGATCACCATCGAAGCCGACGCCACCGTGCGTGACCTGTTCGACCTGACCCGCCTGCACAACATCTCCGGCGTTCCGGTGCTGCACGATGGCGACCTGGTCGGCATCGTCACTTCCCGTGACGTGCGTTTCGAGAACCGTCTTGAAGTCACCGTTCGCGAAGTGATGACGCCGAAAGAGCGTCTGGTCACTGTCAAGGAAGGCGCCGACAAGAACGATGTGCGTGAACTGCTGCACAAGCACCGCATCGAGCGCGTGCTGATCGTCGACGACAAATTTGCCCTCAAAGGCATGATGACCGTTAACGACATCGAAAAAGCCAAGGCTTACCCGCTGGCCAGCAAGGATGACCAAGGTCGTCTGCGTGTTGGCGCCGCTGTCGGTACCGGTAAAGACACCGGCGACCGCGTTTCGGCCCTGGTAGCCGCCGGTGTTGACGTGGTGGTGGTCGACACTGCCCACGGTCACTCCAAAGGCGTGATCGACCGCGTTCGTTGGGTCAAACAGAATTTCCCTGAAGTGCAGGTGATCGGCGGCAACATTGCCACCGGCGCTGCCGCCAAGGCCCTGGCCGAAGCGGGCGCGGACGCAGTCAAGGTCGGTATCGGCCCGGGCTCGATCTGCACCACCCGTATCGTTGCCGGTGTCGGCGTACCGCAAATCAGTGCCATCGCCAACGTCGCCGCTGCCCTTGAAGGCACTGGCGTTCCGTTGATCGCCGACGGCGGTATCCGTTTCTCCGGTGACCTGTCCAAGGCCATCGTGGCCGGTGCTTCCTGCGTGATGATGGGCTCGATGTTCGCCGGTACCGAAGAAGCGCCGGGCGAGATCGAACTGTTCCAGGGCCGTTCGTACAAGGCTTACCGCGGCATGGGTTCGCTGGGCGCCATGTCCCAGGCGCAAGGTTCTTCCGACCGTTACTTCCAGGACTCCTCGGCAGGCGCCGAGAAGCTCGTCCCGGAAGGCATCGAAGGTCGTGTGCCGTATAAGGGCACCCTGAGCGCGATCATCCATCAACTGATGGGCGGCCTGCGTTCCTCGATGGGCTACACCGGCAGCGCCGACATCGAAGAAATGCGCACCAAGCCAGAGTTCGTACGGATCACCGGCGCCGGCATGGCTGAGTCCCATGTCCACGACGTGCAGATCACCAAGGAAGCGCCAAACTACCGCGTAGGTTGATGCTTTCTGCAAAACGTTAAGTAACCGGGGCTGTTTTATTCAGCCCCGAGTTGTTTCTGATTCACTAGACGAGACTGACTTCATGGCCCTCGACATTCACGCCCACCGCATCCTGATCCTCGACTTCGGTTCCCAGTACACCCAACTGATCGCCCGCCGCGTGCGTGAAATCGGCGTGTACTGCGAACTGCATCCGTTCGACATGGACGACGAAGCGATCCGCGAATTCGCCCCCAAAGGCGTCATCCTCGCCGGTGGCCCCGAGTCCGTGCACGAAGCCAACAGCCCGCGTTGCCCGCAAGCCGTATTCGACCTGGGCGTGCCCGTCTTCGGTATCTGCTACGGCATGCAGACCATGGCCGAGCAACTGGGCGGCAAGGTCGAAGGTTCCGAACTGCGTGAATTCGGTTATGCCCGTGTCGACGTGGTCGGCAAGAGCCGCCTGCTGGACGGCATCGAAGATCACATCGACGCTGATGGCCTGTTCGGCCTCGACGTATGGATGAGCCACGGTGACAAGGTCACCAAGATGCCGGAAGACTTCCACATCCTGGCCAGCACCCCGAGCTGCCCGATCGCCGGCATGTTCAGCGATGAGCGTCGTTACTACGGCGTGCAGTTCCACCCGGAAGTGACCCACACCAAGCAAGGCGGCCGCATCCTGTCGCGTTTCATCCTCGACATCTGCGAGTGTGAAGCCCTGTGGACCCCGTCGAAGATCGCTGAAGACGCCATCGCCCAGGTTCGAGCCCAGGTCGGCACCGACAACGTGCTGCTCGGCCTGTCCGGCGGCGTTGACTCCTCCGTGGTAGCGGCTCTGTTGCACAAAGCCATCGGCGACCAACTGACCTGCGTCTTCGTCGACAACGGCCTGCTGCGCCTGCACGAAGGTGAGCAAGTGATGGCCATGTTCGCCGAGAACATGGGCGTCAAGGTGATCCGCGCCAATGCCGAAGATCAGTTCTTGAACAACCTGGCCGGCGAGTCCGACCCGGAGAAGAAGCGCAAGATCATCGGTCGCACCTTCATCGACGTATTCGATGCCCAGTCCAACAAACTGGACAACATCAAGTTCCTCGCCCAGGGCACTATTTACCCTGACGTGATCGAGTCGGCTGGCGCCAAGAGCGGCAAGGCCCACGTGATCAAGTCCCACCACAACGTGGGTGGCCTGCCGGATGAAATGAACCTCAAGCTGGTAGAACCGCTGCGCGAACTGTTCAAGGACGAAGTCCGCCGTCTGGGCTTGGAACTGGGCCTGCCGTACGACATGGTCTACCGCCACCCATTCCCAGGCCCGGGCCTGGGCGTGCGTATCCTCGGTGAAGTGAAGAAGGAATACGCCGACCTGCTGCGTCGCGCCGACCACATCTTCATCGAAGAACTGCGCAAAGCCGATTGGTACCACAAAGTCAGCCAGGCGTTCGTGGTGTTCCAGCCGGTGAAATCCGTTGGCGTGGTTGGCGATGGTCGTCGTTACGCATGGGTCGTGGCCCTGCGTGCGGTGGAAACCATCGACTTCATGACCGCCCGTTGGGCACACCTGCCGTACGAACTGCTGGAGACTGTCAGCGGCCGTATCATCAATGAGATCGAAGGTATTTCGCGCGTTACTTATGACGTGTCGAGCAAGCCGCCAGCGACGATTGAGTGGGAGTGATCCTGCGGTAGCAGGTGAGTGCTGAATAACAAAACCCCGGTCTTTTTGCCGGGGTTTTGTGTTTCTGGTACGCGGTGAGTCAAACACCATCAATCAAATGTGGGAGCTGGCTTGCCTGCGATGGCATCACCTCGGTATGACTTGATACCCAGGCGCCTGCATCGCGGGCAAGCCCGCTCCCACATTGGGTTATGTGTGAGGTCTCACCGTCGCGCAATATCCGAAAAATAAAACTTATCCAACGTATGCCGCGACTCGGTGTACTCGAACTGCCGTCCATCCTGCAAAAACGTCTGGTTGCTCACCACGATCACATGGCTCTGACCTTCGAGGTCCAGGTGTGTCTGGTCGTCCTTGCCACGCGGCAGGGCTTCGATGGTGCGTTGGGCGTATGCAATTTGCAGTTGCAAGGTCTGTTCAATGAACGCGTAGATCGACTGTTCGGCGATCGAGCGGTCCAGGCCGGGAATCACCTCGGCAACGAAATGGTTGATATCGAGGATCACCCGTTTGCCACCGATGCGCCGTACCCGTTTGATGCGGGTGATCAGGGTGCCAGGTTCGGCTTCGATGTGTTGCAGCAGCGAACCCTCCAGCGGGAATTGGGTGAACTCGACCACTTCGGTGCGGACGTCATCGCCCAGGTCGGCGTGGGTTTCGTGGAAGCTGACGATGCCTCCCAATTGGAATTCAATCGGGTTGGGTGACAGCACGAAGGTCCCCTTGCCGTGGATTTTTTGCGCGAACCCACGCTCCTGCAGCTGTTCGATCGCGCGGCGCACGGTGCCACGGCTAGCTTGGTAGGCGTCCATCAGTTCTGTTTCGGAGGGGAGGCGCGTGCCGCGTTGCAGGCGTTCAGTGGTGATGCTGGCAAGCAGATCCGTATAGATCTGGTTGTATTTGCTCATGGGGATGGCTCTGTGCCCGGCTTGTTCAGGCAGGAACCTTAGTGGCAGCCATGGGGTTTGTCCATTGGGTGCCGGTGTAAGAACAGAAATGTCTGACTCAATACTCAGAAAAATAAACAATTTGTAACTCGTACAGACGAGTTGTTGCTTTAACTCGTCTGTACGAGTAGTTTTGCCCTCGGCGTGCTGCCAATGACTGCCCCTAAATAAAAAAACCAAAGTGGAAACCAAGCATGAGCCACGACTATTCGACGATTGCCCGCGAGATTCTCGAGAACCTCGGGGGCAGCGACAACCTTGAACAAGCTGCCCACTGTGTGACCCGCCTGCGCCTGGCGCTCAAGGACCCGAGCCGGGTCAACAACAGTGCGTTGAACCAGGTCGATCTGGTCAAGGGCTCGTTCTTTACCGGTGGCCTGTTTCAAATCGTGATTGGCCCGGGCGAAGTGGAAAAGGTCTACGCGGCCTTGCGCGAAGCCACTGGCCTTGCGGTGTCTACCATTGCCGACGTGAAGCAGAAGGGCGCCGACAAAACCAATGCCATGCAGCGCCTGGTACGGGTGTTTTCCGATGTGTTCATGCCGATCCTGCCGGCGTTGATCATCGCTGGCCTGCTGATGGGCGTGAACAACCTGATGGGCGCCAAGGGCATGTTCATCGAGGGCAAGACACTGCTGGAGGCGTATCCGAACCTGGATGGCCTGTGGAGCCTGATCAACCTGATGGCCAACACTTCGTTTGTGTTCCTGCCGGCGCTGGTGGGCTGGTCGGCGGCCAAGCGGTTTGGCGGCAGTGAGATCCTCGGCATCGTGCTCGGCCTGATGCTGGTGCACCCGGACCTGCTCAATGCCTGGAACTACGGCAAGGCGGTCGCCGGCCTGGACGGCCAGAGCTTGCCGTACTTCGATATTTTCGGCTGGTTCAAGATCGAAAAAGTCGGCTACCAGGGGCAGATCCTGCCGATCCTGATGGCTGCCTATGTGATGAGCGTGATCGAGAAGTGGCTGCGGGCGCGAGTACCCAATGCGATTCAACTGCTCGTCGTACCGATCACCACCATCGTCGTCACCGGCGTGCTGGCCCTGGCCATCATCGGCCCGGTGACCCGTCACCTCGGCATCCTGATCACCGAAGGCGTGGTCACCCTGTTTGACCTGGCGCCGATGGTCGGTGGAGCGATTTTCGGCCTGCTGTATGCGCCGCTGGTAATCACCGGCATGCACCACATGTTCCTCGCCGTGGACCTGCAATTGATCGCCACCCAGGGCGGCACCTTTATCTGGCCGATGATCGTGATGTCCAACCTGGCCCAAGGCAGCGCCGCGCTCGGCGTGTTCTACATGACCCGCAATGCGCGGGACAAAAGCATGGCTTCCACCTCAGCGATTTCCGCGTACTTCGGCATCACGGAACCGGCGATGTTCGGCGTGAACCTGCGCTTCAAGTTCCCGTTTTATGCCGCGCTGCTGGGCTCGGCGTTGGGCGGTATTTTCCTGTCGCTGAACAAGGTACAGGCGTCGGCGATTGGCGTCGGTGGCTTGCCGGGATTTATCTCGATCATTCCGCAGTACATCCCCAGTTTCGTGATCGGGATGATCGTGGCGATGGTGGTGCCGTTTGTTTTGACCTGTGCGTTGAGCATGAAGATTGTTCGGCCGGGTTATCGCGTCGCCTGAGCCACCGCCTTCGCAGGCAAGCCGGCTCCCATATTTGAAATGCATTCCCATGTGGGAGGGGGCTTGCCCCCGATGAGGCCCCAGAGGCCAGCACAAAACTCTACTGAAGGAGTCCACCATGCAAGACTGGCAACACTCGGTGATCTACCAGATCTACCCCAAAAGCTTCCACAGCCACGCGGGTAACGCCACCGGTGACCTGCTGGGCATCGTGGGCAAACTCGACTACCTCAAATGGCTGGGTGTGGACTGCCTGTGGATCACGCCGTTCCTGCGCTCACCTCAGCGCGACAACGGTTACGACATCAGCGATTACTACGCCATCGACCCCAGCTACGGGACCATGGCCGACTGCGACCTGCTGATCAGCGAAGCGGCCAAGCGCGGCATCAAGCTGATGCTCGACATTGTGGTCAACCACACCTCCATCGAGCACGCGTGGTTCCAGCAGGCGCGCAGCAGCCTCGATAACCCGTACCGCGACTTCTACATCTGGCGCGACCAGCCGAACAACTGGGAGTCCAAGTTCGGTGGTTCGGCCTGGGAATACGAGGCACAAACTGGCCAGTACTTCCTGCACCTGTTCGACCACACCCAGGCCGACCTCAATTGGGACAACCCCAAGGTACGCGCCGAGGTGTTCAAACTGATGCGCTTCTGGCGCGACAAGGGCGTGGGCGGCTTCCGCCTGGACGTGATCAACCTGATCTCCAAACCGGCCGATTTTCCCGAAGACAACACTGACGGCCGGCGCTTCTATACCGACGGCCCGAACGTGCACGAATACCTGCAGGAAATGCACCGCGAAGTCTTCGAGGGGCATGACCTGATCAACGTCGGCGAGATGTCATCCACTAGCCTCGAACACTGCATCCGTTACTCGCGGCCAGAGTCGAAAGAGCTGTCGATGACCTTCAACTTTCACCACCTGAAAGTCGATTACCCGAATATGCAGAAGTGGGTGAAGGCGGACTTCGATTTCCTGCAACTCAAGCAGATCTTCTCCGACTGGCAACTGGGCATGCAGGCCGGTGGTGGTTGGAACGCGTTGTTCTGGTGTAACCACGACCAGCCACGGGTGGTCTCGCGTTTTGGTGATGACGGCGAACACCGTGTGGTGTCGGCCAAGATGCTCGGCACCGCGTTGCACTTCCTCCAGGGCACACCCTACGTGTACCAGGGTGAAGAGCTGGGCATGACCAATCCGGGTTTCGACAGCATCTCGCAGTACCGCGACGTGGAGACCCTGAACATCTTCCGTCTCAAGCGTGATGCCGGTGAATCCGAGGCATCGAGCATGGCGGCGATCATGCAGAAGTCCCGCGACAACAGCCGCACACCGATGCAGTGGAACACCCAAGCCAATGCGGGTTTCAGCACGGGCGAACCGTGGATCGGCATCCCGGCCAACGCGGCGCAGATCAACGTCGAGTGCCAGATGGATGACCCGGATTCGGTGCTGCATCACTACCGCGCATTGATTGCCTTGCGTCGCCACGAGCCGTTGATCCAGGCGGGCGTCTACCGCGAACTGCTGCAAGGCCATCGTCAGGTCTGGGCGTACCTGCGTGAAGGCCATGGCGAACGCTTGTTGGTGATCAATAACTTCTACGGCCAACCCTGCGAAATCCAATTGCCGCCAAGCGTTCTCGGCACCGCGAACGAGCAACGCCTGCTGATCAGCAACTATCCCGACTGTCCATTGCGTTCGAGCACGGTGGTGCTGCGCCCTTATGAGTCGTTTGTGCTGCACCTCAAGGATTGAGACCCGTTGTAACCCCTGTGTGGGAGCGCGGGGGGGCGTCAAAACAACATAATAAAAAGAGTGGAGTGCTTCATGAAAACAACAATAAAGCTGGGCCTCATTGCGTCGTGCCTCACCGCTCCGTTTGCTGTGCAAGCCTTGGAGTTCGCAGGTTACTTACGCAGCGGCGCAGGTACTTCAACGGGGAGTGGCAAACAGCAGTGCTTCCAGTTGCCGGGGGCTCAATCCAAGTATCGATTGGGCAACGAATGTGAACAGTACGCCGAGCTTGAGTTACGCCAGGACTTACTCACCCTTGATGACGGCTCGGTCCTTAGCGTCGATGCCATGGCGTCCCTCTACAACCAATACGACCGTGCCCTGAAATTCCAGGGCGAAGACAACGGCTCGGCGCGGATGCCGCAGATGTATGCGCAATGGTCCAACTTGCCCAGCCTCAATGGCGGCTCGCTGTGGGCGGGGAGACGTTACTACAAGCGTAACGACATCCATATTTCCGACTTCTACTACTGGAACCAGAGCGCCACGGGCGGTGGTGTCGAGGACGTGTTGATCGGCGACCTCAAATACAGCTACGCCATTTCGCGCAAGGACAACCTGTACCAGAAGGAATACGCCACTCGTCATGACTTCAACGTGGCGGGCTTCAAGACCAACCCCGGCGGCGAGTTGGAGTTGGGCTTGAGCTACATCGACAAAGCTGGCGGGCGTGATGCCAACAGCGGCTGGGCGATCACCGCGCAACATGTGCAAAAGCCTTTCCTCGGTGGCAAGAACAAATTCTCTTTGCAGTACGGTGAAGGTCCGGGCACCGGCCTCGGTTACACCGGCGATACCACGCTGGACAAGAGCAGCAAAAGCTACCGTGCGGTGGAGTTTTTCGACTGGCAGGTGACCCCGCGTTTCGGCGGGCAGATCGAAGCGGTGTACCAGAAAGATATTCGTCCAGGCTCAACGGACCAGACGTGGATGTCCATCGGCGTGCGCCCGGCGTATGCGATCAGCGAGCAATTCAAACTGGTCACCGAACTTGGACATGATCAGGTCGAAGCCACAGGTGGGACGCGCAAGCTGAGCAAATTTACCTTCGCCCCGACGTGGTCACCTAAAGGCCCGGAATTCTGGGCACGGCCAGAGGTGCGTTTGTACTACACCTATGCCAGTTGGAACGAAGCGGCCAAGCGGGCGGCGAATGAGCTGGCGGCGGGTTCGGCGTTGTCCGACACCGGCGCCTACGGCACGGCGCGGCATGGCTCGAATGTGGGTGTGCAAGTCGAATACTGGTGGAAATAACCGGCCCCTTATGTAAACCCCCTTTATGTGGGAGCTGGCTTGCCTGCGATGCATGCGACTCGGTCTCTCAGCAAGACCGAGGTGATGCAATCGCAGGCAAGCCAGCTCCCACAGGGGGTGTTGCTTACCCAAGTATTTGCATCCGACCAATGATTTTTAAAGAACAAAACAGCAGGTGAAGTCATGACCACAACTCAACCCCTGGAACTGCTGGCGCCCCTGTCCGGGGTGCTGCTGGCGCTGGATCAGGTGCCTGACCCGGTGTTCGCCAGCCGCCTGATCGGCGATGGCCTGTGCATCGATCCGACCTCGCAGACCCTTTGCGCACCCTTGGCCGGGGTGATCAGCAATATCCAGGACAGTGGGCATGCCGTCAGCGTGACCGACGACAACGGTGTTCAGGTGCTGATGCATATCGGCCTGGACACCGTGAACCTGGCGGGCCAGGGTTTCACCCGGCTGGTCGAGGAAGGCCAGCGGGTGGAGGCCGGGCAACCGTTGATTGAGTTCGATGCCGACTATGTGGCGCTCAATGCACGGAGTTTGCTGACCCTGATGTTGGTGGTCAGTGGTGAGCCGTTCACACTGCTGGCCCATGGCCTGGTGGAAACGGGGCAGCCAGTGTTGCGGGTTTCTCCCGGCGATAGTCCTGAACAAACCGCCGAGGAGGAGGGCGATGCACTGTTCTCCAAGCCGCTGACCTTGCCCAATGCCAACGGCCTGCACGCCCGCCCTGCGGCGGTATTGGCCCAGGCGGCCAAGGGATTCAAGGCGAGCATCTATCTGCATAAGCAAACCCAGAGCGCCAACGCCAAGTCGCTGGTGGCGATCATGGCGCTACAAACCGTACAAGGCGATACCTTGCAGGTGAGTGCGGCGGGTGAGGATGCAGAGGCGGCGATCAAGGCGCTAGTGGTGCTATTGAATGAAGGTTGTGGTGAGGCGGTAGTGGCGCCAGTCGAGGTGATTGAGCCGGTGGTGCCTGCGTCGTCACCGACATTGCTGCGAGGCGTGTGTGCGTCACCGGGTTCAGCATTTGGCCAGGTGGTTCAGGTGGCCGAGCCTGAATTGACGATCACTGAAAAGGGCGCCGGCGAGACGCTCGAGCGTGCAGCCTTGGAGCGTGGGCTGCGGGCGGCAAGCGAAGCCCTGCAAACATTGCAAGACAACGCGTCGGGTAGTGCCCAGGCCGAGATTTTCCGTGCCCATCAGGAATTGCTCGAGGACCCGACATTGTTGGAGCAAGCCCATGGATCATTGGCGAAGGGCAAGAGCGCCGCCTTTGCCTGGAATAGTGCCACGGTCGCGACCAGCAAGCTGTTCCAGGGGCTGGGCAGCGTATTGCTCGCCGAGCGGGCGGCGGACCTGGCCGATGTCGGCCAGCGCGCGCTGAAGCTGATCCTCGGCATTCAGGACAGCGTCTGGGATTTGCCCGAGCGCGCGATCCTGATCGCCGAACAACTGACCCCATCGCAAACCGCCAGCCTGGACACACGCAAGGTGCTGGGCTTTGTCACCGTCGGCGGTGGTGCGACCAGCCATGTTGCGATCCTCGCGCGTGCGTTGGGCCTGCCCGCCATCTGCGGCGTGCCGGTGCAGGTATTGGCGTTGGATAACGGCAAGCAGGTATTGCTCGATGCCGATAAGGGCGAGTTGCACCTGGAGCCGAACCTGGTCGAGATCGAGCAATTGGAAGCCGCGCGCAAACAGCAGGTGCAGAAGCGTCAGTGTGACGTGGCGCAGGCGGCTTTGCCGGCCACCACCTGCGACGGTCATCACGTCGAAGTCACGGCCAACGTCGCCTCATTGCAGGAGGTGGAGCAAGCCCTGGCCCTCGGCGGTGAAGGCGTGGGCCTGCTGCGCTCGGAGTTTCTCTACC
The DNA here is from genome assembly GCF_059421065.1 of Pseudomonas sp. GW821-FHT03A09. Classification (NCBI taxonomy): domain Bacteria; kingdom Pseudomonadati; phylum Pseudomonadota; class Gammaproteobacteria; order Pseudomonadales; family Pseudomonadaceae; genus Pseudomonas; species Pseudomonas sp. GW821-FHT03A09. Next base: position 45,858 of record NZ_JBWKUX010000016.1, on the reverse strand, counting down.
TGGACCGCAACCGCGCACCGAGCCCGGAAGAACAAGCAGGCACCTATACCGCCATCGCCCGAGCCTTGGGCGCCGAGCGCAATTTGGTGGTGCGCACCCTGGACGTCGGTGGCGACAAACCGTTGGCCTATGTGCCGATGGACAGTGAGACCAATCCGTTTCTTGGTTTGCGTGGCATTCGGCTGTGCCTGGAGCGTCCTGAGCTGCTGCGCGAGCAGTTTCGCGCGATTCTCGCCAGCGCAGGTTTCGCGCGACTGCACATCATGTTGCCGATGGTCAGCCTGCTTTCGGAGCTGCACTTGGCCCGCACGATTCTTCAAGAGGAAGCTCTGGCGCTCGGGCTCACCGAGTTGCCGAAACTGGGCATCATGATCGAGGTGCCGTCTGCCGCCTTGATGGCCGATGTGTTTGCCCCGCATGTGGATTTCTTTTCCGTCGGCACCAATGACCTGACCCAATACACCCTGGCCATGGACCGCGACCATCCACGTTTGGCCAGCCAGGCCGACAGCTTTCACCCGGCCGTGCTGCGTTTGATCGCCACCACGGTCAAGGCCGCCCATGCCCATGGCAAGTGGGTCGGCGTATGCGGCGCATTGGCGTCCGAGGCGCTGGCGGTGCCGGTGTTGATCGGGCTGGGGGTGGATGAGTTGTCGGTCAGTGTGCCGTTGATCCCGACCATCAAGGCCACCGTGCGCGAGTTGAACCTGGCTGACTGCCAACTCATCGCCCGTCAGGTACTGGGCCTGGAAGAGGCCGTCCAGGTGCGCGAGGCGCTGCGCCTGTATCACGCCGCTACTGTTGAAACCTCACCTGTCGTGGAGCATTGAGCATGTTCGAGAAATTGCAGCGAGCGTTTTGGAAAGCGTTGACGCCGGATTTGATTGCCGAGAACGTAGCGGCGCCGGGGTTGTTGTCGCCCGAGGTGCTGAGTGGGCTCGGCGGCGCGGATAACCTCAAGTCGCAACAGCGTGTGGCGCTGACGCGGGTGAGGGTGCAACTGCTGGATGCGGGGCGGTTGGATGCCACAGCCCTAAAGGCGGCTGGAGTGCCGGGAGTGATGGTGTTGTCAGGCGGCGTGGTCCATCTGCTAACCGGCCTCTAAGCCAGTTGGAGATCTAAATGTGGGAGGGGGCTTGCCCCCGATAGCGGTGGGTCAGCTACAGATAAGCAGACAGATACACTGCAATCGGGGGCAAGCCCCCTCACACATTGGTTTTGTGGTGTTTGTTAGAGCTGTGGGGTTTCTTCCGGCGGCTTGGTCTTGTCGATGCCCGGCACATGCAAGTTGCCCTCGACCACCTGGTTGCCCTCCAACTGCGGTTGGGTTACCCAGGTGAGGATGTCGTAGTAACGCCGGATGTTCGCCACAAAGTGTACCGGCTCGCCGCCCCGGGCATAGCCGTAGCGGGTCTTGCTGTACCACTGCTTCTGCGACAGGCGTGGCAGCATCTTCTTTACATCCAGCCACTTGTTCGGGTTCAGGCCCTCGCGCTTGGCCAGGGTGCGCGCGTCTTCCAGGTGGCCAGTACCGACGTTGTAGGCGGCGAGGGCGAACCAGGTGCGATCGGGCTCGGCGATGCTGTCGTCCAATTCATCTTTGATTTTCGCCAGGTACTTGGCGCCGCCCATGATGCTTTGCTTGGCGTCCAGGCGGTTGGACACGCCCATGGCCTGGGCGGTGTTCTGGGTCAGCATCATCAGGCCGCGCACGCCGGTCTTGGAGGTGACGGCCGGTTGCCACAGGGATTCCTGGTAGCCGATGGCCGCCAACAGTCGCCAGTCGACTTTTTCTTCCTTGGCGTAGGTACGGAAGTGTTTTTCGTATTTGGGCAGGCGCTGCTGCAAGTGTTGCGCGAAGGTGTAGGCGCCGACATAGCCGAGTACATCGACATGCCCGTAGTAGCGGTCTTTCAGGCGTTGCAGGGTGCCGTTCTTCTCGACTTTGTCGAGGTAGCTGTTGATCTCGTTGAGCAGGCTGTTGTCATCACCCGGGGCCACGGCCCAGCTCTGGTTGCTGGCATTGCCGAGATCGAACGCCACGCGCACGTTGGGGAAGTACACCTGGTTCATCGCCACTTCGTTGGAGTCCACCAGGGTCAGGTCGATCTGGCCCTCGTCCACCATGCGCAGCAGGTCGACGACTTCAACGGCGTCGGACTCTTCATATTCAATCGCAGGGTTCTGCTTTTTAAGCTCGGCCAGTTGTTCGGCGTGGGTGCTGCCCTTGAGCACCATGATCTTCTTGCCGACCAGATCCGCCGCGTTGGTGGGGCGCGACTGGCCGTTGCGGTAGATGATCTGCGGGGTCACTTCGAGATAAGGATGGGAGAAGCGCACCTGCTGCTGACGCTGCTCACTGCTGACCAGGCCAGCGGCGGCGAGGACCGGCCCGTTGGGCTTGCCCAGTTGGCCGAACAGGTCGTCGAGGTTGTCGGCGGTCTCGATCTCCAGCTTCACGCCCAGTTCGTCGGCGAAGCGCTTGACCAGTTCATATTCGAAACCGGTTTCACCGTTGCGGTCCTGGAAATAAGTCGCCGGACTGTTTCGGGTGACCACCCGCAATACACCATCCTCCTTGATTCGCTCGAGCGTGCTGGGTTTATCAACACAGGCGCTGAGCAGCAGGAAGAGACCGGTGACGAAGAGCCATTTGGCGCATCGCTGGCGCAAAGCAGTTGGGGAGAACATTGGCGCAGTATACGCAAACGGCCCTCGGCGCCATATCTCGACAGCAGGGGACTTGTCTGCTAGCACCCGCAAAACCGGGCTGAAGCCCGCAGAAACGCGGGTTGGCGAGGGTTTGTGACGGTTAAAATAACTGTGCGCGTGATCTTGGAAAACGCCCCGATACCGTGCATTCCGTGCCAACTGACGTTCGGCAGCGGCCAGCCGTAGCGTTTCGGGTGCCGTTGGCGGCGGTTTACGCTAGAATGCACGGCCTCAAAGCACACCCCCTTCCCGAGGCTGTCCCGAAGATGTTGATCCTGCGCGGCGCTCCTGCCCTTTCTGCCTTTCGCCACAGCAAACTCCTTGAGCAACTGAGCCAGAAGGTTCCAGCTGTTACAGGCCTGTACGCTGAATTTGCTCACTTCGCCGACGTTACCGGCGTCTTGACCGCCGACGAACAGCAAGTGCTGGCACGCCTTCTGAAGTACGGTCCCAGCGTTCCCGTCCAAGAGCCTAACGGCCGCTTGTTCCTGGTTCTGCCGCGGTTCGGCACCATCTCGCCCTGGTCGAGCAAGGCCAGCGATATCGCCCGCAACTGTGGCCTGGAAAAAATCCAGCGCCTGGAGCGTGGTATCGCTTTCTACGTCGCCGGCCAGTTCAGCGACGCCGAGGCCGAGCTGATCGCCAGCAGCCTGCACGACCGCATGACCCAGATCATCGTCAGCCAGTTGGAACAGGCTGCCGGCCTGTTCAGCCATGCCGAGCCCAAGCCGCTCACCGCGATTGACGTGCTCGGCGGTGGCCGCGCCGCCCTCGAGAAGGCCAACACCGAACTGGGCCTGGCCCTGGCCGAAGACGAGATCGACTACCTGGTCAACGCCTTCAACGGCTTGAAGCGCAACCCGCACGACATCGAACTGATGATGTTCGCCCAGGCCAACTCCGAGCACTGCCGTCACAAGATTTTCAACGCCAGTTGGGACATCGACGGCGAGAGCCAGGAAAAAAGCCTGTTCGGCATGATCAAGAACACCTACGTGATGCACAGCGAAGGCGTTCTGTCGGCTTACAAGGACAACGCCTCGGTGATCGTCGGCTCCGTCGCCGGGCGTTTCTTCCCGGACCCTGAAACCCGCCAGTACGGCGCGGTGCAGGAGCCGGTGCACATCCTGATGAAGGTCGAGACCCACAACCACCCGACCGCGATTGCCCCGTTCCCGGGTGCAGCCACCGGTTCCGGCGGCGAGATCCGCGACGAAGGTGCTACCGGCCGTGGCGCCAAACCAAAGGCGGGTCTCACCGGCTTCACCGTGTCCAACCTGCAGATCCCGGGCTTCGAACAGCCGTGGGAAGTGCCGTACGGCAAGCCTGAGCGCATCGTCACCGCCCTCGACATCATGATCGAAGGCCCACTGGGCGGTGCAGCGTTCAACAACGAATTCGGTCGTCCGGCCCTCACCGGCTACTTCCGTACCTTCGAACAGTCCATCACCACCCCGCGTGGCGATGAAGTGCGCGGCTACCACAAGCCGATCATGCTGGCTGGCGGCATGGGCAACATCCGTGAAGAACACGTCAAGAAAGGCGAGATCCTGGTCGGCTCCAAGCTGATCGTGCTCGGCGGCCCGGCGATGTTGATCGGCCTGGGCGGCGGCGCCGCTTCCTCCATGGCCACCGGCACCAGCTCGGCGGACCTGGACTTCGCTTCCGTACAGCGCGAAAACCCAGAGATGGAGCGTCGCTGCCAGGAAGTCATCGACCGTTGCTGGCAATTGGGTGACAAGAACCCGATCAGCTTCATCCACGACGTCGGCGCGGGCGGTCTGTCCAACGCCTTCCCGGAACTGGTCAACGATGGCGACCGCGGTGGCCGTTTCGAACTGCGCAACATTCCAAACGACGAGCCGGGCATGGCCCCGCACGAAATCTGGAGCAACGAATCCCAGGAGCGCTACGTACTGGCGGTTGGCGCTGAAGATTTCGCACGCTTCCAGGCCATCTGCGAACGCGAGCGTTGCCCGTTTGCCGTGGTCGGCGAAGCCACTGCCGAGCCGCAACTGACCGTTACCGACAGTCACTTCGGCAACAGCCCGGTGGACATGCCGCTGGAAGTGCTGCTGGGCAAAGCCCCGCGCATGCACCGTTCGGCCGTACGTGAAACCGAACTGGGCGATGATTTCGACCCAAGCACACTCGACCTGGCCGACAGCATCGAACGCGTGCTGCACCACCCGGCCGTGGCGAGCAAAAGCTTCCTGATCACCATCGGCGACCGCACCATCACCGGCCTGGTGGCCCGTGACCAAATGGTTGGACCATGGCAGGTTCCGGTGGCTGACGTTGCCGTCACCGCCACCAGCTTCGACGTCTACACCGGTGAAGCCATGGCGATGGGCGAGCGTACGCCGCTGGCCTTGCTGGACGCCCCGGCGTCGGGCCGCATGGCGATTGGTGAAACCCTCACCAACATCGCGGCGTCGCGCATTGGCAAGCTGTCCGACATCAAACTGTCGGCCAACTGGATGTCCGCTGCCGGCCACCCGGGCGAAGACGCCCGCCTGTACGACACCGTGAAAGCTGTCGGCATGGAGTTGTGCCCTGAGCTGGGCATCACCATTCCGGTGGGCAAGGACTCCATGTCCATGGCCACCCGTTGGAACGAAGACGGCGTAGACAAGACGGTCACCTCACCGCTGTCGCTGATCGTCACCGGTTTTGCACCCGTCACCGACGTGCGTCAGACCCTGACCCCGCAACTGCGCATGGACAAGGGCACCACCGATCTGATCCTGATCGACCTGGGCCGTGGCCAGAACCGCATGGGGGCCTCGATCCTCGCGCAAACCCACGGCAAGCTGGGCAAACAGGCACCGGACGTCGATGACGCCGAAGACCTGAAAGCCTTCTTTGCCGTGATCCAGGGCTTGAACGCTGACGGTCACCTGCTGGCTTACCATGACCGTTCCGATGGCGGCTTGCTGACCAGCGTTGTAGAAATGGCTTTCGCCGGTCACTGCGGCCTGAACATCGTGCTCGACAGCGTTGCCGAGGATGCATCCGAGATCAACGGCATCCTGTTCAACGAAGAACTGGGCGCGGTGATCCAGGTTCGCCAGGACGCTACCCCGGACGTACTCGCACAATTCAGCGCCGCTGGCCTGGGCGATTGCGTGGCGGTGATCGGCCAGCCGATCAACAACGGTCAGATCGACATCGTCTTCAACGGCGACACTGTGTTCGAAGGCCAGCGCCGTCTGCTGCAACGCCAGTGGGCCGAGACCAGCTACCAGATCCAGCGCCTGCGTGATAACGCCGACTGCGCCGAGCAGGAATTCGATGTAATCCTGGAAGAAGACAACCCGGGCCTGAGCACCAAGCTCAGCTTCGACGTCAACCAGGACATCGCCGCGCCTTACATCAAGAAAGGCATCCGCCCACAAGTTGCCGTACTGCGTGAGCAGGGCGTCAACGGCCAGGTGGAAATGGCGGCCGCGTTCGACCGCGCCGGCTTCAATGCGATTGACGTGCACATGAGCGACATCCTCGCCGGTCGCGTTGACCTCAACGAGTTCAAAGGCCTCGTCGCCTGCGGCGGTTTCTCCTACGGCGACGTGTTGGGTGCCGGTGAAGGCTGGGCCAAGTCGGCCCTGTTCAACAGCCGTGCCCGCGATGCGTTCCAGGGCTTCTTCGAACGCAACGACAGCTTCACCCTGGGTGTGTGCAACGGTTGCCAGATGATGTCCAACCTCAGCGAACTGATCCCGGGCAGCGAGTTCTGGCCGCACTTTGTGCGCAACCGTTCCGAGCAGTTCGAGGCCCGTGTCGCCATGGTGCAAGTGCAGGAGTCCAACTCGATCTTCCTGCAAGGTATGGCGGGTTCGCGCATGCCAATCGCCATCGCCCACGGCGAAGGCCATGCCGAGTTCTCCAGCGAAGAAGCGTTGCTGGAAGCCGATTTGTCCGGTTGCGTGGCCATGCGTTTCGTCGACAACCACGGCAAAGTCACCGAGGCCTACCCGGCCAACCCGAACGGCTCGCCGCGCGGGATCACTGGCCTCACCAGCCGCGACGGTCGCGTCACCATCATGATGCCGCACCCGGAGCGTGTATTCCGCGCGGTGCAGAACTCGTGGCGTCCGGAAGAGTGGAACGAAGACGGCGCCTGGATGCGCATGTTCCGCAACGCTCGCGTATGGGTGAACTAAGACGGTGTTCAAGCTCGCCTTCTTTGTGCCCGACAGCCATGTGGAAACGGTGAAAACCGCCGTCTTCGCAGCCGGCGGTGGGCGCATCGGCAGCTACGACAACTGCGCCTGGCAAGTGCTGGGCCAGGGCCAATTCCGCGCGTTGGACGGCAGCCAACCGTTTATCGGGCAGGTCGGCCAGGTTGAAGTGGTTGAGGAGTGGAAGGTTGAGCTGGTGGTGACGGATGAGTTGATTGGGGCTGTTGTGGCTGCTTTGAAACTCAGTCACCCGTATGAGACACCGGCGTATGAGGTGTGGCAGTTGGCGGATTTTTGATTCGTACGCTGTAAAAACAAGAAACCCGCTGGGCCAGTTTGGTCAGCGGGTTTTTTGTTGTCTGTACGGGCCAATCGCAGGCAAGCCAGCTCCCACATTTTTAATGCATTCACCAATCAAAATGTGGGAGGGGGCTTGCCCCGATGGCGCCTGCACAGGCAACGAAGATTTAGGCGCCAGCCCCGATCTGCCGACCACTGACCAGCCGCTCCAACGCTTCACCCAACCCCAAAGCCTTGTCGCCAATCAGCAAATGCCAAACACCACTGTCGAGTTGGGTTACGCCTTGGCATCCAAGCGCCACAAGCTGAGCCTCGGACAACACCGAGTCATCCCCCAATTCCACCCGCAACCGCGTCATCGCCACCGCTTCCAGCTGGCGTACATTCCCCCGGCCACCCAAGGCATTCAGCCATTTCTCGGCTTCCTGCACATTCACCGCCACCGGCTTATCCACAGGCGTAACGCTCACTGGCGCAGTGGCGACAAACGACGGCATGGCCAAGCGAATTTCATCGGCGATGCTATCAGCCATCGGCCCAACCACTACCTGCAAGCTCCCGCCATTACCCGGCCGAACCACCGCCATGGCGCCCAGGGCTTTCAGCTCGGCATCCACGGCCTTATTGCGATCAACCATGTCCAACCGCAGGCGCGTGGTGCAAGCACCCACGCTCAGCAAATTCTCTGCACCGCCCAACGCCTGGATGTAAGCCGTGGCTCGCTGGTTATCACTCATCGCTTCAGCTTGTACGACCTGAATATCTTCACGCCCCGGCGTCTTCAGGTTGAACCGACGAATGCAGTAGTTGAACACGCTGTAGTAGATCGCTGCGTAGGCCAGGCCCACCGGAAACACCAACCAGCCATTGGTGGACTTGCCCCAACCCAGCACCATGTCGATAAACCCACCAGAGAAGGTAAAGCCCAGGTGGATATTCAGCATATTGGTGACGGCCATCGACAAGCCGGTGAGCACCGCATGGATCAGGTACAGGAACGGCGCCAGGAACATAAACGCGAATTCAATCGGTTCCGTCACCCCAGTCAAAAACGACGTCAGCGCCATCGACAGGAAGATCCCGCCCATCACCTTACGGCGTTCCGGCAAGGCATTGCGATACATCGCCAAACACGCCGCTGGCAGACCGAACAGCATCACCGGGAACATCCCTGTCATGAACTGGCCACCTTTCGGGTCGCCGGCAAAGTAGCGGGTCAGGTCGCCGGTCACGACCGCGCCGGTGGCCGGGTCGGTAAAGCTGCCGAACACAAACCACGCCATGTTGTTGAGGATATGGTGCAGGCCGGTGACGATCAGCAGGCGGTTGAACACGCCGAACACGAACGCGCCGAAGCTGCCGCTTTCCATTAGCAATACGCCGAAGCTGTTGATGCCGTGCTGGATCGGCGGCCAGATCAAGCCAAAGATGACGCCCAACCCCACCGCACTGAACCCGGTGGCAATCGGCACAAACCGCCGCCCACCAAAGAACGCCAGGTACTCCGGCAGTTTGATGTCCTTGAAGCGGTTATACAGTCCACCGGCCATCAAGCCGCTGACAATGCCGGCGAGCATGCCCATGTTGATGCTGGTGTCCATCACCTTGAGCGTGGAGACCATCACCAGGTAACCAATCGCGCCAGCCAGGCCTGCTGTGCCGTTATTGTCACGGGCAAAGCCTACGGCGATGCCGATGGCGAAGATCAGTGCCAGGTTGGCGAAGATCGCTTGCCCGGCGTCGTGCATGACCGCGATGTTCAAAAGATCCGTATCACCCAGGCGCAGCAACAGGCCGGCGATCGGCAAGATCGCAATCGGCAGCATCAGCGCACGGCCCAGGCGTTGCAGGCCTTCGATAAAGTGTTGGTACATGGCGAGTCTCCTTTGTTCTTGTTGTTGTCAGCTCAGCGGCCAGTGGTGTTGACAGGCTTGGCGAACCGCCTTGGCACTGCTCAGGTCAAGCAGGCTTCGGCTCAGTTGCCGGCATTGCGCCGCATCCAGGTGGCGGACGCGGTCCTTGATTTCTCCGATCTGCGGCGGGCTCACCGACAGTTCGCTGACCCCCAGGCCTACCAGCACCGGCGTGGCCAGCGGGTCAGAGGCGAGGGCGCCGCAGACGCCGACCCAGCGTCCATGTTTGGCAGCTCCCGCACAGGTCTGCGCGATCAGCCGCAGCAGTGCCGGGTGTAGGGCGTCGACCCGTGCGGCGAGGCCCGCGTGGTCGCGGTCCATAGCCAGGGTGTACTGGGACAGGTCATTGGTGCCGATGGACAGGAAATCAGCGTGCTCGGCCAGTTGTTCGGCCATCAACGCGGCGGCGGGCACTTCGATCATCACGCCCAATTCCGGGCGCTGCGTCAGCCCAAGTTCTGTGCATAACTCATCCAGGCGCAGGCGAATCTGCAACAGTTCGTCGACTTCACTGACCATCGGCAGCAGGATGCGGCAGCGCTCCAACGGGCTGATTTGCAACAGGGCGCGCAGTTGCTGGTCGAGCAGTTCCGGGCGCACCTGGGCCATGCGGATGCCACGCAGGCCCAACACCGGGTTGGCCTCGATGGGCAGCGGCAGGTAGTCGAGCTGCTTGTCGCCGCCCACGTCGATGGTACGGATGATCACGGATTTATCGCCCATGGCCTCCAGCACGGCTTGATAGGACTGGCGTTGTTCCTGCTCATCCGGCGCGGTGCGGCGGTCGACGAAGAGGAATTCGGTGCGCAGCAGGCCGACGCCGTCAGCCCCGTTTTCAAAGGCCACTTGGGCCTCGGCGCTGGAGGCGACATTGGCCGCAATTTCAATGCTCACGCCATCGGTGGTACGCGCCGGTTCGCGGGCCTGGGCCTGCTGCTGTTGGCGGCGCAGTTTCTGCGCGTCGCGAATCTGGTGCACTTCGGCGTGACGCGCTTCACTCGGCGCCAGTTCCAGGCGGCCGTTGGCGGCGTCGAGCACCACCCGTTGGCCTTGGGGCACATCGAGTACTTCGTCTCCAAGTGCGACCACACAAGGCAGGCCTTTGCCACGGGCCAAAATGGCCACATGGGACGTGGCGCCGCCTTCGGCCATGCAGATGCCGACGGCGTTCTGTGCACTCAGTTGCAACAGGTCGGAGGGGGTCAGCTCATGGGCGCTGACAATCGATCCTGCGGGTAACTCGAAATGCCAGGCTTCGCCCAGCAGCGCACGCAGTACACGTTGCTGCAAATCCCGCAGGTCGTTGGCGCGTTCGGCGAACAGCGGCTTACCCAGCGCCAGCAGCACGGCACATTGCGCCTGGATCGCATCGCGCCAGGCGTGGGTAGCGGCGCTGCCGTGTTCGATGGCGCCGGTGGCGGCGTCCAGCAGGGTCGGGTCTTCGAGCAGGGCGAGGTGGGCGGCGAAGATGTCTTCTTCTTCGGTGTTCTTACGCTGACGGGCGTGGTCCAGGGTGCTGCGGATTTCCCCGCGCACTTGTTCCAGCGCGGCATCCAGTCGTTGCAGTTGCTCATCGGCGATGTGGTCGCCGGAGTCTTGCGGCAGTTCGATGCCAGTCAGATGGAACAACGGCCCGCAGACCAGGCCGGGAGCGGCGCACACGCCTTGCAGCACGTTGGCTTCGGTGTTCGCCCGGCGTGGCGTGGCGACGACCGGCGCGTGGTGTTCTTCTTTGAGGGGGGCGGACAGCGCGGCAAGCAATGCCTGCAAGGCCGCCTCGGCATCCTTGCCGCGACAGGTCACACGTACTTCGTCACCTTCGCCAATCCCCAGCCCCAACAAGCCGGTCAGGCTGTCGCACGCGGCCGATTTATCGCCGAAGTGCAGATGGGCCGTACTGCTGAAATCCTGGGCTGTCTTGCGGATCAGCGCGGCCGGACGAGCATGCAAGCCGCCACGGTGGGTAATGCGCACGCTGGCGCTGACCTCGGTGGTTGAGTTATCCACAACCGCTTGCACCGCTGCCGTCGAGCGCGTCGCGATCTGCAACAATGGCTGGCCGACCTTGACCGTTTGTCCGGCGAGTGCCCGTAATTCAAAGCGCTCGCCATTGGTCAAAATGATCAAGCTGACCAGGCTTTTGCACTGGCGCGCAATGCGATCCAGATCAAACTGCACCAGCGCCTCGCCCTGGCTCACCCGTGCGCCTTCCTTGACCAGCAGCGCAAAGCCTTCGCCATTCAGTTCTACCGTGTCGATGCCCACATGCATCAATATTTCAGCGCCGTTCTCGGCACGGATCGTCAGTGCATGCCCGGTGCGGGCGACGTGGATGATCACCCCGTCACACGGTGCATGCAGGCAATCATTCAGCGGGTCGATGGCTATCCCATCGCCCATGGCGCCACTGGCGAACACTTCGTCGGGAACGTTGCCCAGGGTCAGCACGGGCCCGCTTAGGGGGGCGCTGAGGGTCAATGCATTATTGTTGTTGGACATGGGCACGGTACTCATCAGGAAAACGCTGCAAACCACTCAGTGAGTGCGGGTAACTTTGCTCAGGTGACGCGGCTGGTCCGGGTCCATGCCCCGGGCAACCGCCAGGCCTGCGGCCATCACGTAAAAGCTCTGGATCGCCAGGATCGGGTCCAGGCTCGGGTGCTCGGCGCGGCTCAGGGTCAGGTCGCGCTCGGCGATATCGTCTGGCGCGGCCAGCAGTACGCGGGCGCCGCGTTGACGCATGTCGGCAGCCAGGCTCAACAGTCCGGCTTGTTCAGCACCCCGTGGGGCGAACACCAGCAAGGGGTAGTTCTTGTCGATCAAGGCCATCGGCCCGTGGCGCACTTCGGCGCTGCTGAAGGCTTCGGCCTGGATTGCCGAGGTTTCCTTGAGCTTGAGCGCGGCTTCCTGGGCGATGGCAAACCCGGCACCACGACCGATCACCATCAGTTGCTGGCAGTCGCGCAGGGCTTCGATGGCCAGGCTCCAGTCCTGTCGGGCGGCTGCACGCAGCTCGACTGGCAAGGCGCGGCAGGCTTGCAACAGATCGACTTCCTGGTTCCAGTGGCCGATCAACTGCGCGCTGGCGCTCAGGGTGGCAATAAAGCTTTTCGTCGCAGCGACGCTTTGTTCCGGTCCGGCGCACAGCGGCACGTGGAACTCGCAGGCGGCTTCCAGCGGCGAGTCTTCGGCGTTGACCATCGAAATGCTCAAGGCACCGCGTTTGCGCAGCAGGCGCAGGCTGTTGACCAGGTCCGGGCTCTGGCCCGACTGGGAGAAACCAAACGCGACCTGGCCGCTGACTTTCATCGGTGCTTGCAACAAGGTCACCACCGACATGGGCAACGATGCCACTGGAATGCCCACGTGCTGCATGGCCAGGTACGCAAAGTAACTGGCGGCATGGTCCGAGCTGCCACGGGCGATGGTCATCGCCACTTGCGGCGGCTGACGGCGCAGGCGGCCGGCGATTTCTTCCAGCAACGGGTCCAGGCGTTGCAGTTGCGCCGCGACGGCGTCACAAGAGGCCAGGGCCTCTTCAAGCATTTTTGAAGTCAATGGTTTCTCCTTCGACCATTACGTCGGTGAGTGTCAGGGAGCGGTCCATGCGCACGCAGTCGGCAAAGCTGCCGGGCTGCAGGCGCCCGCGTTCTTCCAGGCCCAAATAGTCCGCAGGAAACTGCGACAGGCGTTGTGAGGCTTCGCTGATGGGCAGGCCGATCTTCACCAGGTTGCGCAGCGCCTGATCCATGGTCAGGGTGCTGCCGGCCAGGGTGCCGTCGGCCAGGCGCACGCCGCCCAGGCACTTGGTCACGGTGTGGCTGCCCAGCTTGTATTCGCCGTCGGGCATGCCGGCGGCGGCGGTGGAATCGGTGACGCAGTACAGGCACGGGATCGAGCGCAGGGCCACGCGCATGGCCCCGGGGTGCACATGCAGCAGATCCGGGATCAATTCCGCGTATTTGGCGTGGGCCAGCGCGGCGCCGACGATGCCCGGCTCGCGGTGATGCAGCGGGCTCATGGCGTTGTACAAATGGGTGAAGCTGGTGGCGCCAGCGGCGAGGGCGGCGACGCCTTCTTCATAGCTGCCCAGGGTGTGGCCGATCTGCATACGCACGCCGCGCTCGCTGAGGGCGCGGATCAAGGCGTCATGCCCGGCGATTTCCGGCGCGATGGTGATCACGCGGATCGGTGCCAGGCGCAGGTAGGCTTCCACTTCGGCCATCAGTGCGGTGTGGGCGAAATTGGGTTGGGCGCCGAGTTTTCCTGGATTGATATAAGGGCCTTCCAGGTGCACGCCGAGGACCCGGGCGCTGCCTGCCGGGCGCTGCTCACAGAAGGTGCCGAGTTGGCCGAGCACGCGGGAGATTTCTTCCACCGGCGCAGTCATGGTGGTGGCCAGCAGCGAGGTCGTACCAAAGCGTACATGGGTGCGGGTGATGGTCTCGAAGGCAGTGCTGCCTTCCATGATGTCCGCACCGCCGCCGCCGTGTACGTGCAGGTCGATAAAGCCCGGCAGCAGGTAGGGCAGGCCATTTTCCGCTGGGTCGCACGGCGTGCCTTCGATGGCGACCACCTTGCCGTGTTCGTGCACCAGACGGCCGCGAATCCAGCCGTGGGGCGTGAGGATATTGTCTTCGGACATGGGCAGTTCTCTAAGTTCGCAGTTCAGCGGAATAGTCATGGCGGCGCAGCTCTGCGACGAAGTCGTAGTAGTCGTTGCGGCAATAGGTATCGGTGATTTCAATCGGGGTGTTGTCGGCGGTGTAGCCGACCCGGGTCATCAGCAGCATGGCGGTACCGGGGGCGATGCCCACCAGCTTGGCGAACTCATCGGAGGCGTTGATCGCCTGGATGTGTTGCAGGGCCCGCACGATGGGTTTGCCGATGCCTTCGAGGTATTCGTACAGCGAATTGCCGATGGCCTGCGGGTGCGGCAACACCGAGGCGGGCATGGCGGTCGTTTCAATCGCCATCACGGTGTCATCGGCTTTGCGCAAACGCTTGAGGCGCGCCACCTTGTCAGTGGGCGACAGGCCCAGGCGGATCAGCTCTTCGTGGGTCGGCGGGGTGACTTCGCGCTCCAGCCACTGGGAGGTGGGCACAAACCCTTTGAGCCGCAGCATTTCGCTGAAGCCCGACAGGCGTGACAGCGGTTGTTCCAGGCGCGGGGTGATAAAAGTGCCGGAGCCTTGGCTGCGGCGGATCAGACCCTGGGCCAGCAACACTTCCAGCGCTTTACGGGCCGTCACCCGTGAGATGCCCAATTGCTCGCTGAGGACGCGTTCCGACGGCAACGCCTGTTCGGATTTCCACTGGCCGGCATGGATCGCCGCTTCCAGGTTGCGGGCCAATTGCAGATACAGCGGCGTGGATTGTTTGTCGTCGGGGCGCAGGGTCAGGATGGCGTTCATCTGTCAGGTTTCCGATGCGGTTATTGGAATGTTGTCGCCCGGTATTGGCCGGAAAGTAATACCACTTAAATACCATGTCAATGCAGCTAAAAGGGTGAAAACGATGGTTTTAGGGCCTTCTAGTGGGGCCTGGTATCAAGTGGTATTAGAGAGGTCTTTGTTGCGCGCAGAACGGCGCAGCCCGGCGCGGTGAACTGGTATTCACCGGCAGGCACGGCCAGGGGCGGGAATTTTTTTCGGATTATTTTACGAACGGTACGAGATTACGGACGAATCTCGATCAGGGTGCCGTCTTTGACCAGGTTCCAGACTTCACGCATGTCCACGTTGCGCATGCCGATGCAACCGTCGGTCCAGTCCAGGGTATGGAAGAGTTGTTCCGGGTACTCCTCGCTGTCGGGGGTGCCGTGGATCATGATCATGCTGCCCGGTTTCACCCCTTCGCGACGGGCGCGGGCGGCGTCGCTGATATTGGGGTAGGAGATGTGCATCGACAGGTTGAAGCGGTCGCTGGTCTTGCGCCAGTCGATCCAGTAGAGGCCTTCCGGTGTGCGACGGTCACCCTCGATCAGCTTGGTGCCCCTGGGATTGCGGCCCAAGGAAATGCGATAGGTCTTGAGGGGCTTGCCGTCGTTGATCAACTGCAACTGACGGGCAGACTTGAGCACCAGGATTTTTTCGACCGGCTTGCCGTCGATGATTTCCACCGTGGAGGCCGAAGAGAGCGTAGCGAACGACAGGCAGATAATAGCGAGCAACCAACGCATTAAAACGGATTCCCTTATTAGAAAGGTGCTGCCTGAAAATTATTTGGCCGACGGCTTCATCGGCGGCACCGACTCGCTGCGTACCGGGAACGCCTGTTGGCGACGGTCAGCGAAGAAGCATTCTAAGGTACGCCCGACCGTGCGGAAAGCCAGCTCGGACCAAGGGATGTCGGCTTCATCGAATAGCTTCACTTCAAGGCTTTCGGGGCCGGCGGCAAAGTCCAGGTCGACCAGTTCGGCACGGTAGAAGATATGCACCTGGCTGATGTGCGGCACATCGATCAATGTATAGATGCACAGGTTGCGTACGCGGGCGCAGGCTTCTTCCAGGGTTTCGCGCGCTGCGGCCTGTTCCACGGTCTCGCCATTTTCCATGAAGCCTGCGGGCAGGGTCCAGTAACCCAGGCGTGGCTCGATGGCGCGGCGGCACAGCAGTACTTGATCGCCCCACACCGGCACCGTACCGGCGACGATATTGGGGTTCTGGTAGTGAATGGTCGAGCAGTGGTCACACACATAGCGCAGGCGGCCGTCGCCTTCGGGAATGCGTTGGGTCACCGGTTTGCCGCACTGGCTGCAGAAGTTCATGCTGGGGTTCCTGGAGAATGGGCCTATCTTGGCTTGGCGGGCAGGGCCCTGCAAGTTGTCGTTTCGCGACATGCACCGGGTTTTGGGGTTGGGCGCCCGCACGCTTTGGTGCATGATGCAAGGTAGCCAACAGACCGAGATGACTCATGCTGGACGAGCTACTTCGCCGGGTAAGCAATCACACCCCCCACACGTTGGAGACTGACGGGCGTTTCCCCGAGGCCGCCGTGCTGGTGCCCATTACCCGCAGTGACGAACCTGAGCTGATCCTGACCCTGCGCGCCAGCGGCCTGTCGACCCACGGTGGCGAAGTGGCCTTTCCTGGCGGACGTCGCGACCCCGAAGACCCCGACCTGATCTTTACCGCACTGCGCGAAGCCGAAGAAGAAATCGGCCTGCCGCCCGGGCTGGTGGAGATCATCGGACCGTTGAGCCCGTTGATCTCCCTGCATGGCATCCGGGTCACGCCCTATGTCGGTGTGATCCCGGATTACGTCGAATACCTGGCCAACGATGCCGAGATCGCCGCAGTCTTTAGCGTGCCCCTGGAGTTTTTCCGCCAGGACCCGCGCGAACATACCCACCGGATCGATTATCAGGGGCGCAGTTGGTATGTGCCTAGCTATCGGTTTGGCGAATACAAGATCTGGGGCCTGACGGCGATCATGATTGTCGAGCTGATCAACCTTCTGTATGACGATGCGAAGATCAGCTTGCACCAGCCGCCCAAGAGCTTCATCAAAACCTGAGCCACCGCTTGAGTGGCACGCCGTGAGGACACACCATGAAATATCGCCTGGGCGACGCTCGCGTCGAGACGCACCCCCACAGCTGGGTGGCACCGAATGCCACGCTGGTAGGCAAGGTCAAGCTGGAGGAGGGCGCCAACGTGTGGTTCAACGCGGTGTTGCGTGGCGACAACGAACTGATCCTGATCGGCAAGAACAGCAACGTGCAGGACGGCAGCGTGATGCACACTGACATGGGCTACCCGCTGACCCTGGGCACCGGCGTGACCATCGGCCATAACGCGATGCTGCATGGCTGCACGGTCGACGACTACAGCCTGATCGGCATCAATGCGGTAATCCTCAACGGTGCCAAGATCGGCAAGCACTGCATCATCGGCGCCAATTCACTGATCGGCGAAGGCAAGGAAATTCCCGACGGCTCACTGGTGATGGGCTCGCCGGGCAAGGTGGTGCGCGAGTTGACCGAGGCGCAGAAACGCATGCTCGAAGCCAGTGCCGCGCACTATGTGCATAACTCACAGCGCTATGCGCGTGACCTGGTTGAGCAGGAAGAATGAACCCGATTGAACGCCCCGTCGCTTCGCCATGCGTGAATATTTGCGCGTTGGATGACGACGACATTTGCACCGGCTGCCAGCGTACGGTGGACGAGATCACGCGTTGGAGCCGCATGGACAACGCCGAGCGCCGGGTGGTGCTGGGGCTGTGCCATGAGCGGGCGAAGGCGAGTGGGTTGGTGTGGATGATTCCTGGGAAATCCGGTGCCTGATAGACCGCTATCGCAGGCAAGCCAGCTCCCACATTTTGAATTGTGAATACCTTCAAATGTGGGCGCTGGCTTGCCTGCGAAGAGGCCCTGCCAGACGACATATTTCCAAATGTGCAGTACCCTGTGCCCCTTGTTCACAGGTCCATCCCCATGCTCTTCCTGATCGCCTACATCAGCAGCGTCGTGCTGATCAACTTCGCCTTCTCCACCGCCCCGCACCTGGATGTCATCTGGTCCGCCTGGGGTGGCCTGGTGTTTATCCTGCGCGATATGGTGCAAACCCGCTTCGGCCACGGCGCAATCGTCGCCATGCTGGCGGCGTTGGTGCTGTCGTACGTGACATCCGACCCAGCCATTGCCCTGGCCAGTGCCACAGCGTTCGCCGTGTCCGAGTGCATCGACTGGCTGGTGTTCAGCATCACCAAGCGCCCGCTCCACGATCGCCTGTGGATAAGTTCGGCGCTGAGCATTCCTCTCGATACCTTCATTTTCTTCGGCCTGATCGGTGCGCTGACGCCTGCGGTGGCGGGGACGGCGCTGGTGTCGAAGTTCGCCGGGGTCACGGTGGTGTGGTTGATCATGGCCTGGCGTTTGCGCAAACGGGCCATCGCCAACTGAGGCCAATTTTTACAGTTCATGTAAAATGCCGGCCTTTCTCCCCATGATCCGCTCCCCTGAGGACCTGAGATGACCCGAATCGGAACTCCATTGTCGCCAACCGCGACCCGCGTTTTGCTGTGTGGCTGCGGTGAGCTGGGCAAGGAAGTGGTAATCGAACTGCAGCGCCTGGGCGTTGAGGTGATTGCCGTGGATCGTTACGCCAATGCGCCGGCCATGCAGGTCGCGCACCATAGCCACGTGATCAACATGCTCGATGGCGCCGCCCTGCGTGCGGTAATCGAGGCCGAGAAGCCGCACTTCATCGTGCCGGAAATCGAAGCCATCGCCACTGCCACCCTGGTGGAACTGGAAGCCGAAGGCTTCACCGTGATCCCGACCGCACGTGCGACCTCGCTGACCATGAACCGTGAAGGCATCCGTCGCCTGGCCGCCGAAGAGTTGGACCTGCCGACTTCGCCGTACCACTTCGCCGACACCTTCGAAGACTACAGCAAGGCCGTGCAAGACCTGGGCTTCCCGTGTGTGGTCAAGCCAGTGATGAGTTCGTCGGGCAAGGGCCAGAGCCTGCTGCGCAGCACGGACGATGTGCAGAAAGCCTGGGACTACGCCCAGGAAGGTGGCCGCGCCGGTAAAGGCCGTGTGATCATCGAAGGCTTTATCGACTTCGACTACGAAATCACCCTGCTGACCGTGCGCCACATTGGCGGTACCACCTTCTGCGCACCTGTTGGCCATCGTCAGGAGAAAGGCGACTACCAGGAGTCCTGGCAGCCACAGGCCATGAGCCCGATTGCCCTGGCAGAATCCGAGCGCGTTGCCAAAGCCGTTACCGAAGCTTTGGGCGGTCGTGGTCTGTTTGGCGTGGAGTTGTTCATCAAGGGTGATCAGGTGTGGTTCAGCGAAGTATCGCCGCGCCCTCATGACACTGGCTTGGTGACGCTGATTTCCCAGGACTTGTCCCAGTTCGCGCTGCACGCTCGCGCTATTCTCGGTTTGCCGATCCCACTGATCCGTCAGTTCGGGCCTTCGGCGTCGGCGGTGATCCTGGTGGAAGGGCAGTCGACCCAGACTGCATTCGCCAACCTTGGCGCGGCCTTGAGCGAACCGGACACGGCGTTGCGTCTGTTTGGCAAGCCGGAAGTGAATGGCCAGCGCCGCATGGGTGTGGCGTTGGCGCGGGATGAGTCGATTGAAGCGGCTCGGGCGAAAGCGACCCGTGCTTCCAAGGCTGTCGTCGTAGAGCTCTAAACCGAGTCGCGCCCATCGCGGGCAAGCCCGGCTCCCACATTTTGAATTGTGAATGCCTTCAAATGTGGGAGCTGGCTTGCCTGCGATAGCGGTGCATCAGGCGACGCGATTCAAATCGTTATCCCGCGTCTCTTTCAGGCACAGCACGGCAATCAAGCTAAGCAGCGCCGCCGCCGACACATACCCGCCGACATAACTCAGCCCGCCCATCGCCACCAGCTTGGTCGCGAAGAACGGCGCCGCCGAGGCTCCCACAATCCCACCCAGGTTATACGCCGCCGACGCGCCGGTATAACGCACGCGGGTCGGGAACAGTTCCGGCAGCATGGCGCCCATTGGCGCGAAGGTCACACCCATCAGGAACAACTCCAGCGCCAGGAACAATGCAACCGCCCAGGTTGAACCGTGGGTCAGCAGCGGCTCCATGGTGAAGCCCGACAGAATCGCCAGGAGCGCCCCGACGATCAGCACCGGCTTGCGCCCGTAGCGATCACTGGCCAGGGCTGCCAGCGGCGTTGCCAACCCCATGAACAGCACGGCAAAGCACAGCAGGCCGAGGAAGGTCTCGCGGCTGTAGCCCAGCGTCGACACGCCATAGCTCAGGGAAAATGCGGTGGTGATATAGAACAGCGCGTAGCACACCACCATCGATGCCGCGCCCAGCAGCACAGGCGCCCAATGTTGGCTGAACAGCTCAACCAGCGGTACTTTCACCGGGGCTTCTTTGGCGACGGCATTGGCGAACACCGGCGTCTCGTGCAGTTTCAGCCGCGCATACAGGCCAACCATCACCAGCGCAGCGCTGAGGATGAACGGGATACGCCAGCCCCAACTGCGAAATTGCTCATCGCTCAGGCTCATGGCCAGGATCAGGAACAAGCCATTGGCCGCTAGAAACCCAATCGACGGACCCAGTTGCGGGAACATGCCGAACCAGGCGCGCTTGCCCTTCGGCGCGTTCTCGGTCGCCAGCAACGCCGCGCCACCCCATTCTCCACCCAGGCCCAGGCCCTGGCCGAAACGCAGCACACACAACAGGATCGGGGCCCAGGCGCCAATGCTGTCATACCCCGGCAGCAAGCCGATCAGCGTCGTGCACACGCCCATCAGCAGCAAGGACGCTACCAGTGTGGATTTGCGGCCGATACGGTCACCGAAGTGCCCGAACAGCGCGGAGCCCAGCGGGCGGGCGATGAAGGCGATGCCGAAGGTCAGGAACGAGGCCAGCATCTGCGCGGTGCCGGAGGTTTGTGGAAAGAACACCGGCCCGATCACCAGCGCCGCAGCAGTGGCATAGATGTAGAAGTCGTAGAATTCGATGGCGGTGCCGACGATGCTCGCCGTGGCGACCCGTGCGGTCGAGTTGCTCGGGGCGGCGGTCGCAGCCTCGTTGTAGGTGGTGCTCATGGTGGTATCCCTGACAGTCATAGCGCGTTTGGACGCGGATTTTTATTGGTCGAACACCCAGGGTTCAGGGCAGTGCACGGGGCGGCTCGGGATGAGAGCAAACACCGGCCGGACAGAATGATACGGTGCCGGGACGCGCTCAGTGCGGGTAGCACGCGGTCGGGCGGGGCTTGGATAAGCCGCCCGATTATAGGAAGGGGGTTGAAGATACAACAAGTCAAAATGTGGGAGCGGGCTTGCTCGCGAATGCTGAGTGTCAGTCACTGAATAAGGCGACTGACCCACCGCTTTCGCGGGCAAGCCCGCTCCCACATTGGATTGAGTTTTGTCAGAGGGTTATGCAGCGACTGGCATGCGGCTGGTGTGCCAGATCAGTACCTTGCTGACGCGATTGTCCTCGGTTTCGAGGATTTCCAGGCGATAACGGCCGATCTTCAGGCACACCGCGCAATCGGGGATGGTCTCCAGTGCTTCGGTCACCAACCCGTTGAGTGTCTTGGGGCCATCGCTGGGCAGGTGCCAGCCCAGGCTTTTATTCAGCTCGCGGATCGAGGCGGCGCCGTCGATGATGTAGCGCCCGTCGGTTTGCGCTTCGATGTGCGGGTTGTCCGCACTTTGCTCGCTTTCGAACTCGCCGACGATTTCTTCGAGGATATCTTCCAGGGTGACAATGCCCAGTACTTCGCCGTATTCGTCCACTACCATGCCCAGGCGCCGTTGCTGCTTGTGGAAGTTCAGCAGCTGCAGTTGCAGGGGCGTGCTTTCCGGAACGAAGTAAGGTTCGTGGCAAGCGGCGAGCAAGGTTTCTTTGGTCAGGCTGGCGTCGGGCAACAGGTGCTGGATCTGCCGCGTGTTGAGCACGGCCTCGACCTGGTTGATGTCGCTGTGGAATACCGGCAGGCGGGTGCGCAGGGAGGTGCGCAGTTGCTCGATGATCTCTTCGGTGGAGTCATCCAGGTTGATGCCATCCACTTCGCTGCGTGGCACCAGGATGTCGTTGACCGTGATGTTGTCCAGTGCGTGGATACCCGGCATGCCTGGCGTACGGCCTTCGTCGGCTTCAGGTTCCGGCTCGTCGTCATGCTCGGGCTGCGGCTCGTCGCTCTTTTTCACCACGCCGGATTTGCGCGCGAATGGGCGCAGCAGCAACAGGCTGATGCTATTAAGCAGCCAGGCCAGGGGGTAGAGGATTTTCAGTGGTACGCCCAACAGCGCATTGCCGAACCCCAGTACCGCTTGCGGGTGGCGGGTGGCTAGGGCGCGAGGCAGGTAGTCGGCAAGTATCAGCAGCAGGGCGCAGGAAATCAGTCCGCCGAGCCAGGGGCCGTTCTGTGCCCAGGCGTAGATGGCGAGCAAGGTGCAGAGAATCACCACTCCAGCGCGGCACAGGTTGTTGCACAGGATCAAGCTATTGCGCGGGAAACTCAGGCGGGCCGCGGCCTTGTCACCCTGGCGTGTGCCGGGACGCAGGGCCAGCAGGTGCTGCTGTGCGGCCTCGATGGCGGTAAACAGCGCCGCCCATAGAATCAGCAGGGCGATTACCGCGAGCATCGGCCCTAAGGGCAAGTTGTCCATTTTTGCTGCCCGTCAGATATGCAGGATGTATTCGCGAACCAGCTTGCTGCCGAAATAGGCCAGCATCAGCAAGCAGAAACCAGCCAGGGTCCAGCGGATCGCCTTGTGCCCACGCCAGCCGAGGCGGTTGCGCCCCCACAGCAACACGCTGAACACCACCCAGGCCAGGCACGCCAGCAGGGTTTTATGCACCAGGTGCTGGGCGAACAGGTTTTCAACGAACAGCCAGCCGGAAATCAGCGACAGCGACAGCAGCGTCCAGCCAGCCCACAGGAACCCGAACAGCAGGCTTTCCATGGTTTGCAGTGGCGGGAAGTTCTTGATCAGCCCAGAGGGGTGTTTGTTCTTGAGCTGGTGGTCCTGCAACAGCAGGAGCAAGGCTTGGAACACCGCAATGGTGAACATGCCGTAGGCCAGGATCGACAACAGGATATGGGCCAGGATGCCGGGTTCTTCATCAATGACCTGAACAGTGCCGGTCGGGGTGAAGTGCGCCAGCAGCACTGTCAGCATTCCCAGTGGGAATAACAGCACCAGCAGGTTCTCGACCGGAATGCGGTAGCAGGCGAGCAGGGTCAGCGCGATCACGGCAGCGGCGATCAGGCTGGCAGCGCTGAAAAAGTCCAGGCCCAGGCCGACCGGAGTCATCAGGTGGGTGAACAGGCTCGTGGCATGGGCCAGCAGGGCCAGGACGCCAAGACCCACCAGCAGACGTTTGTCCGCTTTAGTGCCTTGGGCCAGACGAGTGCCCTGATAGAGGGTCGCAGCGGCATACAAGATGGCGGCGGCGAGGCTGGGTAGCAAACTGGGTGACAAGGGGACCATAAATCCTGATAGACAAGCCCGAAAGGCGTTGAGTTTGGCATACCCCCGCGTTCCACGAAAGACTCCCGGGCCAGACAGCGGGTGTGCACGGGCGCAGTCTTCGCTATAATCCGCGACCTGCCCCCGCCGCAGGCTCGCCGAGCGCTGTTTCTAATAGCGATTTACCACAGCCTGGGCCGCCATTACCTCGGTCTATCACTTCACTTCGATGAATAGGGCCTGAAAGGATCGCGCATGTTTGAAAATCTGACTGACCGTCTCTCGCAGACGCTGCGCCACGTTACCGGCAAGGCCAAGCTGACCGAGGACAATATTAAAGACACCCTGCGTGAAGTGCGCATGGCGTTGCTGGAAGCCGACGTGGCCTTGCCTGTGGTCAAGGACTTCGTCAACTCGGTCAAAGAGCGTGCGGTGGGCACCGAAGTGTCCCGCAGCCTGACTCCGGGCCAGGCCTTTGTGAAGATCGTCCAGGCCGAACTCGAAAGCCTGATGGGCGCGGCCAACGAAGACTTGAACCTCAGTGCCGTGCCTCCGGCCGTTGTGCTGATGGCCGGTCTGCAAGGTGCGGGTAAAACCACCACCGCCGGCAAGCTGGCGCGCTTCCTTAAAGAGCGCAAGAAGAAGTCTGTGATGGTGGTGTCGGCTGACGTCTACCGTCCGGCCGCTATCAAGCAGTTGGAAATGCTGGCGGGCGAAGTCGGCGTGACCTTCTTCCCGTCCGACCTGAGCCAGAAGCCGGTCGACATCGCCAACGCTGCTATTAAAGAAGCAAAACTCAAATTCATCGACGTGGTCATCGTCGATACCGCCGGTCGCCTGCACATCGACGAAGAGATGATGGGCGAGATCAAGGCGCTGCATGCCGCGATCAACCCGGTCGAGACGCTGTTCGTGGTCGATGCCATGACCGGCCAGGACGCGGCCAACACCGCCAAGGCTTTTGGTGACGCACTGCCGCTGACCGGTGTGATTTTGACCAAGGTCGACGGCGACGCCCGTGGTGGTGCTGCACTGTCGGTACGTGCCATTACCGGCAAGCCGATCAAGTTCATCGGTATGGGTGAGAAGAGCGAAGCGCTCGAGCCATTCCATCCGGAGCGTATTGCCTCGCGCATCCTCGGCATGGGCGACGTGCTCAGCTTGATCGAGCAGGCCGAAGCCACCCTCGACAAGGACAAGGCCGACAAGCTGGCCAAGAAACTGAAGAAGGGCAAGGGCTTCGACCTCGAAGACTTCCGCGACCAGTTGCAACAGATGAAGAACATGGGCGGCCTTGGCGGCCTGATGGACAAGCTGCCGAACATCGGCGGTGTGAACCTGGCGCAGATGGGCAATGCCCAGGGCGCGGCAGAGAAACAGTTCAAGCAGATGGAAGCCATCATCAACTCCATGACCCCGGCCGAGCGCCGCGACCCTGAGCTGATCAGCGGTTCGCGCAAACGTCGGATTGCCATGGGTTCCGGCACCCAGGTGCAGGACATCGGTCGCTTGATCAAGCAGCACAAGCAGATGCAGAAGATGATGAAGAAGTTCTCTGCCAAAGGCGGCATGGCCAAGATGATGCGCGGCATGGGCGGTATGTTGCCCGGCGGCGGCATGCCCAAGATGTAAAGAATTCGCGTCGACAGTCATGTCGGCGCGGCCCCACATGGACGTGGGACCTCCAGCAAACCCGCCGTTGGCGGGGGCTGACTCGCCGTTTTAACCGACGGCTCTATAGCAGATCTGAATGGCACGCCGATAGGCGCCAGAAAAAGACATTTGCAAAAGTCCGGATATTCCTTAGAATATGCGGCCTTTCGGGCACCTATGCCCGCTGTGCATTTAGATTTGCAGCACCGACTACAGGAACGATGTTCACATGCTAACAATCCGTCTTGCCCTTGGCGGCTCCAAAAAGCGCCCGTTTTACCACTTGACCGTAACTGACAGCCGCAACCCACGTGACGGCTCTCACAAGGAACAAGTTGGCTTCTTCAACCCGATCGCTCGTGGTCAAGAAGTTCGTCTGTCCGTGAACCAAGAGCGCGTAGCCTACTGGCTGAGCGTTGGTGCACAACCATCTGAGCGTGTTGCTCAGCTGCTGAAAGACTCGGCTAAGGCCGCAGCCTGAGCAATATGAACGCGACGCCAGCTGTTGCTGATGATTTGATCGTTATCGGCAAGATTTACTCTGTTCATGGCGTTCGCGGCGAAGTGAAGGTGTATTCCTTTACTGATCCGACTGAAAACCTGTTGCAGTACAAGACCTGGACGCTCAAGCGCGAAGGTAGTGTGAAACAGGTCGAGCTGGTCAGTGGACGCGGGAGCGATAAGTTCCTGGTCGCAAAGCTCAAGGGTCTTGATGATCGTGAAGAAGCTCGTCTTCTGGCCGGTTATGAGATCTGCGTGCCGCGCAACCTGTTCCCTGAATTGACCGACGGCGAGTACTACTGGTACCAGCTGGAAGGTCTGAAGGTTATCGATCAACTGGGGCAATTGCTCGGGAAAATCGATCATCTTCTGGAAACCGGCGCCAATGATGTAATGGTGGTCAAGCCTTGCGCTGGCAGCCTGGATGATCGCGAACGCCTGTTGCCGTATACCGAGCAATGCGTGTTGGCCGTCGACCTGGCAGCGGGCGAGATGAAGGTGGAATGGGACGCGGACTTCTAAGCGTGGCTAATTTGCGCATTGAAGTGATCAGTTTGTTTCCCGAGATGTTTTCCGCCATCAGCGAGTACGGCATCACCAGTCGGGCGGTGAAACAGGGGCTGTTGCAGCTCACCTGTTGGAACCCGCGAGACTACACGACGGATCGACATCACACTGTGGACGATCGCCCATTTGGCGGTGGCCCGGGCATGGTGATGAAGATCAAGCCCCTGGAAGACGCGTTGGTTCAGGCCAAGGCAGCCGCCGGGGAGAAGGCGAAGGTAATTTACCTGTCCCCTCAAGGCCGTCAGCTGAAACAGGCTGCGGTACGCGACATGGCGAATGAGGAAGCACTGATCCTGATTGCCGGTCGTTATGAAGGCATTGACGAGCGTTTTATTGAAGCTCATGTCGATGAAGAGTGGTCGATTGGGGACTATGTCTTGTCTGGCGGCGAGCTGCCGGCGATGGTCCTGATAGATGCGGTTACACGACTGCTGCCCGGAGCTTTAGGGCATGCGGACTCCGCGGAGGAAGATTCCTTCACGGATGGTTTGCTGGATTGCCCGCACTACACCCGTCCGGAGGTGTATGTGGATCAGCGTGTTCCCGACGTATTGCTAAGTGGCAATCACGCACACATCCGGCGTTGGCGTTTACAGCAGTCCCTTGGTCGGACCTATGAACGACGCGCCGATCTTCTGGAAAGCCGCTCGCTTTCTGGAGAAGAGAAGAAGCTGCTCGAGGAATACATCCTCGCGCGGGACGATAGTTAACAACGTATCGATGGTAGGTCCATTGACTTACCTTAGGAGCACAGCATGACTAACAAAATCATCCTTGCACTCGAAGCAGAGCAGATGACCAAAGAGATCCCTACCTTTGCCCCGGGCGACACCATTGTCGTTCAGGTGAAAGTGAAGGAAGGCGACCGTTCGCGTCTGCAAGCGTTCGAAGGCGTGGTAATCGCCAAGCGTAACCGTGGTGTGAACAGTGCTTTCACTGTTCGTAAAATCTCCAACGGTGTTGGCGTAGAGCGTACTTTCCAGACCTACAGCCCGCAAATCGACAGCATGGCCGTCAAGCGTCGCGGTGACGTACGTAAAGCCAAGCTGTACTACCTGCGTGACCTGTCCGGTAAAGCAGCTCGCATCAAGGAAAAACTGGCTTAAGTCCAGCTTCCCGATGCAGAAAAAAGCAGCCTACGGGCTGCTTTTTTGTGCCTGAAATTTGTCTATTCCCGGTATTTTTCCATGACCTCCCGCCTCGAAGAAATCCAGCGCCGCACCGACCTGTCCGTGACCCATGTGACCAAGGCCGTGTTCCCGCCGACCACCAACCACCACAACACCTTGTTCGGTGGCACTGCCTTGGCGTGGATGGATGAAGTGTCGTTCATCACCGCGACGCGTTTCTGTCGCTTGCCCTTGGTGACGGTGTCTACCGACCGTATCGACTTCAATCATGCGATCCCGGCCGGCTCCATCGTTGAACTGATTGGCCGGGTGATCAAGGTGGGCAACACCAGCCTCAAGGTAGAAGTGGAGGTGTTTGTCGAGAGCATGAGCGTTGATGGCCGTGAAAAGGCGATCCAGGGCGTGTTCAGCTTTGTCGCGATTGACGCGGATAAACGCCCTGTACCGGTGCTGCCTGGGTTTGTCGACTGATTACCCGGCTGTGCTGTTCTCCGGCTGAATCACGGCCAGCAAGGTCCAGCCGGCTGTAGGTTTCAAGCTGCTGTCTGGGGTGACGACATGCACCCAGCCGCTGGTATCTTGGGCAAACAACAGCGTCGCTCGATCGCCATGGAGTGCTTGGTACTGCTCCCAGCCGAAGCCTTCGGTGAGGTGAGTGCTGTACAGTTCGGCGCCTTGTCCCAGCAGGCTGGCGAGTTTGGTATAGCTCAGGGGCTGGCTGCCTAGCAGGTGGCCGCGGTGCTCATGGCTGGCCTTGTGTTTATCGGTGCGGCGGCTTTCCTGACTACTTGCCAGGGCGAACAGGCGGTGCCCGAAGTCGTGGCGAAAACGCATTGCAGCCAGGGTATTCAGTTCGCCCGAAGGGGAAAGCGCCAGCAAATGTCCGAGTCCAACCAGATCCAGGTGCGATTCGGCATGCTGGGACGCCGGATTACCGAAATACGTCGGTAGTCCCTCCATCCGACTGGCACGGATATTTTCCCAGCTTGAGTCGGTCAGCAGCACACGACTGCCCAGTTGTTGCAGGGCCTTGCCTAGGACTCGCGCCGGACCGTTCGCGCCGACTATCAAAAAGCCGCTGGGCGCAGGCTCGGCCACTTTCAGCAAACGAGCCAAGGGGCGCGCAGTGGCACTTTGCAGTACCACGGTGCCGATAATGACTGCAAACGTGAGTGGCACCAGCAGCAATGCGCCTTCATGACCGGCCTCATCCAGGCGAATCGCAAATATTGCCGACACTGCTGCGGCCACAATCCCGCGTGGCGCGATCCACGCCAGCAGTGCGCGCTCCCGCCAGCTTAGTTTCGAACCGAAGGTAGACAGCACAACATTGAGGGGGCGAGCAATGAACTGAATGATCAATAGCAGGATCAGTACAAAAGGGCCCAAGGCAATCAAAGCATTCAGGTCCAGGCGCGCCGCCAGCAGGATGAACAGCCCGGAAATCAGCAGCACACTGAGGTTTTCCTTGAAGTGCAGGATGTGCCTTACATCCACGCCCTTCATATTCGCCATCCACATGCCCATCAGTGTGACCGCCAGCAGGCCGGACTCATGCATCACCTGGTTGGAGGCGATAAAGATGCCCAGCACGCCAGCCAGCGTCGCCAGGTTATGCAGGTATTCCGGCAACCATTGCCGGCGCATGATCTGCCCCAGCACCCAACCACCGGCGATCCCGAACAGGCTGCCACACACAATCACCCCACCGAAAGTCAGCAGGCTGTGGCTCAAGCCATCACCCGAGGCACGGCTGATAATGAAGCTGTAGACCACCACGGCCAGCAGCGCGCCTATCGGGTCGATGACGATGCCTTCCCAGCGCAGGATATTGGCGATGGAGGCCTTGGGCCGTACCACGCGCAACATGGGCACGATAACCGTCGGGCCGGTGACCAGTGTCAGCGTGCCAAACAGCAGTGCCAGCATCCAGTCAAAGCCCAGTAGCCAGTGGGTAGCCAGTGTTATTACCGCCCAGGTTGAAAGCGCACCGATGGTCACCAAACGGTGCACCACGCTACCAATTTCCTTCCATTCCGACAGGTGCAACGTCAGGCTGCCTTCGAACAGGATCAGCGCAACCGCCAACGACACCAATGGCATCAGCAAGGAGCCGAACATTTCCTGCGGGTCCAGCCAGCCAAGTATTGGCCCTGCCAGAATCCCGCTCAGTAGAAGAAACAGAATCGCCGGCAGCTTCAGGCGCCAGGCCAGCCATTGGCAGCCGAGTGCGGCCACGCCAATACCGCCAAAAGCCAACAAAATCTGTTGTTCGTTCATTAAAGCTCCCTGTTCCTTGAAATAGCGGGCTATGAAAGACTAGTGACCTGAATCACAGTTCACTAATTAATTGTCGCAAAGCCCCGTGCCGTGTTGCTTGAGTACCCATGCCAGCCATTGACCACCTACTTATTGACCGTTTTCTCGATGCCCTTTGGCTGGAGAAGGGCCTATCCGACAATACACGCCAGGCTTATCGCAGTGACTTGGCCCTGTTCAACGGTTGGCTGCAGGAGAAAAACCTCGACCTGATCAATGCCGGGCGCGAGCTGATCCTCGATCACTTGGCCTGGCGGCTTGAGCAAAACTACAAGCCGCGTTCAACGGCGAGATTTCTCTCAGGAGTACGTGGCTTTTATCGCTATTTGTTGCGTGAAAAACTGATAGCAGTCGATCCGACTCTGCAAGTCGACATGCCGCAATTAGGTAGGCCTCTTCCTAAGTCTTTATCAGAAAAAGATGTGGAGGCCTTGCTTGCCGCTCCCGATCTCAGTGAGGCCATCGGCCAGCGCGACCGTGCCATGCTCGAAGTGCTATACGCCTGCGGCCTGCGAGTGACCGAATTGATCAGTCTCACCCTGGAGCAGGTCAACCTGCGTCAGGGCGTATTGCGGGTGATGGGCAAAGGCAGCAAGGAGCGCTTGGTACCGATGGGCGAGGAGGCAATAGTGTGGGTCGAGCGCTATATGCGCGATGCCCGCAGCGAATTACTCGGTGGGCGACCCAGCGATGTGCTGTTTCCTAGCCTGCGCGGTGAGCAGATGACCCGCCAGACCTTCTGGCACCGCATCAAGCATCAGGCCAAGGTCGCCGGGATTGGCAAGGCGTTGTCGCCTCACACATTGCGCCATGCCTTTGCCACCCATTTGCTCAACCATGGTGCCGATCTGCGGGTCGTGCAAATGCTGCTCGGCCACAGCGACTTATCCACCACGCAGATTTACACCCACGTGGCGCGAGCGCGATTGCAGGATATGCATGCCAAGCATCACCCGCGTGGTTGAAAACCGCCAATTTGTCCCGCTACGGGCTGCCCTGTGGCCCAACTGTGGTAGGCTTTGCCGGTTAGCAAAGGGGACTGCCCCGGCCCGCGTTACAGAGCGGTGTTCCTGTGCCAGTCCCTGCATCTGCCTTCAGGAGTTCCCATGCGCTTGACCCAGATTATTGCCGCCGCAGCCATTGCGTTGGTATCCACCTTTGCCTTCGCCGATGACGCTGCCGAGCAGACCATCCGCAAGAGCCTGGCCAACCTGCAACTCGACACCCCGATCGAAAGCATCAGCGCCAGCCCCATGGCCGGCCTGTACGAAGTCAAGCTCAAAGGCAGTCGCGTGCTGTACGCCAGTGCCGATGGTCAATACATTGTCCAGGGCTACCTGTTCCAGCTGAAGGATGGCAAGCCGGTCAACCTGACCGAAAAAGCCGAGCGCCTGGGCGTATCCAAGCTGATCAACGGTATTCCGGTGGCTGAAACCGTGGTTTATCCCGCTATCGGCGAAACCAAGACCCACATCACCGTGTTCACCGACACCACCTGCCCGTACTGCCACAAGTTGCACGCCGAAGTGCCTGCGCTGAACAAGCTGGGCATCGAAGTGCGCTACGTCGCGTTCCCGCGCCAGGGCCTGGGTTCGCCGGGTGACGAGCAGTTGCAGGCGGTGTGGTGCTCGACCGACAAGAAAGCGGCGATGGACAAGATGGTCGACGGCAAGGAAATCAAGGCGGCCAAATGTGCCAACCCGGTTTCCAAGCAGTTTGCGTTGGGCCAGTCCATCGGTGTGAACGGTACACCGGCCATCGTTTTGGCTGACGGCCAAGTGATTCCGGGCTACCAGCCGGCACCACAAGTTGCCAAACTGGCGCTGAGTGCCAAGTAAACCAGCATCGTCGAACCTTTGACGATCATGGCCCGCCGACAGATCGACGGGCCATCAAATTGCAGGCCGCCGTCGTGCGGCTGTTTTCCACGGCCGACCTAGCGTCGGCCGTTTCATGGGGAGTTCTTCAGTGAAACCGGTCAAAGTAGGCATCTGTGGGTTAGGGACCGTCGGTGGCGGCACCTTCAACGTGCTTCAGCGTAATGCTGAAGAAATTTCCCGCCGTGCAGGGCGTGGGATTGAAGTGGCGCAAATTGCCACGCGTTCGCCAAAGCCTCAGTTCCAAACGACCGGTATTGCGATTACCAACGATGTCTTCGACGTTGCCACCAACCCTGAAATCGATATCGTCATCGAACTGGTCGGCGGCTACACCGTGGCCCGTGAGCTGGTACTCAAGGCCATCGAAAACGGCAAGCATGTGGTCACTGCCAACAAGGCGCTGATCGCCGTGCACGGCAACGAGATCTTCGCCAGGGCCCGCGAGAAGGGTGTGATCGTGGCGTTCGAAGCCGCCGTGGCCGGTGGTATCCCAGTGATCAAGGCGATCCGGGAAGGCTTGTCCGCCAACCGCATCAACTGGGTCGCCGGCATCATCAACGGCACCGGTAACTTCATCCTCACCGAAATGCGCGAGAAAGGCCGTACCTTCGAAGACGTCTTGGCTGAAGCCCAGGCCCTGGGCTATGCCGAAGCCGACCCGACGTTCGACGTGGAAGGTATCGATGCCGCGCACAAGCTGACCATCCTGGCATCCATCGCCTTTGGTATCCCGCTGCAATTCGACAAGGCCTACACCGAAGGCATCACCAAACTGACCACCGCCGACGTGAACTATGCCGAAGCCCTGGGCTACCGCATCAAGCACCTGGGCGTGGCGCGCAGCACCGCTGCCGGTATCGAGTTGCGTGTACACCCGACGCTGATCCCGGCCGACCGCCTGATCGCCAACGTCAATGGTGTGATGAACGCTGTGATGGTCAACGGTGACGCGGCTGGCTCGACCCTGTTCTATGGCGCTGGCGCCGGTATGGAGCCGACCGCTTCGTCGGTGATCGCTGACCTGGTGGACGTGGTTCGCGCCATGACCAGCGACCCGGAAAACCGCGTACCGCATCTGGCCTTCCAGCCGGATTCGTTGTCGGCTCACCCGATCCTGCCGATCGAAGCCTGCGAAAGTGCCTACTACCTGCGCATCCAGGCCAAGGATCACCCGGGCGTGTTGGCCCAGGTGGCCAGCATCCTGTCGGAGCGTGGTATCAACATCGAGTCGATCATGCAGAAGGAAGTCGAGGAGCAAAACGGCCAGGTGCCGATGATCCTGCTGACCCACCGCGTGCTCGAACAGCACATCAACGATGCCATCGCGTCCCTGGAAGCCCTGCAAGGCGTGGTTGGCCCGGTGGTGCGGATCCGCGTCGAACACCTGAACTAATGGTTTTGCTGCAAGGGCCCCGCAGGTTCGGCGGCCCTTGTTCAAGAATGCTCTAGAGGAGCCAGTCATGCGTTATATCAGCACCCGCGGCCAGGCACCGGCCCTGAATTTCGAAGACGTTCTGCTGGCAGGCCTTGCCACTGACGGCGGCCTGTACGTGCCGGAAAACCTGCCACGCTTTACCCAGGAAGAAATCGCTTCCTGGGCCGGACTGCCATACCACGAGCTGGCGTTCCGGGTGATGCGCCCGTTCGTCACCGGCAGCATTCCGGACGCAGATTTCAAAAAGATTCTGGAAGAGACGTACGGCGTGTTTTCTCACAACGCCATCGCGCCATTGCGTCAGCTGAACGGTAACGAATGGGTACTTGAGCTGTTCCACGGCCCGACCCTGGCGTTCAAGGACTTCGCCCTGCAACTGCTGGGTCGTCTGCTGGACTACGTGCTGCAGAAGCGCGGCGAGCGCGTGGTGATCATCGGCGCCACCTCCGGTGATACCGGCTCGGCGGCCATCGAAGGGTGCAAGCACTGCGAAAACGTCGACATCTTCATCCTGCACCCGCACAAGCGCGTGTCGGAAGTGCAGCGTCGCCAGATGACCACCATCTTTGGTGAGAACATTCACAACATCGCGATCGAAGGCAACTTCGATGACTGCCAGGAAATGGTCAAGAACAGCTTCGCTGACCAGAGCTTCCTGAAGGGCACGCGCCTGGTGGCGGTGAACTCGATCAACTGGGCGCGGATCATGGCCCAGATCGTCTACTACTTTCACGCGTCCCTGCAGTTGGGCGGCCCGGCGCGTTCGGTGTCGTTCTCGGTGCCGACCGGCAACTTCGGCGACATCTTCGCCGGTTACCTGGCGCGCAACATGGGCCTGCCGATCAACCAGTTGATTGTCGCCACCAACCGCAACGACATCCTGCACCGCTTCATGAGCGGCAACCAGTACGTCAAGGAAACCCTGCACGCTACCTTGTCGCCGTCCATGGACATCATGGTCTCGTCGAACTTCGAACGCCTGCTGTTCGACATGCACGGTCGCAACGGCGCGGCCATTGCCGGCTTGATGGACACCTTCAAGAGCGGCGGCGGTTTCAGCGTGGATGAAGAGCGCTGGACCGAAACCCGCAAGCTGTTCGACTCCCTGGCGGTTGACGATGCGCAGACCTGCGAAACCATCGCAGAGATTTTCGCCCAGACCGGCGAACTGCTGGACCCGCACACCGCCATCGGTGTGAAGGCCGCCCGCGAATGCCGTCGCAGCCTGGATATCCCGATGGTGATTCTGGGCACCGCCCATCCGGTCAAATTCCCGGAAGCGGTGGAGAAGGCCGGTGTCGGCAAGGCACTGGAGTTGCCGGCGCATCTGGCGGACCTGTTCGAGCGTGAAGAGCGTTGCACCGTGTTGGCCAATGACCTGAAGACTGTGCAGGCGTTTGTGAGCCAGCATGGCAACCGAGGCAAGCCGTTGTAAGGCGAACCGCGCACACAAAAACGCCGCTCTCCCTTCCGTGGGTCAGCGGCGTTTTTTGTATCTGGCAGGCCGGGTCAAGCGCTACGAGAATAGTTTCTGAGCGACGACTATTACGGTGCCGACTGCGGCATAGAATCCCGTCGCGATACCCACTGGGTACCAGAAAGTCTCACAGGTTATCTTCAGGGACTCTTTATTGAGTTTGTTCTGCTCTGCATTCATACGTGCAATTTCAGCAAAAATACGTGATACCTCGGCGTGCATTCTGTCTGTCGATGTCTGCTGTTCATTTTGTTCCGCCATCTTGATCATCCTTCGTAGTAACGGCCTTTTGACATGCGCTTTTGTCTGCACCGCAGCGTGACCAGCGCTCACCGAGTATAGGATTCACCTCTGGCCTCAGCCCTCGGCCAACCCCAAAACAGTTGCCCATTGCGTAGGCAGTTATGTGTCGCCGTTTTTTCGTTGTCATGTTGCAAGCGCATGCTGGAATCCGTCACCCCTGACGGCCCCATAAAGACGAGAAAGCGAACTTTCCTACGTCACAAACAGTCACTTAGGATAGATGCAGCTCCCGTTGAAACGATTGTTCCCGAACTATTGAGTGGTGATCGAGATGGAAAGTATCAGCCTATTGCTCGAAGAAGCACTGAGCCCTTATCAGGTTACGCTGACCACCTCTGGTGTGCAGGACGAGTGTCTGGTGACCGTGAAGAACCCTGCTGGCGCCATCGTGGTCGAGCGTGAAGTTGACCGCGCGCAATTGACGGACAAGCGCGTCTTGGTCGACGTCGTGGATTGCCTGCTGCGCGATCTGAAGATTGCCGAAGGGCGCCTGGAACCGTCAGTCATTGCGGCTTTGCGCAACGCCGCGCAGACCCGTAGCGCAGTCCGCGCATGAAGAATTGTTCATCGCTGGAAACTTCCTACTGCATGGCCGGTCAGATTTTTTAACAGCAAGAGCAAGCATTGTGCTCCGGTGTTTGTGGCTTGTTGTACTGGTCTTTGTAGGCCACGTTTAACCCCGAGTTGTCTCCCCACTGCTCGGGGTTTCTTTTTGCCTGAAATTTTTCAGGGCTGTGGGTAATCCTGGAAAAAGTGCGGGTTGTCTTTCAAATACTGCTCGCGCATGACCGGGTCCAGCCACAGCGCATAGGCGTTCTGTACCTGCGCTTGTGGGAGATCTTCCAGTGCCTGATTGATCCGTGCGATGGCCTGGCGCCCCTGCGCGGTGTTCGAACACCCGACGTAGATGCGTTGGTAAGGCTCGGTGCCTTTGATTGCAAGGAACATCAGGTCGTCAGGCGCTATGCCCTGTTGCATCGCTTGGTAACGGATTTCCGTCCAGTAACCGAGCACGGCTTCCAACCTGCCCAGCCGCTGCATTTGCAGCAAGCTGCCCAGAGCGTCGTTACCGTAATGCAGGGCGAGTTTATGTGAGTCGGTGCTCTTGAGTCGCTCATCGATCACAGGCCCGTAGCTGCGCTCGGCGATGGCTCCAAGGCGGGCATTCGGGGTTTGCAGAAATGCCTGCAAGTCGAAGTGCCCTTCGACGATAAACGGCGCCATTGCTGCCTGCTGGCTGCGGCGGATCATCACCCCATTGCTGACCACCACAAATGCCTGGGCGGAAAACGCCACGTACTTTGCCCGTTCCGGGGTCCACAGCAGTGAGGGATCGCAGGTTAAAGACGGGGTACGCAACATTTGCATGCCCCGGGCACGGTTCACATGCAGAACCTGATGATGATATTCCGGCAGGCGCTCTTGAAGCATGGGCATCAGCTGGTCCAGTGCTCCCAGGCCTTTTTGCGGCCCTTCGAAAATAGTCAGCGGTGGCAGGTCACGCAGCAGCCAAGTCAGCGTGTCTTCGGCGCTAGCTGTGGGCGGCCACGCGCAGGCGATCAGGCTGACCAGGCACCCGTGCATAAACCAACGCAGGGAGCGGCGAGCCATCAGATCGCGCCATCCTCACGCAACCGAGAAATGGCTGTGACGTCGTAACCCAATTCATTGAGCAGTGTACTGTTGTGCTCGCCCAATTGCGGCCCGACCCACTCACAACTGCCCGGCGTGTCCGAGAGCTTGGGCACGATGCCGGGCATCTTGAAGTCCTTGCCGTCCGGCAGCTGTGCCTTGAGGAACATTTCCCGTGCCAGGAATTGTGGGTCGCCCAGCATGTCCTCGGCGCTGTAGATACGGCTGGCAGGTACTTCGGCTTTGTTCAGGATCTCTACCACCTGATCCAATGGCAGCGAGTTGACCCAGCGATCAATCACGCCATATAGCTCATCACGGCGGCTATCGCGTCCGTCGTTGCCGGCCAGTTGTGGATCATTGGCCAGATCTTCACGACCAATGGCCGACATAAAGCGTTTGAAGATCGCATCGCCATTGGCACCGATTTGCACGTGCTTGCCATCGGCACTGGTATGGATAGAGGAGGGCGTGATACCGGGCATGATGTTGCCGGTGCGCTCGCGGATGAAACCGAACACGTCGAACTCCGGGATCATGCTTTCCATCATCGCGAAAATGGCTTCATACAACGCCACGTCCACCACCTGGCCCAGTCCACCGTTGACCTCCCGATGACGCAGCGCCATCAACGCCCCGATCACCGCCCACAACGCGGCAATCGAATCGCCGATGGAAATCCCGGTACGCACCGGCGGGCGGTCTTCGAAACCGGTGATATAACGCAAGCCGCCCATGGACTCACCTACCGCACCAAACCCCGGCTGGTCCTTCATCGGGCCGGTCTGGCCGAAGCCGGAGAGACGCACCATCACCAGTTTAGGGTTCAGGGCATGCAAGGTTTCCCAGTTCAGACCGAGTTTTTCCAACACGCCGGGGCGGAAGTTTTCGATCAGGATGTCGGCGTCAGTCAATAGCTGCTTGAGGATCGCCAGGCCGTCCGGATGCTTGAGGTTCAGCGTCAACGACTTTTTGTTGCGCGCCTGCACAAACCACCACAGCGAGGTGCCTTCATACAGCTTGCGCCATTTGCGCAGTGGGTCGCCTCCGTCAGGCGATTCGACCTTGATCACCTCTGCACCGAATTCGGCGCAGATACGCGATGCAAACGGGCCGGCGATCAGGGTGCCCAGTTCGATGACTTTCAGGCCGGCAAGCGGTTTGGCATTAAACGACATGGGGATCCTTAGCGAGCGTGGGACGGTGATGTGATGCGTTTTAACATAGGCGAGCGATTCAGGGATAAGGATGATGCAGCGCAGTATTCGGTGAATGACCCCTGCATCGGTTAGACTGGCCGCCTTTCCCTGTCTCTAGAAGCCCGTTCATGGCCCAGCCGTCCACGACCTACAAATTCGAACTCAACCTCACTGACCTTGACCGCTCGGTGTACGAGAACGTTAAACAGACCATCGCCCGCCACCCTTCGGAAACCGAAGAACGCATGACTGTGCGCCTGCTGGCCTACGCCCTTTGGTACAGCGAGCAGTTGGCGTTTGGTCGTGGCCTGTCAGATGTAGACGAACCGGCCCTGTGGGAAAAAAGCCTGGATGACCGTGTCCTGCACTGGATCGAAGTCGGCCAACCCGACGCCGACCGTCTGACCTGGTGCTCGCGCCGTACCGAGCG
This sequence comes from Pseudomonas sp. GW821-FHT03A09, assembly GCF_059421065.1. Lineage (NCBI taxonomy): Bacteria > Pseudomonadati > Pseudomonadota > Gammaproteobacteria > Pseudomonadales > Pseudomonadaceae > Pseudomonas > Pseudomonas sp. GW821-FHT03A09. The sequence continues at coordinate 8,281 of NZ_JBWKUX010000016.1, read as the reverse complement.
CACTAGCCTGTTGGCCTATGGCAGCTTGCGTGTGTGGGAAGGCAAAGTGGTTCCGGTGGCGAACAACCTGAAGAACGTACACATCGCCGCGGTGCCGCAAGAAGTCCTGGAGACCCTGGCCAAGGACATGCCCCGCGTTATCAAGTGGGACGTGATGATCAGCGAAGGCACCATGTTCGTCACTGACGACCGTGGGCAGCACGAAGTGCAACTCCAGTGGTTGGTCGGCGAGCGCGGTTAAAAGGTGGGAGGGGCTTGTGTGGGAGCGGGCTTGCCCGCGATTGCATCACCAAGGTGTAACCGTTTCACCGAGTCGTGCGCATCGCCGGCAAGCCAGCTCCCACATTGGGTCCCGAATGTTTTCAAGATTGTTGTTCAACCGTTGTACTAGAAGAGAAGCTTCCGTCACCCCATGCGTATCGATCCCCGTCCGTTGCCTGCTGTTTTGCCGTTCCTCGGTGAACTGCCACCGTTGTTGACCCGTCTTTATGCCGCACGCGGGGTGCAGTCGGAAGCCGAACTGGACAAGAGCCTGGCGCGGTTGATTCCCTACCAGCAGCTCAAGGGCATCGACGCCGCGGTAGACCTGTTGGTGACGGCATTGGAGCAGCGCCAGCGCATCCTGATCGTCGGTGACTTCGACGCCGACGGCGCCACGGCCAGCACCGTGGGCACCCTGGGCTTGCGTTTGCTGGGGGCGGCCCATGTGGATTACCTGGTGCCGAACCGATTCGAGTATGGCTATGGCCTGACCCCGGAAATTGTCGCCGTAGCCCTGCAACGTGATCCGCAATTGCTGATTACGGTGGATAACGGTATCTCCAGCGTCGAAGGCGTGGCAGCCGCGAAAGCCAAAGGGTTGAAAGTGCTGGTCACCGACCACCACTTGCCGGGGGATGAATTGCCGGCGGCGGACGCCATCGTCAACCCGAACCAGCCGGGCTGTGAGTTTCCGAGCAAGGCGCTGGCTGGCGTAGGCGTGATCTTTTACGTGTTGATGGCCCTGCGTGCCCGTTTGCGCAGCCTGGGTTGGTACGACAATAAGCCGCAGCCCAATATTGGTGAATTGCTCGACCTCGTGGCCTTGGGCAGCGTCGCCGATGTGGTGCCGTTGGATGCCAATAACCGCATCCTGGTCCATCAGGGGCTGGAGCGCATCCGCGCGGGGCGCGCCCGGCCGGGGATCAAGGCGATCCTCGAAGTCGCCAAGCGCGACCACGCCCGAATTACCTCCACCGACCTCGGCTTTATCCTCGGGCCACGGCTCAATGCTGCGGGGCGCCTGGATGATATGAGCCTGGGTATTGAATGTCTGCTCACTGCCGACGTCGCGGCCGCCAGGGAAATGGCTGCGCAGCTCGACGGCATGAACCAGGACCGCAAATCCATCGAGCAAGGCATGCAGCGCGAGGCCCTGGCCCAGCTCAAAGACTTGCCGGTGGAGTCGATGCCTTACGGCTTGTGCCTGTTCGACCCTGAATGGCACCAGGGTGTGATCGGTATTTTGGCGTCGCGCATGAAAGAACGGTATTTCCGTCCGACCATTGCCTTCGCCGATGCCGGTGATGGCCTGCTCAAGGGCTCTGGACGCTCCGTGCAGGGTTTTCATATCCGTGATGCCCTGGCAGTCGTGGCGAGCCAGCATCCTAGCCTGATCACGAAGTACGGCGGCCATGCGATGGCGGCTGGCCTGACGTTGCCGGAGGCGAATTTCCCGCTGTTTGCCGAAGCGTTTGATGCTGAAGTGCGCCGGCAACTGCGCGAAGAAGACCTTACTGGACGCCTGCTGTCTGATGGCACCCTGACGGTGGAAGAGTTTCACCTGGAGCTGGCGCGGGCACTGCGACATGCCGGGCCATGGGGGCAACACTTCCCTGAGCCGTTGTTTCACGGCGTGTTTCAGTTGGTGGAACAACGCGTAGTTGGGGAGCGGCACCTGAAGGTGGTGCTCAAGAGCGAATGCGGGTCAGTGAAATTGGATGGCATTGCATTTGGCGTGGACCGTGAGGTCTGGCCGAACCCGACGGTAAAGTGGGTGGAACTGGCCTACAAGCTGGATGTGAACGAATTCCGAGGCAATGAAACCGTGCAACTGATGATTGCGCACATCGAGCCGCGCTAGATCTAAGCAACACCACAAACCAATGTGGGAGGGGGCTTGCCCCCGATGGCAGTAGACCAGCCAACTCATCTTTGGCTGACCCACCGCTATCGGGGGCAAGCCCCCTCCCACATTTGGTTGCATAGAAGCTGAATTATTCGGCTTTAGCCTGGTGCTTCACAATGATGTCCACCAAACGCTTGGCCAGCGCCGGGTAGTTCTCATCGAAGTGATGACCGCCTGGCAGTTTCACGGCTTCGCCCACGGCAGTCTTGTCGGTGCAGCCGCTCTCGTCGACTTCTTCGGCACCGTAGATGCACACGACTTTGTCAGCCGGTAGCTTGGCCATTTCCGGGCCGGTGGCGGCTTCTTTGCCTGCGTTGCCCAACCAGCCTTCCACTTCGATTTCAAAGCTGCCGGTACGTGCGAATGCCAGCAGGATGATCGCGTCGACGCGTTGCTGTTCGTTTTCCGGCATGCGGTTGTAGATAGCCGGGAGCACGTCGGCACCGAACGAGTAACCGGTCAGCACGAAGCGCTTGGTGCCCCATTTCTGCCGGTAGTGTTGCATCAGCTCGGTGAGGTCCTTGGCGCTTTGTTCCGGGGTCTTGTGCTGCCAGTAGTAGCGCAGGGTGTCGATACCGACGACCGGGTAACCGATCTTGGCCATTTCACCGGCCACGTCACGGTCCAGGTCGCGCCAGCCGCCGTCACCGGAGAGGAACAGGGTAACGGTGTCCTTGGCTTGGCCGGCCGGTACTTCAACCACGGGAATCGCCAGGCCGCCGTTGTCGGAGCCGACCAACTGCTTGCGCAGCTCGTTGTTCAGCACTTGCGGGTAGTGAATGTCGTAGTCGCTGATGCTGGTGGTGGCGCGTGGGGTATCACGAACGAAACTGGCGCTTTCGTCGTCAGGGTTATCGTTCCAGGCTACCAGCCAGTTGCCATGGGCGGCGGTTTTCGGCAGCGGGTCTTTGCAACCTTCCTGTACTAAAGCGAAGCCGACGGAGATGGCATTGGCCTTGTCGTCGTTCTGTGTGGCGAGCCAGCGCCACGCCAGTGCTGCACCCGGGCCGATGCCGCTGACCAGGGTCGCCGGGCCTTTAAGCTGGGCCAGGGCGCCTTGCAGCGCTTGTTCCTGCAATTTGCAGTCGTCTTTTGGCAGAACCACCTGAACGATTTGTGCTGAACCGCCTTGGCTCAGGGCAATCAGTTGGCTGTCGGTCAGGGTTTCGTCGGCCATGACGGCCACGGCCACTCGGGCTTTTGCCGAGCCAGCAGGGGTCACACGGGTCAACACGGAACCGTCGGCCTGGAGCATTTGCTCCAGGGTCGGCTGTGGGGCAGGGCGGTTCCAGTACCAGAAGCCACCGCCTGCAATCAGGGCGAGCAGCACTACTATGGCCAATACATACCGCCAGGAGCGTCGAATCATCAGCGTTTCACCAATCCAGTCAAGCCGCCTGCAATCAGGGCGGCGGTATCGGCCAGTGCCACCAGCGGATCAAGTCCTGCGGGCACGGCCATGTAACGGGGTTCCCAGTCGGGCTGGAACTTGTCCTTGAAGCGGCGCAAACCTTGGAAGTTATACAGTTGCTCGCCACGGCGGAACACCATCGACCCCAAACGTTGGGTCAGTGGGGCGCCACGGCGTGGTTGCAAGCCCGACAACGGCACCATGCCGAGGCTGAAGCGGGCGTAGTCATGGTTCTTATAATGTTGAATCAGGCCAACCATCATGAACTCCATGGTCAGCTTGGGCGCGTCGGGGTGGGCGCGCATCAGGTCGAGGCTGGCCAGGTCGTGGTTGTAGGTCTCGAGCAGGTTGGCGAAGGCTACCGGGCGCCCTTCGAAGCGAATGATCGCAATTCTGAAGTGCTTGAGGTAGTCGTCGCTGAAGCGGCCCAGGGAGAAGCCCTTTTCCCGTACGTTCTTGCCAGTCAGCCAGGCATCGGAGATGACTTTGAGTTCATCCATGGGCGCCTGGCCCTGATCGAAGATCTCCAGGGACAGGCCGTCCCGGGTGCCACGGTTCCAGGTGTAGCGCAGGTCCTTCATCTCTTTGCCCTTGGCTTCCAGGTCAAAGCGTTTCAGGTCGACGCGGGCTTCTTCGCCCAGTTTGATCGCGGTGAGGCCGATGTCCATGTAGTACGGCAGGTTCTCGGCGCGCACCTGGTAGAACACCGGGCGGGCGTGATGGATGTCGCACAGGTCGCGGAACTGCCAGATCATTTCGGCGCGCGGTTGGGTCGGGCCGATAGGGTCATAGAGCGCTACCAGGCTGCGCCCACGACGGGCATACATCAGGAACGCTTCGTCGTTGGGGTGGAACAGCAACGCCTTGTCGCCGGTCAGTGCGAGGCCGCCATCGGGCTGGGAGGAAGCCATCAGGATCTTGGTGGCGCGCTTCAGTTCATCCGGCGTCGGCAAGTGGATGATCGGGCGTGCAGTACGCAGCAGCCAGGTCAGCGACACGATGACCAGCAACACCGCCGCGCCCAGCAGAGAGCGCAAGCCACGGGGGGCGTTGGCATCCAGGGTGAATTGCCACCACAGTTGGTGACTGTAGGGTACGTCTTGATAGGCAAACAGCAGCAGCCAGATCGAGGCCCCCAACACACACACGCTGGCCACCAGGTACAGCGGCGAGAATGGCAGTTCGGTCAGGCGACTGGCGCGGTAGAACGAGCGACGGAAGATCGCCAGCAACACCGCGGTCATGATCATCAGGCTGGCTTCTTCCCAATCGAAGCCTTTGAGCAGCGAGAGCAGGGCGCCGGTCAACAGCAGCACCATGGTCAGCATCCAGGCGGCGGACAAGCGTCGGCGCAAGCCTTGGGCCAGCAGCAGGCACAGTACGCCGATCAGGCTGGCACCAAAGTGCGAGGCGTCAATCAGGCGGTGGGGAATCAGGAAGCCGATGTTTTCCAGGCGTGAGTCGATTTCCGGTGTTGCGCCGGAAAACAGCAGGACCACGCCGGACAAAAAAACCAGTACGGCCAATACCGGCGCCGCTAGGCCTGAGGCCACCCGCAGGCTCTGCTGGGTTTGGAACAGGCGCTGGGCTTCGTTGACCAACAGGAAGATACAGGCGATCAACAGCGGCAGTACCACGTAGATCATCCGATACAAGAGCAAGGCGGCAGCCAACGGTGCCGCGCCGAGCTTGTCGGCGAACGCGGCCAGCAGGATTGCTTCGAAGACCCCGACCCCGCCCGGCACATGGCTGAGTACGCCTGCGGCCAGGGCCAGCAGGTACACCAGCAGGAACGGGCCGAACGGCGGCGCTTCCGGCAGCAGCATATAAAGGACGGTGGCGGCAGCGGCGACGTCGAGTGCGGTAATGATCAGTTGCAGGAAGGTCAGGCGACGGCCCGGCAGGCGCAAGGTGCGACGCCCGGCCTTGACCAGCAGGTTGTCCGGGTAAGGTTGTTCCGGCAGGCGGCGACGATAAATGCCGATGCACAGCACCGCCGACAGCACCAGCACCGCTCCGGCAATGCCGCCTAGCAGGCTTTGCGGCAAATGCAGGTAGGTGGACGCCGCCGGCAGGTTGCTCAGCGTAGCCAATGCGGCCAGCGGCGGCAGGGCAGTACCCAAGGCCAAGCTGGCGAATACGGTCATGTGCGCTACTTCCGCCGCCCCGACGCCATGGCGTGCATATAAACGGTAACGCACCGATCCGCCCGAGAGCATCGACAGGCCGATGGCATTGCCGATGGCAAAGGCGGTGAAGCCGCCCATGGCCAGGGTCTTGGCGGGGAGTTTCACACCAGCATAGCGTGCGCCGGAGAATTCATAGCCCAGCAGAATGATGAAACCGGCGACCGCTGCGGCGAACGCACCCAGCAGGGCCGGCTTGGGCACTTCCAGGATCGAGTCGTGGAGGGCGTACAGGTCCAGTTCCAGCAACAGGTGTCGGCAGGCGATCAGGGCGATTGCGAACAGCAACAGGGTGACGGCCAGCCCGATGGGTTGACGGTACTTGCTCAACAGATCCAGCCAACGCAAGCGGGTGGGTGTGATCGGTTGTTCTGCTGTGACGGTGTCTTGTGGTTCAGACGAGTTGGCGCGCATCAATCACCTCGTGGATTGTGCGCGACAGGATGGAGGTATCCAGCCAAGTTACCAATCCCTATGGACAAAATAATTACAAATATTAACGCTTATCGCCGGGGGCGGCGACTGCGGCCATTGGTCGTAGAGGGTCGTGCTTGAGTACTGAGCATAGCTTGCAATGACATGGACTCCGCAAACCGTGTACGGTTTCATGAAAGATGCCATGCCATTGTTTCAGAAGAACTTTTTCACCGGATACAAAAAAGGCCACTCTTTCGAGTGGCCTTTCTTGATGTTTGGTTGCGGGAGCCGGATTTGAACCGACGACCTTCGGGTTATGAGCCCGACGAGCTACCAGACTGCTCCATCCCGCGTCTGTGGGCGGCATTCTACAGCCAAGCGGCGAGGTGTCAACCGTTAATAGGCTGATGGGTCAAATAAGTGTGAATTAGCGGCTTAGGCAACCTAAGTCCGCGATTGAAAACGCTTTTGTAGTGAGCGGGCTTGTCCCGCGCCGGGCTGCTCCGCAGTCCGTAGGGACGTTCACGCTGTCTTAAAAAGGAAAAATCAGCGCGCACAAAAAAGGCCACTCTTTCGAGTAGCCTTTTTTGATGTTTGGTTGCGGGAGCCGGATTTGAACCGACGACCTTCGGGTTATGAGCCCGACGAGCTACCAGACTGCTCCCATCCCGCGTCTGTGTGTCGGCATTCTACAGAGGAACGCTGGTGTGTCAACCGATGATTTTAAGAAAAGCGCTTGTGGTTCAATTGGTTAGCGCTAAATGGCAGGCCCTGAAAGGGCGCGGGGCCAGTGTGGCTGCGGCTTTCAGCTCTATTGGAAGGCTGAATTCGATTGAGAAAATAAATCTGTCGGCGAAATCTCCTACCGCTCGGGCGGAAGATTCAAACTACTGGTGCTATATACAGGTGTGAGTGCGATACTGGCTACCCGTTGGATCACCCCCTGTTTATATGACGCAGCGCAAAATCATCCACGTCGACTGTGATTGCTTCTACGCCGCCATCGAGATGCGCGACGACCCGAGCCTGGCGCAAAAGCCTCTGGCTGTCGGTGGCTCTGCGGATCGGCGGGGCGTGATTGCCACCTGCAACTACGAAGCGCGGGCGTATGGGGTACGTTCGGCAATGTCGTCGCGCCATGCCCTGAAGCTGTGCCCGGACCTGACCATCGTCAAACCGCGCATGGATGCTTATAAAGAAGCGTCGAAGGAAATCCAGACGATCTTTCGTGACTACACCGACTTGATCGAACCCCTGTCCCTGGACGAAGCCTACCTGGATGTTTCTGACAGCCCGCATTTTGGCGGTAGCGCCACACGAATTGCCCAGGATATTCGCCGCCGCGTCTCCAACCAGCTACACATCACCGTGTCCGCGGGTGTGGCGCCGAACAAGTTTCTGGCCAAGATCGCCAGCGATTGGAAGAAACCCAACGGCCTGTTCGTGATTACCCCGGATCAGGTCGAGGACTTCGTCTCCCAATTGCCAGTGAGCAAGTTACACGGTGTGGGCAAGGTCACGGCCGACAAGCTGGCGCGCCTGGGCATTGAAGACTGCCTGCAACTGCGCGAATGGAACAAGCTGGCGCTGGTGCGCGAATTCGGCAGTTTTGGCGAGCGACTTTGGAGCCTTGCTCGCGGGATCGATGATCGCGTGGTGCAGAATGACAGCCGGCGGCAGTCCATCAGCGTGGAAAATACCTACGATGTGGACTTGCCGGATCTTTCAAGCTGCCTGGCCAAACTTCCCGAATTGATGGAAACCCTGGCCGGTCGCATGGCGCGCATCGACAGCAGCTACCGTGCGGGCAAGCCATTCGTTAAGGTGAAGTTTCATGACTTTACCCAGACGACCTTGGAGCAGGCGGGGGCAGGGCGGGATTTGGAGAGTTATCAACAGCTGCTGACGCAGGCGTTCAATCGGGGTGGGAAACCGGTGCGTTTGCTCGGTATAGGTGTGCGCTTACTGGACCTGAGCGGTGGCAACGAGCAGCTCGAATTTTCCTGGCAGTAACCGGGAACCTAATGTGGGAGCTGGCTTGCCTGCGATAGCGGTGAGCCAGCTTGCATACACAGTGGCTGCCCCACCGCTATCGCAGGC
>NZ_JBWKUX010000015.1:0-159121 GCF_059421065.1 Pseudomonas sp. GW821-FHT03A09 | reverse complement strand
CGCGAATGCGGTGGATCAGTCACAACATCTTTGGCTGACACACCGCATTCGCGAGCAAGCCCGCTCCCACAATAGATGGCATTTCAACTTGAGCGTCTTGGGTACTCAAGCCTGCAGGTAACGCATCACCGAATCACAAATCATCTCGCGGTGCCGCTGTTTAACTGCCTCATCCGACAGCTCTATCTGAAAAATCTCACTGAAGGTATGGCGGTTGGACACCCGGTAAAAGCTGAACGAGTTGATCAGCAGGTGCACGTCCAACGGCTCCAGCCCCTCGCGAAACAGCCCCATTTCGGCACCCCGGCGCAGAGTGGCGCCGAGCGCTTCGAGGATGTTGCTGTTCATCGCCTTGATCGAATCCGAACGCTTCACGTACTCGGCGTTGTGGATATTCTCGATACTGACGATGCGCACGAAATCCACGTTCTGGTCATGGTGATCGAAGGTGAACTCCACCAGCCGCCGGATCGCTTCACGCGGCTCAAGCTCAGTGAGGTTCATGCGGGTTTCAGTGTTGCGAATGTCGCCGTAGAGCTTCTCCAGCACCTCGACGTATAACTGCTCCTTACTGCCGAAGTAGTAATAAATCATTCGTTTGGAGGTGTGGATGCGCTCGGCAATCGCATCCACGCGAGCGCCGGAAAGGCCCTGCTGAACAAACTCGACGATGGCTTCCTGAAGGATGTTTTCGCGGGTCTTTTCCGGATTGTTCTTGCGACTCTTGCGCGGTGCTTCGGAGGTCATGGTGCGCTCACGGCCAGTGTTATGCAGGCAGTGATTATGGGCTGCGCCGCCCGCCGAAGGAAGCACCCGCACCCGCCGTTATAAACGCGCCTGGCGCGCTGCACCGCTGCGGGATTTGGCCATGGCCGCCAGACGCACCGCCACGTTGGCCGCACCGTAACCGGCATAGCCGTTCTTGCGCTGGATGATCTCGAAGAAAAACCGCCCTTCGAATGGCTCGGTGTACACGTGAAACAGCTCACCCCCCTGGGCGTCGCGATCGTACAGCACGTTGTAGTACGCCAGTTCGCTGAGGAACTCGTCGTCGAAATCAAACCGCGCCGCCAGGTCGTCGTAATAGTTGAGTGGAATATCCAGCAGCGGCACACCGGCAGCCTTGGCCCGGCTCACCTCGGCGAAAATATCCGCACAGTCGAAGGCGATGTGGTGCACACCCGAGCCGCGATAGCTCGATAGCGCGTGGGAAATCGCCGTATTGCGGTTCTCGGAAATATTCAGCGGCAGGCGGATCGAGCTGCAACGGCTACGCAACGCGCGGCTTTTCACCAGCCCGTAAGGGTCGGGTAGCACCACCTCGTCATCGGCTTCGAAATCCAGCAGGCTCTTATAGAACAGCACCCAACTGTCGAGGCTGTCGGCCGGCAAGGCCATGGCCATGTGGTCGATGCGCAGCAGGCCGCCGCTGGCGGTGGGGGCCGGTTGCAGATTGAAATCGGTGTCGTACAGCGCACGTTCGGAAGGGTCCACCAGATAAATCAGGCTGCCGTCCGGGGCGCGTACCGCCGCCAGCTCCAGTTCGTTCGGGCCGACCAGGCCGCGATAAGGCTGGCCCTTGTAGGCCACCGCCCGCTCCAGCGCCTTCGCACTGTCCTTGACCCGAACCGCCGTGGCGCACAACGACGGCCCATGGGACTCGAAAAAGTTATGGGCGAAGGAATAAGGTTCGCAATTGAGGATCAGGTTGATATCCCCCTGGCGCAGCAGGCTCACGCTCTTGGAGCGGTGCTGCCCGGCCTTGACGAACCCCAGGCGCTCCAGCCATTGGGTGAGCCGGGCACCGAGGTTTTCATCCACGGCAAACTCCAGGAACTCGATACCGTCGTATTCACTGGCGGCGGGTGTATCAAACAGGATGTCGACCGGTTGGGCAGGCGCTTGCTGCTTCAATCGCTCGCGGGTTTTCTCTTCCAGGTACAGCAGCGAGCGCAAACCGTCCGCCGCATTGGCCCGGGTGGGAGCGGCGCGGAAGCCATCGTTGAAAATCTCCAGGGACAACGGCCCGGTGTAACCACTCTGGATGATCGGCGCCAGGAAACCCGCCAAGTCGAATTCGCCCTGCCCGGGGAAGCAACGGAAATGTCGGCTCCACTCCAAGACGTCCATGGCCAGGATCGGCGCGTCAGCCATTTGCACAAAGAAGATCTTGTCGCCGGGGATCTGGGCGATGGCGCTCGGATCGCCCTTGAGCGACAGCGTGTGGAAGCTGTCGAGCAACACGCCCAGGCTCGGGTGGTCGACTTGGCGCACCAGGTTCCACACCTGCTGCCAGGTGTTCACATGCTTGCCCCAGGCCAATGCTTCATAGCCGATGCGCAGACCACGGCGACCGGCGTGTTCCGCCAGCAGGCTGAGGTCATCGAGCAAAATGCGTTCATCGCCCACGGAATCGGCCGAAGCGTTACTGCACACCAATACCAAGTCAGTGCCCAGTTCCTGCATCAAATCGAACTTGCGTTCGGCCCTCTCCAGGTTGCGCGCCAGGCGGTCGCGGCGGCAGCCTTCGAAGTCGCGAAAGGGCTGGAACAAGGTGATGGCAATGCCGAGGTCGGCACACATCTGCCTAACTTCCCGGGGGCTGCCATCGTAATACAACAAGTCATTCTCGAAGATCTCGACCCCGTCAAACCCGGCGGCGGCGATGGCTTCGAGCTTTTCCGGCAGGGTGCCGCTCAAGGAAACGGTGGCAATGGAACGTTGCATGGGCGACTCCCGGCAATTGTTGTTTGTGGCAAATTATTCGCCCCCTGCCGACACGCAGCAATTAAAATGTACGAACCAGTTAGTTTTTGGTGCGATTATCGAACACTAAGCCCCTTTGGCGAATTGACGATTTTTTAGCCGCTGCGCACCATCGATCACGCAGCTACACCCGAAAAGAAGCCCAGAACACACCATAAAAATTTCAAAAACGGGTACGACCTCATGCCTTTGCAAAATTCCGCCCTGGCCGCGAGCCCGGGCAACCCGCACGCCGGCATCGGCGACAAGATCCGCGGCGCCCTGGCCGTGGGTAAAACCCGCTGGGGCATGCTGGCCCTGGTGTTCTTCGCCACCACCCTCAACTACATCGACCGCGCCGCCCTGGGCGTGATGCAACCGATCCTGGCTAAAGAGATGAGCTGGACGGCGATGGACTACGCCAACATCAACTTCTGGTTCCAGGTGGGCTATGCGATTGGTTTTGTACTGCAAGGCCGACTGATCGACCGCATCGGCGTCAAGCGCGTGTTCTTCTGCGCGGTCTTGCTATGGAGCGTGGCTACCGGCGCCCATGGCCTCGCCACCTCGGCGGTCGGCTTTATGGTGTGCCGCTTTATCCTCGGGTTGACCGAAGCCGCCAACTATCCGGCCTGCGTCAAGACCACACGTTTGTGGTTCCCGGCGGGTGAGCGTGCAGTGGCCACCGGTATCTTCAACGCCGGCACCAACGTAGGAGCGATGGTGACGCCGATGTTGCTGCCACTGACCCTGCATGTGTGGGGCTGGCAGGCGGCGTTTTTGTGCATGTCGGCACTCGGCGGGATCTGGCTGGTGCTCTGGGGTTTGAAGTACTACAACCCGGAAGACCACCCCACCGTTAAACAATCCGAACTGGACTACGTGCAACAGGAAGTCGAACCGGAACAACCCCGCGTGCCCTTCAGCCGTATCCTGCGCATGCGCGGCACCTGGGCCTTCGCCCTCGCCTACTCGATGACCGCGCCGGTGTTCTGGTTCTACCTGTACTGGCTGCCACCGTTCCTGAATCAGCAATACAACCTGGGCATCAACGTGACCCAGATGGGCATCCCGCTGATCATCATTTACCTCACCGCCGACTTCGGCAGTGTTGGCGGGGGCATTTTGTCGTCGTTCCTGATCGGTCGCGGCATGAACTCGATCAAGGCGCGGCTGCTGTCGATGCTGCTGTTTGCCTGCTGCATCGTCGGCGTGATCATGGCGGCCGGTTCCAGCCAGTTGTGGGTCGCGGTGTTTGCCATCTCCCTGGCTATCGGCGCGCACCAGGCCTGGACGGCCAACATCTGGAGCCTGGTGATGGACTACACACCCAAGCACATGATGAGCACGGTGTTCGGTTTCGGCGGCATGTGCGCGGCCATCGGTGGCATGTTCATGACCCAGATCGTCGGGCACATCCTCACGGTCACCCATAACAACTACACCGTGTTGTTCACCCTGATCCCGGCGATGTACTTCATTGCCCTGATCTGGATGTACTTCATGGCGCCGCGCAAGATCCCTACCGTAAACGTCTGAGCTACCCCCTGAGCTATCTGCGCCGCTGCTGCCAGGCAGCGGCCAACCCGCTCATGCAGATCACCCCGATACCGACCACCGTGGTCAGGTCCGGGGTGTGATGGAACACCAGCCAGCCCAACAACCCTGCAAACACGATCTGGCAATAGCCGAACGGCGCCAGCAAGGCCGGTGCCGCGAAGCGGAAGGCCTGGGTCAACAGCAGGTGTGCCGTCATCCCGCAGGTGCCCAGCGCCAGCATCAGCACGGCGTGCCACAGCGTGGGGATTTGCCAGAAGAACGGCACCATCGCACTCATCACCAAGGTATTGCACAGACCGGCGAAGAAATTACTGGTGGTCGGTGTGTCGTATTGGCTAAGGATGCGCGTAAGCAGTTGGTAGAAGCAGAAGAACAGCGCCGAACACAGCGGCAGCAGCACTGCAGGTGTAAACAGTTCGCCACCCGGATGGATGATGATCAGCACGCCGACAAACCCGCAGATCACCGCCAGCCATTGGCCCCGCGTGACATGTTCGCCAAGCAAGGGCACCGACAACGCCGTCACCAGGATCGGCGCGAGGAAGTTCACCGCCGTGGCCTCCGCCAACGGGATGTAATGCAATGCCGCGGTGAAAAACAGGCTGGTGCCCAATAGGCACAAAGCGCGTACCACCTGCATTCCCGGCCGCTTGCTGCGCAGCACCCGCAAGCCCGATTGCGGCAGGAAGATCCCGGCCATCAACAGGGTGTGCACCAGGTAACGCGCCCATACCACCATCACGATCGGATAGAACCCGGCCAGGTATTTGGACAAGGCGTCATGGCTGGAAAACAGAAACGTCGCCACCACAATCAGCAAAATGCCTTTGAAGGGATGGTTGACGCCGGAGAGGGGGGTGCTGACAGTCATTGAATTCTCTTGCATGGCGGGCTGAACGCGAATGCACTCAACCCGGTAATCTAGCAGCCGGTCCTGCGTCTGCCCCAAGAGCATAACCAAACACCGTGCGAACAGCGCACTAAATCACCGCATTCGAGTCCAACGCTGCACGTTCGCCTACGTGTTGCACACTTTTTAACCAAGGCCTTGTCGTTATGAAAAAAACACTCTTTGTCCTGTCTGCCCTTGCCCTGCTCACCGCCTGCAATAAAGAGGAAAAACCAGCGCCCAAGCCCGCACCACCATCGGTACAGGCCACGCTGGTGCCAGCAACGCCCCCCACCGACAAATGGGTCGGCAAGTGGATCGGCGTCGAAGGCCTTAACCTCACCATCGCCAAGGACGACAGCATCGGCCGCGGTCACTACCTCCTGACCATGAAGTACGGCCTGGATGCCGACGACGCGGGCACCTTCCAAGGTGAAGCCAACGAAGACGGCATCGCCTTTACCCGCCCGGACGGCCCGCAGCAGTTGAGCGCCGGCAACGGTGAAGCCACCGGCCTGAAATGGTTGGCGGATAAAAAGGACTGCCTGATTGTCGATACCGGCGAAGGTTATTGCCGCGATTAACGGCCATACTATTTCCCAATTAATGTAGGACCGTTCATCGAGAGGATTGCCCCATGCTATGGAAAAAAGGCCGACGCAGCGACAACGTGGTAGATGCCCGCGATGACAGTGGCGGCGGTGGTGGTGGAGGCATGCGCTTTGGTGGCGGCAAGGGCCTGAGCCTCACAGCCATTGTGTTGATCGTCGGCATTGGCTGGCTGACCGGCCAGGACCCGCTGCAGATTCTCGGCCAATTGACCGGCCAGATGGAACAAGCGCCCTCGGTGAGTACGCAAACTCGCCAGACGCCACCGGCCAACGACCAACAGGCTGATTTCGTGCGCGCTGTCCTGGGGGACACGGAAGACACCTGGGGCCAGGTGTTCAAGGAAAATGGCCTGGTCTACAAGAACCCCAAGCTGATTCTGTTCCGTGGCCGGGTCAACTCCGCCTGCGGTAGCGCCACCTCGGCCAGCGGCCCGTTCTATTGCCCGGCCGACCAGCAAGTGTATCTGGACCTGGATTTCTTCCGCGAAATGTCACAACGCTTCCAGGCCGCCGGCGAGTTCGCCCAGGCGTATGTGATTGCCCACGAAGTCGGGCACCACGTGCAAACACTGCTGGGCATTTCGGCCAAGATCGATGCTGCGCGTCAGCAAGGCCGGCAGATGCAAGGCGACGGCGGCCTGCTGGTACGCCAGGAACTGCAAGCCGACTGCTTCGCGGGCGTGTGGGCCAACCGTGCGCAGAAGCGCCTGAACTGGCTGGAGCCCGGCGACATTGAAGCCGCACTGAATGCGGCCAACGCCATTGGCGATGACCGTTTGCAGCAACAGGGTCAAGGGCGCGTCGTGCCGGACTCGTTTACCCACGGCACCTCGGCACAGCGGGTTCGCTGGTTCAAGACTGGCTTCGCCGAAGGCCAAATCACTCAATGCGATACCTTCACCGCCAAGAGCCTCTAAATGAATAAACGATTGGGTCTACTGCTGGGCTTGATGCTTACCTGTTCCGCGACTGCTTGGGCTGCCGAGAAAGAGCATGGCGTCAAAGTGGTCAGTCCTGATCGTTTTCACTTGGATGCCGGCGACCTCAGCCTGGGGCTGAGCCAGGACTGGCGCCAGCCACTGCCCAACGTCACTCGTGCGCTGATCATCGTCCACGGTCGTCTGCGCAACGCACAGACCTACCTGCAAAGCGGCGAAGATGCCGCCGCGCAGGCCGGCGTTGCCGCCGATACCCTGGTGATCGCGCCGCAATTCCTCAACGAGCTGGACGTGAAGCGCAACCACCTGGGCAATCAGGTACTGCGTTGGAAGGGTAACGACTGGATGGCCGGTGAGCCCTCCACCGGCCCGGGCCAACTCAGCTCCTACGGCGCGCTGGACCAGATCATCAAGCACCTGGGCAACCGCCAGCTGTTCCCGGCCTTGAAAGAAATCGTGGTGGCCGGCCATTCCGGCGGCGGCCAGGTGGTGCAGCGTTTCGCCCTGACTGGCCACGATCACCCGCTGTTGCAAACCGAAGGCATCAGCCTGCATTACGTGGTGGCCAACCCATCGTCCTACGCTTATTTCAGCCCGCAGCGTCCGGTGAAGTTCGATGTGGCCAGTTGCCCTGGTTTCAATGATTGGAAGTACGGCATGCAGAACCTGCCGGCCTACGCCAAGGGCCAGGACGCCGAGCAGCTTGAGCAGGCCTACGTGTCACGTCACATCACCTACCTGCTAGGCCAGCAGGACACCGACCCGAACCACCCCGCGCTGGATAAAAGCTGCGAAGCCGAGACCCAGGGCGCGTACCGATTGATTCGTGGGCATAACTACTTTGATTACCTCAAGCAACGTCATCCGCAACTGAGCCACAAGCTGGTGGAAGTGCCAGGGGTTGGGCATGACGGGGATAAGATGTTTACGTCGTCTGAGGGGCAGAAAGTGTTGTTCTCAGAGTAATCCCCGAAGAAAAACCCAATCAAACATGTGGGAGCTGGCTTGCCTGCGATTGCGGCGGGTCAGCTACAAACGGATCAACTGACAGCCCGATATCGCAGGCAAGCCAGCTCCCACATTGGATATTCCTTGTTTGGGCTAGATCATCCGGCGCAACGCCGCGCAATCCTCGGCATGCCAATCCGCCAATTCCGGCCACGGATTCTCTGGCAAGTTAACCAACACCGTCCGGGTCCCCGCGGCCCGGCCGCAATCCAGGTCAAAGCGGTAATCCCCCACCATCACCATCTCGCTCGGCGAAACGTCCCAGGCTGCGGCCAATTTCAACAGGCCATCCGGATTAGGCTTAGGCAGCGCATCATCCCGTCCCAGCACATCCTCAATGGCAAAGCAGTCCGCCAAGCCAATCGCTTCCAGAGTGATATGCGCCAACTCCCGCGCATTGCGGGTCAGGATGCCCAGGCGATAACCGCGCCCGGCCAGCTCCCGTACCAGTTCCACTGCACCATCGGCGGCAATGGAGCCCACCGCCAGTTCGCGTTCATGCTCCAGCAACCAGGCGTGCTTGGCTGCTGCAATCTCCTTGGGCAAGGCCGCCAGGTGGGTGAGGATGTCGTCCTCCGGCGGAATTTCCAGGGCCACGCGAATCGCCGCAAAATCATGCACGGCCACCGTGAGGGTGCCGTCCATGTCGAATACCCAATGTTTGATCTGGGCCAGGCTCATGCCCAATCCTTGCGATGGCGAATCAAGCCTTCCTGGGTCACCGAGGCCACCAGTTGCCCGGCACGGTTGTACACGCTGCCACGAGAGAAGCCACGGGAGTTACCGGCCCATGGGCTGTCCATGGCGTAAAGCAGCCAGTCATCGGCACGCAGGTCGGCGTGGAACCACAGCGCGTGGTCAAGGCTGGCGACCTGCATGTCTTTCTGCCACACGGTTTTGCCATGGGGCAGCAGCGAGGTGGTCAGCAAACCGAAGTCCGAGGCGTAGGCCAGCAGGTATTTGTGCAGCGCCGGCGAGTCGGCCAGTGCGCCATCGGCGCGAAACCACACGTACTTGACCGGGTCGGACGGCTGCGGGTTGAACGGATCTTTTTCGGTGACCGGGCGCACTTCGATCGGCTTGGGGCACAGCAGCTTGTCGCGCATGTGCTCGGGAATCAGGTGCGCGCGCTGCTGGGTCAGCTCCAGTTCGGACGGCAGGTTTTCCGGGCCGACCACGACAGGCATGGTGCTCTGGTGCGCAAAACCCTCTTCGTCGTATTGGAACGAGGCGCTGCAGGTGAAGATCGGATTGCCCTTCTGAATCGCGGTGACGCGGCGCGTACTAAAACTGCCACCATCACGCACACGGTCCACCGAGTACACCACGGGCAATGCCGCGTCGCCCGGGCGCAGGAAGTAACCGTGCAAGGAATGCACATGCCGCGCTTCTTCTACGGTCTGGCTGGCCGCCGACAGCGATTGGCCGAGTACCTGGCCGCCGAACAGTTGACGAAAGCCCAGGTCCTGGCTGCGGCCACGAAAGAGGTTTTCCTCGATCGGCTCCAGGGTCAGCAGGTCCACCAGATCTTCCAATACTTGGCTCATAGAGCAACTCCTACAATCAATAGGGCATTCCGGTCTGCTTATCCGTGCAGCGTGTCCAACCATTGGGCGCGGGTGATGCGGTACAAAACATGATGGCGCAGCGGGTCATCGGCTGCGACCTTGGGGTGTTCAAAATCTGCCTGGGGATCGTAATGCATACCGATGGCCTGCATGACTTTTTGTGAGGGCAGATTCGACTCAGTGGTGAAGGCCAGGATCTCATCCAGCTGCAAGCGGTCGAAGCCACAACGCAAGGCGGTCCACGCTGCTTCGCTGGCATAACCCAAGCCCCAATGCTCGCGGGCCAGGCGCCAGCCGATTTCCACGGCCGGGGTAAAGCCCGCCTCGAAATTGACATTCTGCAGCCCGGTCAGGCCGATAAATTCGCGAGTGTCTTTGCGCTGCAAAGCCCAAAAGCCAAAGCCATATTCGGCAAAGTGCCCACGAATCCGCCCGATCAACGCAGCGCTCTCCAGGTGGCTCAATTTGGCCGGGAAATAGCGCATCACCTGCGGGTCGGCGCACATGCGCGCAAATTCCGGCAGATCGCTGTCGCGCCATTGGCGCAGCACCAAGCGTGCACTTTCCAATTCCAGTATCGGCTCCATGGGTCCCCCTCCCTTGCCATGTGCGTGAGTGTACAACGCAGGTAAGATGCGTCGCAGGTTCCCGTCAGAAAATCCCATGCCCCTGCCATTGATCTATCACGATGACTACAGCCCCGAGTTCCCGGCGGACCACCGGTTCCCCATGGACAAGTTCCGCCTGCTGCGTGATCACCTGGTGGACAGTGGCCTGACCGAGGACAGCCAACTGCTGCGCCCATCACTGTGCCCACCAGAGATTCTGGCCCTGGCCCATGACCGTGGGTATATCGAGCGCTACATGGGCGGCGAGTTGTCCCGTGAAGACCAACGGCGCCTCGGCCTGCCCTGGAACGAAGCCCTGGCCCGCCGAACCGTGCGCGCGGTCGGCGGTTCGATCCTCGCGGCGGAGCAGGCGCTGGAACACGGGCTGGCCTGCCACTTGGCTGGCGGCACCCATCACGCCCACTACGATTACCCGGCGGGCTTTTGCATCTTCAATGACCTGGCGGTGATCAGCCATTACCTGCTGGCCAGCGGTCGGGTCAGCCGCGTGCTGATCTTCGACTGTGATGTGCATCAGGGCGACGGCACCGCGCGCATCCTCCACGACACACCGGAGGCAATCACGGTATCGCTGCACTGCGAAAAGAACTTCCCGGCGCGCAAGGCCCAAAGCGACTGGGACATCCCGCTGCCCATGGGCATGGGTGATGCCGATTACCTCAAGGTGGTGGACGACACGCTCAACTACCTGTTGCCCCTCTACCAACCGGACCTGGTGCTGTACGACGCCGGCGTTGATGTGCACAAGGACGACGCCCTCGGTTACCTCAAACTGACAGACGAAGGCGTGGCCGCCCGTGACGAAAGCGTGATGCGCCACTGCCTGAGCCGTGACATTCCAGTGATGGGCGTCATCGGCGGCGGCTACAGCAAAGACCGCCCCGCCCTGGCTCGTCGCCACGGCATCTTGCATCACAGCGCCCAACGGGTGTGGGCGTCATCAGGTTGTCATTGAGTTATGGGCGTTACCCACAATGCCTGTGGAACCACCTGTGGATAAGTTGAGCGTAAGCGTCTGAGAGCTAGCATCCGCAAGGCTTGTAGGAGACTGTACGTTTTTTGATCAGGCGTTTGCGCTGTCGTCGGGTAGAATGCTCGGCCTATTCACGCGACCGTAGCCTTGTCCATGCCCGATACCTCTTCCCAACACGTCATCATTATCGGCGGCGGCCCTGCCGGGCTGATGGCCGCCGAAGTCTTGAGCCAGGCGGGCGTACGGGTCGACCTGTATGACGGCATGCCGTCGGTGGGGCGCAAGTTCCTGCTGGCAGGTGTCGGCGGTATGAACATCACCCATTCGGAAGCGTACCCGGCGTTCCTGTCGCGTTATGCCGAACGGGCGCCGCAGATGGCGCCATTGCTGCGGGCGTTTGGTGCGGAGGCACTGTGCGAGTGGATTCATGGCCTGGGCATCGAGACGTTTGTCGGCACCTCAGGCCGCGTCTTTCCTACGGACATGAAAGCCGCCCCGCTGCTGCGTGCCTGGCTCAAGCGCCTGCGGGACCAAGGCGTGGTTATCCACACCCGGCATCGGTGGGTGGGGTGGGCTACCGACGGTGGATTACTTATCCACAGCCCGGAAGGTGAAAAAACTGTCCACAGCGATGCGGTGCTGCTGGCGCTCGGCGGCGGCAGTTGGTCGCGCCTGGGCTCGGACGGTACTTGGCTCAAGTCGCTGGAAGGCAAAGGCGTACCTTGCGTCCCGCTGCAGCCGAGTAATTGTGGTTTCGAAGTGTCGGCCTGGAGTGAATTGCTGGTCAGCAAATTCGCGGGGGCACCGTTGAAAAACGTCGCCATCGGGCTGGCCGACGACAAACCCCGGCTGGGGGAATGTGTCGTCACTGCCGTGGGGATCGAGGGCAGTTTGATCTACGCGCTGTCGGCACCCATTCGGGAAGCGATCAATCGCGATGGCTCGGCTACCGTGCATATCGACCTGCTGCCAAGCAAGCCGCTGGACAAAGTGCAGGCGGCCTTGGCCAAGCCGCGTGGTTCACGCTCGATGAGCAAGCATTTGCACAGTCAGTTGGGGTTGGACGGGGTGAAAGCGGCGCTATTGCGTGAGCTGACGCCGGCTGAGCACTTCAATGATCCGCTGCAATTGGCAGTGGATATCAAGGCGCTGCCGCTGACGTTGGTGAAGGCACGGCCGATGGATGAAGCGATCAGCACCGCAGGCGGCGTGCCGTTTGAGGCGTTGGATGAGCGCTTGATGCTCAAGCCATTGCCCGGGGTATTTTGTGCGGGGGAGATGCTGGATTGGGAAGCGCCAACCGGGGGGTATTTGCTGACGGGGTGTTTTGCCAGCGGCAGAGCCGCTGGGCGGGGAATGTTGGAGTGGCTTAACCGCTGAGTTTTGTAGTGATTTCAAAGCCGCCATCGGGGGCAAGCCCTCTCCCACACTTGACTGGGTTCACACGGTCAAAAATGTGGGAGGGGGCTTGCCCCCGATGAGGCCCTCAGCCACACCGCAAAGTTACTTCTTCTTACGCGGCCCGGTGTTGAAAACAGGCACTTTACGCACCGGCTTGATCGACGGCTCCGCCGGCGCCACCTCACCACTGTCGACCCACTTGCCCAGGTTGCGCTTACCGCCACCACCGGACGCTTTAGGCTTCTTCGGCTTTTTCGGTTTCTTCACCACTTGCCCGCTGGCATCGGTGTCCGGCACGCGGTGCTCAGGTTCGAAGTCCGGCTCCACCTTGCGGGTCAAGGTCTGACGCGTCAGCATCTCGATGGCCGACAGCATGTTCACTTCATCGGCACACACCAGGGAAATCGCTTCACCGGTGTTGCCCGCACGGCCGGTACGGCCGATACGGTGGATGTAATCCTCGGCCACTATCGGCAGGTCAAAGTTGACCACCAGCGGCAAGTCTTCGATATCCAAACCACGGGCCGCTACATCGGTCGCCACCAGGATCTGCACGTCGCTGGCCTTGAAGCGATCCAGCGCACGTTGGCGGGTGGCTTGCGGCTTGTCGCCATGGATGCCATCGGCATTCACGCCCAGGCCTTGCAACTTATCCACCAACGCATCCACGCCGTTACGTGTCTTGGCGAATACCAGCACCTGCTTCCAACGGCCTTTGCGCATCAGGTGTACAAACAGCTCCGGCTTGCGCTTCTTGTCCACCGGCACCACCCATTGCTTGACGGTGTTGGCGGCAACGTTGCGCGGGCTGACTTCGATGCTCAACGGGTCGTTGAGCATCTGCCCGGCCAGCAGGCGGATGTCATCGGAGAAGGTCGCGGAGAACAGCAGGGTCTGGCGCTTTTTCGGCAGCATGCGGTAGATGTTTGCCAGTTCTTCGGAGAAGCCCAGGTCGAGCATGCGGTCGGCTTCATCCAGCACCAGGGTTTGCAGCTGATTGAGTTTCAGCGCGTTCTGGCGGAACAGGTCGATCAGGCGGCCAGGGGTGGCGACCAGGATGTCGACACCCTTGCGCAACTTCATCATCTGCGGGTTGATGCTGACACCGCCGTACACCGCGTAAGTGGTCAGCGGCAGGTGCTGGGCGTACTCGGCGACGCTGGCGTGAACCTGCTCGGCCAGCTCGCGAGTCGGGCACAGGATCAGCGCACGGGCCGAGTTGGCAGCGACTTTCGGCCCTTCCATGGTCAGCAGTTGCAGAAGCGGCACGGCGAAACCGGCGGTCTTGCCGGTGCCGGTCTGGGCTGCGGCCATCAGGTCGCGACCCGCCAGCACCGCCGGAATGGCTTGCGCCTGCACCGGCGTCGGGGTCTGGTAGCCAAGCGTCTCAAGGGCGCGCAGCAAGGGTTCGATCAGGCCAAGGGTGGCGAAAGTCATGTGTTTACCGTAGGAAAAATTCAGCGCAAGGGCGTAATGCGCGGCAGTTTACCTTATTTCCGGCTTCGGCTTGCGCCACTGGGGCAAGCTGATCAGCAGCACGGCGCTGATAATCACCAGCATCGCCAGGGCTTCTTCCATGCCAATGGTCTCGCCGACGAACACGATCCCGAGCAATACCGCCACTGCCGGGTTCACATAGGCATAGCTGGTCGCCGCTGCCGGGCGCACGTGCTTGAGCAGATACATATAGGCATTGAAGGCGATGATCGAGCCGAACACAGCCAGGTAAGCCAGGGCCAACCAGCCCTCGATCGGTGGCACCGCTTGCAGACGCTCGCCGGTCAGCGCGCTGCCCACCAATAGCAAGACACCGGCGATGATCATTTCCGCCGCACTGGCCATGGCGCCCGCCGGCAATGGAAGGTGCTTGCTCCACACCGAGCCGAACGCCCAGGAAGCGGCGGCAAACAGCAGCAACATCGCACCGGTCGGGCTCGATTGCAGGTTGGAGCCCATATTGAGCATGGCAATGCCGATAATCCCCAACACCACCCCAGCCCATTCCAGACGCGTATTACGCGCGCCCCAGAAATAGCCGCACAACAAGGTGAACAACGGCACCGTCGCCACCGCCAATGCCGCCACGCCGGACGCTACCCCCGTGTGCTCGGCCACCGTCACCGCGCCATTGCCAAAGGTCAGCAGCAAAATGCCGATCTTGGCCGCCGCCTTCCACTGCACCCAGGTCGGCGCAGGCGCCCCGCGCCAGCGCAAGAAACCATACATCGCCAACCCGGCCACCAAAAAGCGAATCCCGCCCAACATCAACGGCGGCCAGTACTCCACGCCAATTCGAATCACCAGGTAGGTGGAACCCCAAATCACATACAACGCAAAAAAGGCGGCGATCAACGGTAAGGGAAAGCGACGTGGGCCAGGCATTGGGCGGCTCTATGGCAGGAGATGGGAGGCTTATTCTAAAAAGGCAGGTCGATAAACATAAGTTACAAAACCTGTTTAAAACGCCAATACACTTTTCAAAGCATGGTTATGAAGGCTATAAACCGTGCATTCGAAAGCCACGGATTCACAGAGCCTTATCATGGACAAATACGACAGAATGCTCCTCAGCGCCCTGCTCGAAGACGGCCGCGCCTCCTTTGCGCAACTGGCCCGCACGGTGAACCTCTCTGCCCCCGCCGTGGCCGAGCGCGTGGCCAAGCTGGAGGCCAGCGGTGTGATCACCGGGTATCAGGCCAAGGTGGATCTGTCCAAGGTGGGGTTGCCGATTCAGTGCGTGATTGAACTGCGGCTGACCAATCACGGTAGCCAGAAGGTGTACGACGCCTTGGCGGAAATCCCCGAACTGACCGAATGCCACCGGGTGACCGGTGACCCGTGCGTGATCATGCAAGCAGCGGTGGGCTCGATGCCGGAGCTGGAGAACTTGATCAACCGGGTGGCGAAGTTCGGGTTCAGCAAGACCTCGATTATCTTGTCGAGTGCGATAGCGCGGCGGGTGCCGTTGGGGCAGTTGGAGGCCAATGGGAAAAGTGGTGGCTGAGCCCTCGCCAATCCTTGATGTGTGAACACATTCAAATGTGGGAGGGGGCTTGCCCCCGATTGCAGTGTGTCAGTCGGATAATTTGTATCTGACCCATCGCCATCGGGGGCAAGCCCCCTCCCACATTTTGAGCTTTGGTGTTCTTGAGGTTGCGGCGGCTTAGACGCCGCGGTGTTTCTTGAGGTGTTCGGCGATCTTGGCTGCCGGCACTTTCTGCAAGCTGCACAACAAATCATGTGACAGCTCACGCAAACCATGAGTACCGCGCAGCTCCTGGGCCAGATGCGCCGTGAGGTTGGCCGCCATTTCCGCATCCGCCATCGCCCGGTGAGCCTTGCCGGTGTGGGGCAGTTGAGCGAAGGCATTCAACGTGCCGAGCTTGTGGTTGGGCGCCGAAGGCATCAGGCGGCGTGCCAGCAGCAGTGAGCAGGCGAACTTCTGCAAGCGGGTGCGACGGATCAGGCCCAGTTCGAAGTCCCAGAACTTCTGGTCAAACGCCGCGTTGTGCGCCAGCAGCGGCGTGGTGCCGACGAATTCGTTGACTTCATTCATCACCCGCTCGGCCGGTGGCGCGCTGCGCAGCATGGCATTGCTGATGCCGGTGAGTTGTTCGATAAAACCCGGCACACGCACGCCGGCATTCATCAGGCTCTGGTAGCGGTCCACGATCTGGCCTCGTTCGAGGATGACCACCGCGATTTCCGTGGCCCGGCAGTGGCTGCTCGGGGTGATGCCGGTGGTTTCAAAGTCGATGACCGCTATACGTTCCAAACCTGTTCCAACTCCGTCTAAAGATCTATTTAAGCAACAACGCGCCTTCGATCGGCACATAACGGCTGGCGGCGCGTATCAATGAGTTGGCCGTCAGCCCGGGCACGCCATAGGCTACGGCTTCGACGCCATGCTTGTGGATAACGCGCTCGAGCAGCATGTCGAAATCACCGTCACCGGAGGCCAGCACGATTTCGTCGACGTGGTCGGCGGCATCCATGATGTCGAGGGTGATGCCCACGTCCCAGTCGCCCTTGGCCGAACCGTCGCTGCGCTGGATGTAGGGCTTGAGTTTTACCGTGAAGCCCAGGTTGCGCAGGATCTGCTGGAACTGCTGCTGCTTGCTGTCGCCGCGGTCGATGGCATAGGCATACGCCTCGACGATTTGCCCGCGAGCGCTGATGTCAGCCCACAGGGCGGCGTAGTTGAAGTGGCAACCATACGCCTGGCGCACGGTGTAATAGAGGTTTTGTACATCGGCGAACACTGCAATTTTCTTCACCGCACTTCCCCATGGTTGCCGCTTGGATGCCGGACACGATGGTCCGCAAAGCCGCCAGTATGCCAGCCACAGGAAAGTTTCCGAGAAAAATCAGCCCGGGGCGACGACGCGCCCCGGTTGAATGCGGGTCAGACGAAGGAATCGTCGTCGCCGAAAGAGGAAGAATCGTCGGAATAATCGCTATCCGCGAAACTGTCGGAGTTGTTGCTGCCCCAGCTGTCATTCCCGGCGAAGCGCCGCTCATCGTTGCCCCAGTTGCCGTTGTCACTGGCCGGCGCTGGCTCTTCGCGGATGATTTCTTCCACCACCTGCGGCTGTTGCGAGTTGTGGTTGAACAGGCTGCTGATGCCTTCGGCCAACATCACACCACCGGCCACACCGGCGGCGGTTTTCAGAGCACCGCCGAGGAAACCACTGCCAATCGGCGCGGCGGGTGCGGGTGGCGGTTGTTGATAATTCTGCTGTGGCGCAGCGTAATTTTGTTGCGGTGCGGGCTGCCCGAAAGATGGCCGCGCCGGTTCACGCCAGCCACCGCCCGATGACGCAGGGGCGCTCTGGGCCGGTTGCGGGTCACGGGAACCGCCGCCAAAGATGCTCGACAGGAAGCCGCCGCTGCTCGGGGCAGGTTGCGCCGTCTGGGAACGGGCTTGTTGCAACTCGTCCTGCAATTGCTGGATCTGCTGCGCCTGCTGCTTGTTCTGCGCGTCGAGGCTCTTGATCGCGTGTTCTTGCACCAGGATCGACTGGGTCATGTAGTACCCAGCGGCCGGTTGGCGAGTCATGTGCTCCTTGATCCGCGCTTCGGCCAGGGCGTCGCGGGGGGCTGAGTCCGTTTCGGCTTGTTGCAACCGTGAAAACAGTCCATCGATCAGGGTTTGCTCTTCGCTGTTCATGGCGACCTCGTTAGATTGCCGGTAGAAATCATGGGCCCGCCTGTCATCAAGCGGGCTACGTGCTAGTTATGGGGCTGTTACCAGACGTTTCAATAGTCTTTACGCAAGGTTTACGTTTGCTTACGTCCAGTCATGATCGGTTAAAGTGTGGGCCTTGCTTTTTGGCCTGCGATGAACCTGATGAATCCGTTAGACGTATTGCGCGACTCCTTCCGTTTCACCCAACGCAACCTGGGCGCCATCGTCCAGCTGTGCTTGCCGTTGGTGATCCTCGAAGCCCTGCTGCAACAGGTGCTGGACCACACGCTGGGCCCGGATGCATTCCCCGGTTACAGCGTGGTCGTCGGGCTGCTGGTGTATCCGCTGTACACCGGCGCCTTGATCCTGTTCCTGGATGCTCGCACTCGTGGCGAGTCACCGCGCACTAGAGATGTATGGGCCATGGCCCTGACTTTGTGGCCACGCTTCGCCCTGCTGACGGCCATGAGCACGCTGTTGATCCTGCTCGGCTTATCACTGTACTTCCTGCCAGGCCTATGGCTGATGGTGGTGCTGGCATTCGCCGAGTACCTGCTGGTGCTACGCGGCATGCCGGCGCTGGAGGCGATGAAGGAAAGTTTCCGCCTGAGCCGTGGGCATTTCTGGCGCATCCTGGTGTGCCTGCTGTGCGTGATGACGCCGCTGTGGTTGCTCAAGGGCGCCAGCGTCGCCGCTTATCCACACCCGGCGCCACTGCTGGGATTGTTGATGGACAGCGCCCACAGCTTCCTGCAACTGTTTACCAGTGTGGTGCTGTTCCGTTTGTTCATGTTGATCGGTGGCGACGCCGACGCGCGGTGATATGCTCCGTGCCTGTCCTGACACGCTGATAAGCCGAGCCGATGACCCGTTTATTGCGCATCACCCTGTTGGGCCTGCTGACCATCGCGGGCCTGCTCACCGCCCTGATCTATAGCCTGACCTGGCGCCCTGCCGACAAGGAAATCCTGCCCGTCAGCTGTGGTGCGCCCCGCGCGCCGACCCTGCTGCCGGGTCAGGCGCTCAAGGTCATGACCTGGAACGTGCAATACCTGGCCGGCAAGAACTACGTGTTCTGGTACGACACTCCCGACGGCAGCGGCCCGGACGACCGTCCCACCGTGGAAGACATGGCTTACAGCCTCGATGAAGTGGCGCGTGTCATCCGCGACGAACAACCCGACATCCTGCTGTTGCAGGAACTCGACGAAAATGCCAAACCGTCCCACTACCAAGACCAACTTGCCCTGTTGCAGGAACGCCTGGTCGACCTCTACCCCTGCAGCACCCAGGCTTTCGACTGGAAAGCCGACTTCATTCCCAACCTGCATATCTTCGGCAGTGTCGGCCGCAAGCTGGCAACCCTGAGCCGCTATCAGATTGAACACGCCGAGCGCCTGCAACTGCCGGTGTCCCCGGGCAACTTCATCAGCCGCCAATTCCAACCCAAGCCGGCGCTGCTGCTGACCTACCTGCCACTGAGCGATGGCGGCCAGTTGGCGGTGCTCAATACCCGCCTGGATGGCGATGCGCCCGGGCGTTCGGCGGTCAATGAACAGGTAAAGGCAACGGTCAAGCTGCTGGATAAGTTCGAAGGCCGTGGCACACCGTGGCTGATCGGTGGGGATTTCAACCTGCTGCCGCTGGGGCAGTTCCTGCGCCTGGATGCGAACAAGCGCGGGCAATACTCACCGGACAGCGAACTGCATCTGCTGTGGGACAAGTACCCGATGATCCCGAGCAACAGTGAATCCAGCGGCATCGACCGTGAGAAATGGCTGACGCACTTCCCTAATGACCCGAGTGTGGAGGGTCCGGATCGCACCCTGGATTATTTGTTCTACAGCCCACGGATCAAGCGGGTGGAGGCCAAAGTGCGGCAGGACGACACACTGCGCATCTCCAATCACTTGCCCGTGATCGCACGATTCCTGCTGCCCGCCGCGCAATAACCTGCACTACCACTCCCTGTGGGAACTGGCTTGTGTGGGAGCTGGCTTGCCTGCGATAGCATCGCCTCAGTGAACGAGATAGACCGACTCGTCTGTATCGCAGGCAAGCCAGCTCCCACAGTGGATCTCTCTGTCGTGGTTATTTGCGCGGTTTGATCCGCGCCGTCGCCTCGGCCACCAACGGATCATCCGGCCAATAATGCTTCGGATAACGCCCCTTCAGATCCTTCTTCACCTCGGCATAGGTACTGCGCCAGAAGTTCGCCAAGTCTTGTGTCACCTGCACCGGCCGCCGCGCCGGGGACAGCAGGTGCAACTTCACCACTTGGCGCCCACCGGCAATGCGCGGCGTATCCGCCAGCCCGAACAACTCCTGCAGGCGCACCGCCAGAATCGGCGGCTGTTCGCTGTAGTCCAAACGCACCGAAGAACCCGACGGTACCTTCACATGCTGCGGTGCCAGTTCATCCAGGCGCTGGGGCAACGGCCAGGGCAGCAGGTTGTGCAGGAAACTGGAGATATCCAGATTGGAAAAATGACTGAGCCGCGAGACCTTGCCCAAGTACGGCATCAGCCAATGTTCCAGGCTGGCGAGCAAGGCGCTGTCGCTGAGGTCGGGCCACTCGCTGGTTTTTCCGGCGTCCAGTTGACGCAGCAGCATGACGCGGGCCTGCCATTGGCGCAGTTCCGGGGTCCAGGGCAACAGCTCCAACCCCTTGCGGCGCACGAGGTTGACCAGCGCCTGGCTACGGGCGGATTCATCCAGGCCGGTCAGGGGTTCGCGGCTGAGCACCAGTTCGCCGACTTTGCGCTGGCGTTCGGCGCGCAGCACGCCTTCGCGTTCATCCCAATCCAGTTGGTCGACGTTGCGCACTTGTTCGGCGAGTACGTTATCGAACAAGGCTGCATCGAAGTCCGTCGAGAGATAGATACGCTCCTCCCGCTGGCCCTGACGGCTGCCCAGGTCGGCGATCACCAGCCAAGGCTGTTTCATCAAGCTGTCGGCCTCGGCGAACAGCGCGGCGCGGCCGTTAGCCAGACGGTATTCAGCGCCCCCCGGACGCCGTTGCTGGGCGACGCGGTCCGGGTAAGCCAGGGCCAGCAAGGCGCCAAGCCAGCGTGGGTGGTCGGGATCAGCCACCGGCTGAGTCGCCTTGCCTTTTAAATAGCTGCGATATTGCCGCGCCAGTTGCTTGGCCCGCTGCACGCCACCTTGAGAGCCACGCGCGCGCTCCTCACCGGACAACAAGGCCAAGCGACTGTGCAAATCAGCTCCACCACCGCGCAAGATATCGCGCTCGCCCAGCAGGGCTGCCACATCGCAGGCCGTGGTCGCCAACCCCAGGTCCTGCCCCCGCAGCAATAAATGGGCGATGCGCGGATGCGCTGGCAGCTCGGCCATCTTCTGGCCGTGGGCGGTCAACTTGTCCTCGTCCAAGGCGCCCAGACGCACCAACAAATCCTGAGCCTGGGCATACGCGGCGGTCGGCGGCACATCCAGCCACACCAGTTGCGCAGGCGTGACGCCCCAGCGAGCCAGTTGCAAGGCCAAACCTGCCAGGTCCGCAGCGAGGATTTCGGCGCTACCGTACGCGGCCAAGCCTTCATGCTGATCCTCGGACCACAACCGATAACACACGCCCGGCTCCAAACGCCCTGCCCGACCGGCACGCTGGGTGGCACTGGCGCGGGAAATACGCTGGGTGTCGAGGCGGGTCATGCCGCTGCCGGGATCAAAACGCGGCACACGCGCCAATCCGGCGTCGATCACCACGCGCACGCCGTCAATGGTCAGGCTGGTCTCGGCGATGTTGGTGGCCAGCACCACTTTGCGTTTGCCGACGGGGGCCGGGTCGATGGCGGCGCGTTGGGCGTTGAGGTCAAGTTCGCCGTGCAGCGGGCACAACAGGACGTCACCGCGATCACCCAGGGCGTCCGCCAGTTGCTGGTGGACCCGACGAATCTCCGCCTGCCCCGGCAGGAACACCAGCACGCTGCCGGCTTCGTCATGCAGGGCTTCGAGGATCGTTTGAACCACACGCGGCTCGATAAACTCACCGGGCTGGTAGGGCCGCCCCCAACGCGTCTGCACTGGAAACATACGACCTTCACTGCGCAGGATTGGCGCGTCATCCAGCAGGTCGGCAAGACGTTCACCCTCGAGGGTGGCGGACATCAGCAGGATTTTCAGCGGTTGCTCATCGCGAAACAGCTCGCGACCGTTGAGGCTCAGGGCCAGCGCCAGGTCGGCGTCGAGGCTGCGCTCGTGGAACTCGTCGAAAATCAGCAAGCCCACCCCATCCAGCGCCGGGTCGTCCTGCAAGCGCCGGGTGAGGATGCCTTCGGTGACCACTTCGATGCGCGTATTGGGGCCGACCTTGCTGTCCAGGCGAATGCGATAACCGACGGTGTCACCGACCTTTTCCCCCAATTCACTGGCCAGGCGTTCGGCCGCCGCGCGGGCGGCGAGACGACGGGGTTCGAGCATCAGGATGGTTTGCCCGACCAGCCACGGCTCGTTCAACAGCGCCAAGGGCACGCGGGTGGTTTTACCGGCGCCGGGCGGCGCTTCCAGCACGGCTTCATGGCGAATCGCCAAGGCGTCACGCAGGGCGGGTAAAACTTCATCAATCGGCAACGAATTCATACTGGCTCCAAAGCAGAGCGGCGAGTATAACGGCGAACTGCCGGAGGTCGGTGGTGGTCTCAGAAACGCCACCCACTTCAATTGTGAATGCAATCAAAGGTGGGAGCTGGCTTGCCTGCGAAAGCGGTGGTTCAGTTAGTAGTGTATTGGCTGGCACGCCGCCATCGCAGGCAAGCCAGCTCCCACATTGGATCGGCTTCGTTCAGCAGGTTTGGCATATAGTCACTTTTCAACTGTGTTCAGGAGAGTTTCATGCGTATCGCTTCCCGTGTCATTGGCGGTGTCCTCGCCGTCACCTTGTTGAGTCAACTGACGGCCTGCGGTTCGATCTTCTACCCGGACCGCCGTGGCCAGATCGACGGCAAGATCGACCCGGCGATTGCCGTGCTCGACGCCGTCGGCCTGCTGTTTTATGTGATCCCGGGCCTGATCGCATTCGGCGTGGACTTCGCCACCGGCGCCATCTATTTCGAGCCGGGCAAGACTGCCCAGGTTGATCCGGCGAAACTCCACGAAGCTATCGGCGCCGACGGCAAGGTCGACAACGCCAAGCTGCAAACCATCATCCAGAAAGAAACCGGCCGCAGCCTGCCGCTGGATGACCCGCGCATGATCCAGTTCAAGGGCAGCGTGCAGCAACTCGCGTCCCTCGGCCTGCAACCCGCCGCCTAAGGATTCGACCCGTCTATGACCAGCAGTCCCGAACACGCCAGGCTCTTGCGCCTGGCCACCCGTGCCTCGGTGGGCGTGGCCTGTGCGCTGATTATCACCAAGGCCATCGCCTGGTGGCTCAGTGGCTCGGTGAGCATGCTCGCCGGGTTGACCGATTCGCTGCTGGATGGCGTGACCTCGCTGCTGAATTTGCTCGCCGTGCATTACGCACTGCGCCCGGCCGATGACGACCACCGTTATGGGCACGGCAAGGCGGAATCCCTGTCGGGCATGGCCCAGGCGCTGTTTATCGCCGGCAGTGCGGTGTTGATCGCATTCCAGGCGTATCAGCGTTTGCAGCACCCGGAGCCCGTCGGCGCGCCGTGGTTGAGCATTGGCGTGATCATCTTTTCATTGGTGATGACCGTAGCGCTGCTGATGCTGCAACACCGGGTGATCCGCGAAACCGGCTCCAACGCCGTGCGCGCCGATTCACTGCACTACCGCTCGGACTTGATGCTCAACGGCAGCATCCTGGTGGCGCTGGTGCTGGCGGGTTTTGGCTACCATCAAGTCGACGCCTGGTTCGGCCTGGGGATTGCCGCCTACATCTTGTGGAGCGCCATCCAGATCGCCCGGGAAAGTTTTGCGGTATTGATGGACGAGGAACTGCCACCGAACGTGAGCCAACACATGCTGGAGCTGGCCCGTGGTGTACCCGGCGTGCTGGGTGCCCATGACTTGCGCACGCGGATCTCCGGCAGCCACTGGTTTGTGCAACTGCACCTGGAGTTGCCGGGGGAGTTGACGCTGTCTGTGGCTCACGGCATCAGCGACCAGGCTGCCGATGCCATTCACCAAGCCTACCCGCGTGCCGAAGTGCTGGTGCACGCCGACCCGCGGGAAGTGGTCACGGGCAATAAAACCTAATACTGCACCTGGTAGCCGCGACTGGTGAGGCAGTTGCCCTGGGCCTGACGGTAGGTTTGCACCACTGCCGGGTCGGGGGCGTAGGTGACGGTCCTCGGGTCGAACCCGCTTTGTTGCACTGCCCAGCGATAACAGTCGTAGCCGTCTTGTTGCACCTGGGCCGGTGATTGGCCGTTGGCTGGGTAGGCAACCACGTCATAACCATTGCCTTGCGGCGCTGGCTGCGGTGTCGGCACTTGCGTCGGCGGTTGCACCACCACGTACTGCTGAGTGGTACTTTCGTAGGTGTAGTAGGCGCCCGCCGCGAGGAAGAACAACGCACTGCCCACCCACACTTCCCGTGCATAGTCCGGCAGGTATTGCACGCGGATGCCGTACGGCGGCGTCACCACCACATAACGCGGGCCTTGCGGGCGATACCAGTAGCCACCGGAAAAGAAGTAGTCCTGGCCACGGTAGGGCACACGGTAATTACGGTCGGGAAAACGGTCGACGACATAGCCCGGGCGGTATTGCGGGCCTGGGCCCCAGCCGTTGCCATGCCCATCGGGGCGACCCGGCCAGCGGTGGTCATCAGGACGACCATTATTGAAACCGCCACCGGGACGTGGGCCATTGCCCGATTGCCAATGCTGATTGCCATCGTTACGGCGCGGGATGTCCTGATAGTAGCCCTGGCGCGGCTCCTGGGTTTGCCGGACCGTGTCCGGGCGGCCCTGGATCGGCAGGTTGTTCGCCGGCTGCGGCACGGGCCGAGGCGCTTCGACGCCTTGCGGCCGGCCTTGCCATTGCCCACGCCCCTGTTGCTCGGGCCGCTCGAAATGCTCGTTTTGCGGACGAGAGGGGTTGTTCTCGAAATGTTGATTCTGTGGTCGGGGCTGATTGTTTTCCGGACGCGGTTGGTTATTCTGCGGTCGCGACTGTTCGTTGCCTTGTCGTCCGCCCTCCGATCCTCTTTCACGCTGACCACCGCCTTCAGAGCGCGGATCATCTGCCATCACTTGTGCGCTGACGGTGACCATCAGCAAACCTACACCTGCCAAACGCCAGATGCGCTTCATGCTATTCCTCACTACGGATTAGGGCCTGGAGTACCCGGCCTCATAACATGAGACTGGAAAAGCCTCACCCGGTTCTGAGACAGGTTATCAGTCACAAGATCTATTTTTGCAGGTAAAACGCGCAGGCAAAGAAAAAGGGGTGACCCGTCGGCCACCCCTTGAGAATTTCGTCCTGGCTCAACGCTTTTGACGTTGGCTCACCTCACGCCGTCTTGTGGACAGTGTGCAGCCTGGAGGCCGGCTCAACCCTGCTGGGGCGGCGGCCGCAGCGGGCCTGATTGGGCCAACTGCAGTGGACTGTTGTCCAGGCGGTGATTCTGTTGATAACGATACCCGCGAGTGCCCGGCAGATGATTGCGAAGATTGCGTCAATAAACAGTGCTTGCGCAATTTTTAACCCTTCATAGATAATTCACCGCAATAGTTACGACAAAGGCCAACCCAATGAGCAAGCTTGACCGATACGACCTGAGTATTTTGGCGGAATTGCAGCGCGACGCGCGGATCTCCAACCAGGAGTTGGCCGAACGTATCGGCCTGTCGCCGTCGCCCTGCTCACGCCGGGTCAAGCAACTGGAGGATGACGGCTACATCGCCCGCCAAGTCGCCCTGCTCGACCGCAAGATGCTGGGCCTGAGCCTCACGGCCTACGTGCTGATCGGCATGGACCGCCACACACCAGAGCGTTTCGAGAACTTCGAAGCAGCCATCCGCACCCTGCCCCAGGTGCTGGAATGCAGTTTGGTCACCGGGATGGACGCTGACTATCAGTTGAAAGTGGTAGTGCCGGATATGGATCACTATCAGAAGCTGCTGCTGGGCCACCTTACCCGCATTGAAGGCGTGACCAGTGTGCGTTCGAGCTTCGTGCTCAACCAGGTGCTCAACAGCACCGAACTGCCCCTGACTCACCTGCGTACCTGAAATCACTGAAGATCGAATGTGGGAGCTGGCTTGCCTGCGATAGCCTCACCTCGGGGCAACTGAAAGACCGAGTTGCCTGCATCGCAGGCAAGCCAGCTCCCACATTGACCGCGTCGCGATACAGATCAATGTTGTGCCAGTAACGCTGCCTTATACTGCCCGCCTGCCCTGTCGGAAGCCCCCCATGAACAATATCGACCCCGCCCTGTTTGAAGAATGGATGATGACTGGCCTGGTCACCATCCTGATTATTTTCATGGGCTTTATCGTCTGGGACCTGGCGAAAAAGTCCAAAGCCGGCCGCTTTGGCTCGTTCATCCTGTTTTTCGTACTCGGGTTGGGCGTGGCAGCGTTCATCATCAAGAGCGTGGTGATCGGCCTGATCGAATCCGGCGCCTTATAAGCGCGCCGGTACTTCCTTCCACTGACCTTGATCCAGGCCGTCGATCGACCAGTCGCCAATGCGTACCCGCACCAGACGCAAGGTCGGTAACCCAACCGCCGCCGTCATCCGTCGCACTTGGCGGTTGCGCCCTTCACGAATCACCAACTCCAACCAGTACGTCGGTACGCTTTTACGAAAGCGCACCGGTGGGTTACGTGGCCACAATTCGGGCTCATCCAGCAACCGCGCTTCGGCGGGCAAGGTCATGCCGTCGTTAAGCTCCACGCCGTCGCGCAGGCGTTGCAGCAGTTGTTCGGTGGGTTCGCCTTCGACTTGCACCCAGTAGGTTTTTGCCAGCTTGTGCTTGGGGTCGGCAATCCGCGCCTGTAGCTGACCATCGTTGGTCAGCAGCAATAAGCCTTCGCTGTCACGGTCCAGGCGGCCCGCCGGGTAGATGCCGGGGATGTCGATAAAATCCTTGAGGGTCGCGCGCCCGCCTTCGTCGCTGAACTGGGTCAACACGTCGAACGGTTTATTGAACAGGACCAACTTCGGTTCGGCCGGTGGCGCCTTGGCGACACGCCGCGCTGCGGAATACGGAGGTTTCACGCCAGGGCGGCGCGAATCAGGACGGGTGGGACGGGACATGGCAAAGGAACATCTAACGGTCAGGACCGACAATGCTAGTGGCCTGACCGCTAAATGACCATCCCAACCGCTTAGCGGAACGGCGGCTCGTCGAAACTGCGCAGTTTGCGCGAGTGCAGCGAGTTGAGTTCGGTGCGTAGCAAATCCACGGCCTCGATGCCGATCTTCAAGTGCTGGCTGACCGCACGCTCATAAAATGCGTTGGCCGAACCGGGCAGCTTGATCTCACTGTGCAGTGGCTTATCCGATACACACAGCAAGGTGCCGTAAGGCACGCGCAAGCGGTAGCCTTGGGCAGCGATGGTGCCGCTTTCCATGTCCACGGCCACGGCGCGGGACAGATTGATCAGCGGCCGTTCCTGGGCCCAGCGCAGTTCCCAGTTGCGGTCGTCGTAGGTCAGCACGGTGCCAGTACGCAGGCGTTTTTTCAGCTCTTCGCCCTTCTCGCCGGTGACATTCGCCGCCGCCTGCTGAAGCGCCAACTGCACTTCGGCCAAGGCCGGGATCGGAATGTTCGGCGGTACCACGCGGTCGAGAATCCCGTCGCGACGCATATAGGCGTGGGCCAGTACGTAGTCGCCGATAGTCTGGGATTGGCGCAGGCCGCCGCAGTGGCCGATCATCAACCAGCAATGCGGGCGCAGCACGGCCAAGTGATCGGTGATGTTCTTGGCGTTGGACGGGCCGACGCCGATGTTCACCAGGGTCACGCCGTGGCCGTCAGCGGCCTGCAGGTGATAGGCCGGCATCTGGTAGCGGTGCCAGACCACGCCCGCCGCAATGGCCGAGGCTTCGCCGTGGTCCATGCTTTTGTCGATCACCACGTTGCCCGGCAGCACCATGCGGATAAAGCGTGGGTCGCTGCGCAGTTGTTCCAGGCCATGCAGGATGAACTGGTCGACATAGCGATGGTAGTTGGTCAGCAGGATCCACGGCTGCACATGGCGCCAGTCGCTGCCGGTGTAATGCACCAGGCGGCGCAGGGAAAAGTCCACGCGGGCCGCATCGAACAGCGCCAGGGGGAGCGGATCAGTGTTTTCCCAATCGTAGAGGCCATCGGCGATACCGTCGGTGGCCGCGGACAGGTCGGTGCTGGGGAACACACGGGCAAGGGTCGCAGCGGTAACGCCGGAGCCGGCCAGTTCGTCGCCCTGCTCCACCACATAGGGGTATGGAATGTTCTGCTGGCTGACGCCCACTTCCACCGTCACGGTGAAGTCGTGCATCAGCGGCACCAGTTGCTCCAGCAGAT
Source organism: Pseudomonas sp. GW821-FHT03A09 (assembly GCF_059421065.1). Classification (NCBI taxonomy): domain Bacteria; kingdom Pseudomonadati; phylum Pseudomonadota; class Gammaproteobacteria; order Pseudomonadales; family Pseudomonadaceae; genus Pseudomonas; species Pseudomonas sp. GW821-FHT03A09. Next base: position 131,161 of record NZ_JBWKUX010000015.1, on the reverse strand, counting down.
ACTTACGGAACGCCGCAGGATGGGTGACGGTAACGCTGTAGGTTCCCGGCAACTGGACCTTGGCATAAGCCCGGGTGGTCTGTGGCACTTCACCGTGGCAATGGTAGGTCAGGCGCAATTCAGGGTAACGAAACAGCGCGCGTTGTTCGGCGTCGGGTTCGACGCGGTCCTTGAGGTATTGCTTGAGGGCCTGATTGAGCGCGCCGGTAGCACGCTCATGAAGAGCCGCCAGCCGATCCACGGCTTCTTCAGCGGTTTGAACGACAACAAAAGCTTCGGTCACGGTAAGCATCCTGTGTTCTGACTTGCAGACCTTCATCTTGCCTGTATCCCAGCCTCACTGAAACAACCTGATTGGAATCAGATCAATAATGTGGGAGGGGGCTTGCCCCCGATAGCAGGGGGTCAGTCAACATATCTATTCGCTGACCCGCCGCCATCGGGGGCAAGCCCCCTCCCACATTTGACTGTACTTATTCAGAGGTATTGGGTGTAGACCTTGCGACTATCGCCTCCACATCCAACCCGCGCGGCAAGGTGCCATACACTCGACCGGATGACTCACCCAAGCGGCTGGCAATAAACCCATCACTGACCGCCGCACTCCCCGCCTCCAACAGCAGCTTTGCCTGCAAGCCCACGGCAATATCTTCGGTCAGTTGCCGCGCGCGGTATTGGATATCCTGGGTGTCCATGAACGCGGACTTCAACTGTTCGATATGCCGCGCCAGTTGCTTATCGCCATGACCATCGCCCAGTTCGACAAACAACGCCTCCAGCACGCCCGGCTCTTTGGACAGCGCCCGCAGCACGTCCAGGCATTGCACATTGCCGGAACCTTCCCACGTCGAATTCACCGGTGCCTCACGGTAAAGGCGCGGCAGGATACTGTCCTCGACATACCCGGCACCGCCCATGCACTCGGCGGCTTCGTTGATCATCGCCGGCGCGCGCTTGCAGATCCAATACTTGCCCACCGCCGTCACCAGCCGGGCGAACTTGGCCTCCTGCTCATCATCGAGATGGTCCAATGCCCGCCCCATGCGTAGGCTCAGCGCCAGGGAGGCCTCGCTCTCCAGGGCCAGGTCGGCCAGTACGTTTTGCATCAGCGGCTGTTCACTGAGCACGCGGCCGCCGACCGTGCGATGGGCGCAATGATGGCTGGCCTGGGTCAATGCCTGGCGCATCAAGGCACTGGAGCCGACCATGCAATCGAATCGGGTCATGGCAACCATCTCAATGATCGTCGGCACGCCCCGACCTTCCTCACCGATCATCCAGGCCAGGGCGCCACGAAACTCCACTTCGCTGGAGGCATTGGAGCAGTTACCGAGCTTGTTTTTCAGGCGTTGGATATAGAACTCGTTGCGCGTGTCATCCGGGCGATGCCTTGGCAGCAGGAAACACGTGAGACCCTTGTCGGTCTGGGCCAGGGTCAGGAATGCATCGCACATCGGCGCCGAGCAGAACCACTTGTGCCCAACCAGCTCATAGGCTTGCCCGGGGCCGCCCGCGCCCACCGGATAGGCACGGGTGGTGTTGGCGCGAACATCGGTGCCGCCTTGTTTCTCGGTCATGGCCATGCCGATAGTGGCACCGGCCTTGTGAGCGATGCCGATGTTGCGCGGGTCGTATTGGGTACTGAGGATTTTCGGCAACCAGGTCTGCGCCAGGTCCGGTTGCAGGCGCAGCGCCGGCACACAGGCGAAGGTCATGGTCAGCGGGCAACCGGTGCCGGCTTCGGCCTGGCTGTGCAAGTAGGTCATCGCGGCGCGGGCCACATGGGCGCCGGGCTGCGGATGAGCCCACGGCAACGACGGCAGGCCATGCTCGACGGCGGTGCGCATCAGTTCATGATAAGCCGGGTGAAACTCCACGAGGTCGATGCGATGGCCGTAACGGTCATGACTGCTGAACACCGGCTTGTTCTGGTTCGCCAAGAACCCGGCATCCATCAACGGCCCACCCGCCAGCGCACCGTAGGCATCGATCCGCGCCTGCGCCCAACCCGCACCAAAGCGGCGCGACCAGTCTTGCAGGGGCAAGTCGATGCGGTACAGGTTGGTGCCGTCCAGGGAAGGCGGCTGGTTGGTGACGTCGTGGGTTTCGGCGAACTGATGCAGGTTCATGACGGGCCTCCTGGAATAAAGGCCACGTGAAGTTGGGCCCTGAATTTCAGTTAAGCACCGTCAACCTGCTTAAAAAAGTGGCATACGCGCCGAATGTCCGGCGCTTTCGCCCTCTACCACGCACAACACGCGACGCTCCAACACCGCCTGCAACGCGTCAAAACGCACCGGTTTTGTTAGACGGTCGCTGACACCAACACCGTGACAACGCTCACGCTCCGGTGCCTGCAACGAGGTACTCAGAGCGATCACCGGCAGCTCACCGCATCCCGGCAATGCACGAATCTGACAGCACAACGAGAAACCACCTTCAGGCACATCCAGCAGCACGGCATCGAAGGTTTCGTCTTGCAGGATCGCCAGGGCTGACGGGCCGGAGTCCACGCTTTTCACCCGGTAACCGAGCTTGAGCAACATACCGCGCACCGCCAATTGGCCCACACTGTTGTCGTCCACCAATAACACCGCGCAATCCTGGGGGGCACGCTGACGTTCAGGTGCGGTTTTTACCTCGGGTGGCACGCCGTCGACTTCCATCTCCAACTGGAATCGGCTGCCTTTACGCGGTTCGGAATGATGGGTGAGGCGCCCACCCAGCAGTTCAATCAGTTGTCGGCAAATCGCCAAACCGATACCCAGGCCGCCATATTCTCGGGTCGTCGAGCCATCGAGCTGGAAGAAGCGTTGGTACAGCGTGGCCTCATCAAGGAAGGCAAAGCCGATTCCCGTGTCAGTCACGATAAAGCTCAAGCGTAGGCTGCCATCCGTGTGAGGCACACCTACCACGCGCAGGCGCACGCTGCCTTCGTGGGTGAACTTGAAGGCATTGTCCAGCAGGCAATCCAGGCACTGAGTGAGTTTGCCGGCGTCGCCGATCACGCGGTCCGGCAGCTCATCCGCCACATCAATGGAGAATTCCAGGCGCTTGCTCTGGGCGCTGGCGCTGAATTGCTGGCGCAAGGTATCAAGGGTGCCACGCAGGCTGAATGTCTGGGGTTGGGCGGTAAGACGCCCGGCTTGCAATTCGGTCAGGGTGAGAATGCCGTTGACCATGCGCATCATGTCTCGCGCCGAACCGGCCGCCGTTTGCTGGTACTGCGCCAAGTCGTGGTCCAGCGGCACGGTTTGCATCAGTTCCAGGGAGCCGATCACACCATTCATCGGTGTGCGCAATTCGTGGGTCAAGGTAGCGAGGAATTCATCCTTGAGACGGTTGCTGCGGGCCAGTTGCTGGTTGAGCACCTCAAGCTTCTGACTGGCGTCAAAGAGGATTTTCGCCTGCTGCTCGCGCATGCCATTGATACGGTCCGCCAGCGCCAGGGACAGCAACGCCACCTCGATAGCCGAGCCCAACTGGCTGGCGTACATCGTCAGGAACATATTGGGCAGATAGCCCAGCACCATCATGGTGTTGACCACCCCGCCCAGCAGGAACGCCGACCAGGCAATGATGAAATAACGCGCCATGCGCTGGCCGCAGAACCAGGCCTTGATGGCCGCAACAAAGATGGTCACGGTAAACACCAGCGCCAGAGCGGTCGCCAGGCGCAAGGCCACCGCATAGCTGGTCAGCAGCGCCAGCACCATCACCACCCCACCGCAGGCAGCCAGCGCCAGCAACATCCGGTTGATCCAACGGCTGTGCTGTGCGGTGTGCAGGAAACTGCGCGCAAACAGGCTGCCGAACAGCGCCGCCGAGCCGATCAGAAACGGCACCACCGCATTCGCCCACCACGGGTCGTTCGGCCAGAAATACTCCACGGCCACGCCATTGACCGACAATTGGTACAGGCCGAACGAAGCTATGTAGAGGATGTAATAGAGGTAGCTGGTGTCACGCACGCTCAGGTAGATGAACAGGTTGTAGACCAGCATGCCCAGCAATACACCATAGATGGCCCCGAGCACATACAGGCGCAGTGGCTGCTGTTCCAAATAAGCGGTGCCGGACCAGAGCGTCAGCGGCGCCTGGATCGAGCCCTCGCTTTGTAGCCTCAGGTACACGGTTTCCTTTTGGCCGGGCACGAAGTTGAGCTTGAACAGGTAGTTGCTCTGGCGCACCTCACGGCTGGAAAACGGCAATGCACTGCCGGTGCGGGTGGTCAGCCGGTAGTTGCCAGTGCCGTCGTTCTGGTACAGATCCAGATGATTCAGCGGCGGGTAGGCCAGTTCCAGGAACCAGGTACGGGGTTCTTTGGCGACGTAATGCAGGTCGACTTTGAGCCAGAACACCGAGCGCGAATAGCCGGCATTGAGGGTGGCTTTGTCATGGGTCTTGAATTGGGCGGCGTAAGCGGGGGAGCTGACTTCAGCAATGGTGAGGGCATTAGTGGGGTCTTCGAGCACTTGCATGACCCGGCCCAGCGGCAGGCTTCGAGTCTCCTGATCGAAGTCGACGGCGTTGGCGAGCATCGGCAGCCCGCACAACAATAAGATCAGCAAATAGCGCATAGAGCCCCAGCGTGGCCTGTCCGGTTATGTCAAAAGCCCCCCATTCCTTTTGAGTAGACGTATACCGGCGATACCGTAAGTTGTTTCGATCCACTCTAGCATAGCCGGTAAAGGCCATTAGACACTATTGAAATAATTTTTTGAAAGGCTCTAGAACGCGGCTTTCGGCGATTTTTTAGCCATCAACTGGGTCGCCTCCGAGGGCTTTTCGCGCATGAAATTCCCCCCTCGCCCAACAGCCACGCAAAAAGCGTTTGGTGGTAAGCTCGCGCACCATGAATATCTACAGCTCTCGCCCCGTTGTCCTCTGTCTCTCCGGCCACGACCCCAGTGGTGGCGCCGGCTTGCAGGCAGATATCGAAGCCCTGCTCGCCCAAGGCTGTCATGCGGCCCCGGCCGTCACCGCCCTGACCGTGCAGAACACCGTCAACGTCAGCGATTTCCGCGTGCTCGATCGTGAGTGGGTATTGGCCCAGGCCAATGCCGTGCTCAGCGACTCCGAGGTGGCGGCGGTCAAGCTGGGCATGCTCGGTTCCACCGCGATGGTCGACACGGTGGTCGAACTGCTGCAGGCGCACCCGCACCTACCGGTGGTGTGCGATCCGGTGCTACGCGCGGGCGGCGGCGGCAGCCTGGGCAAGGACGAAGTCGGCTACGCGATGCGCGAGCGGTTGTTGCCGCTGTCGCTGATCGCCACGCCGAACCTGCCTGAAGCACGCATCCTCGCCGAGCTGCCTGATGGTACGGCGGACGAATGCGCAGAGAAGCTTTTGCCCTATATCAAGCACCTGCTGATCACGGGCGGCCATGGCGACGAGCACGAGGTACACAATCGCCTGTACAGCCGCGACGGTACACGCCAGACCTTTACCTGCCAGCGCTTGCCCGGCAGTTATCATGGTTCGGGTTGCACGTTGGCCAGTGCGCTGGCCGGTCGGATCGCCCAGGGCGAAGGCTTGGCCAGCGCCGTGCAATCGGCACTCAACTACACTTGGCGCACCTTGCGTGACGCCGAACAACTCGGCCAGGGCCAGTTCGTGCCGCGCCGGCTGCCGCTGGATTTCTGCTCGTAACTTTCTGTTCTTAAAAGCAAGAGGCCTGCCCGATGAAACTACGTGGCCTGTATGCCATTACCGACAGCCAACTGTTGGCCGGCAAATTCCTCGCCTACGTCGAAGCGGCGTTGGACGGCGGCGTGACCCTGTTGCAATACCGCGACAAAAGCAGCGACGAAGCACGGCGCCTGCGTGAGGCCGAAAAGTTGCGAGAGCTGTGCTCACGCTACAAGACCCAGCTGATTATCAATGATGACGCCGAACTGGCCGCGCGCCTCGGCGTCGGCGTGCACCTGGGCCAGACCGATGGCCCGCTGACGCCAGCCCGTGCGCTGCTCGGTTCCAAGGCCATCATCGGCGCCACCTGCCACAGCCAGATTGAGCTGGCGGAGCAGGCCGCCAAGGAAGGCGCCAGCTATGTCGCTTTTGGTCGTTTCTTCAATTCCAACACCAAGCCCGGCGCACCCGCGGCTACCGTCGACATGCTGGCCCAGGCCCGCACGCGATTGCAGTTGCCGATCTGCGTGATCGGCGGCGTCACCCTGGAAAACGCCGAGCCGCTGGTGGCCCACGGCGCCGACCTGCTCGCCGTGGTGCACGGCCTGTTTGGTGCCGACAGTACCCAGGAAGTCACACGCCGCGCCCGTGCCTTCAACGCCCTTTTCAAGATTTGATTTCAGAGAGCCCAATCATGTCCCGTTCCGAAACGCTGTTTGCCAATGCCCAGAAACACATCCCCGGCGGTGTGAACTCCCCCGTGCGTGCGTTCAAGAGCGTGGGCGGCACGCCGCTGTTCTTCAAGCACGCCGAAGGCGCCTACGTCACCGACGAAGATGACAAGCGCTATGTGGACTACGTCGGCTCCTGGGGCCCGATGATCCTCGGCCATAGCCACCCGGACGTGCTCGACGCGGTGCGCAAGCAACTGGAACACGGCCTGTCTTATGGCGCGCCGACCGCCATGGAAACCGAGATGGCCGATCTGGTGTGCAGCATTGTGCCGTCGATGGAAATGGTGCGCATGGTCAGCTCCGGCACCGAAGCCACCATGAGTGCGATCCGCCTGGCCCGTGGCTTCACCGGCCGCGACAGCATCATCAAGTTCGAAGGCTGCTACCACGGCCACTCCGACAGCCTGCTGGTGAAAGCCGGCTCCGGCCTGTTGACCCAAGGCGTGCCAAGCTCTGCCGGTGTGCCGGCAGCGTTCGCCAAGCACACCCTGACCCTGCCGTTCAACGACATCGCCGCCGTCGAGCAAATGCTCAATGAAGTGGGCCAGGACGTGGCGTGCATCATCGTAGAACCCGTGGCCGGCAACATGAACTGCGTGCCACCGGCGCCTGGCTTCCTTGAAGGCTTGCGCGAGCAGTGCGACAAACACGGCGTGGTGCTGATTTTCGACGAAGTGATGACCGGCTTCCGTGTCGCCCTCGGCGGCGCCCAGGCTTACTATGGTGTTACGCCGGACCTGAGCACTTTCGGCAAGATCATCGGCGGCGGCATGCCGGTGGGTTGCTTCGGTGGCAAACGCGAAATCATGCAACACATCGCACCGCTGGGCCCGGTGTACCAGGCAGGCACCTTGTCGGGTAACCCGTTGGCGATGGCTGCCGGCCTGACCACCCTGCGCCTGATCAGCCGTCCGGGCTTCCATGCCGAGCTGACCGACTACACCACCCGCCTGCTGGACGGCTTGCAACAGCGCGCCGATGCGGCGGGCATCCCGTTTGTCACCACTCAAGCGGGCGGCATGTTCGGCCTGTACTTCAGTGGTGCCGACGATATCGTCACCTTTGATGACGTGATGGGCAGCGATGCCGACCTGTTCAAGCGCTTCTTCCACCTGATGCTGGAAGGCGGTGTGTACCTGGCGCCGAGCGCGTTCGAAGCCGGCTTTACGTCGATCGCCCATGGTGAGGCCGAGTTGAAACTGACGCTGGATGCTGCCGAGCGGGCCTTCGCCGCACTGAAATAACAGCGGCCACGATCAGGCGTCGCCCTGGGCGACGTCTGATTTACTACTTTACCTACAGACTTTTCCTCGTTTTTTCGAGAATCTACCTGCAATCCGGCAGATAACTTGCCCACGCAGCAGAAAATCGAGTAAAGACTTTGTAAGCAGAGGCCTGCTTATTTCATAATGCGCGCTCATTGGACTCCCCGAGGGTCCGCGCGCCCCGTCAGAGGTAAGTCGATTCCCATGAAACGCACCGGCCGCACCCTGGTACTGGGCTGCCTGTTGCTCCTTCAGCCGCTGCTGGCACATGCCCAAGCAGGCGGCAACTCGTTGTTAATCCCAGCGATGGGTCGTTGCACCCTCAATACACAGCCAGACAGCCAGGCCGAAGCCCTGAGCGCGTGCCAGAAACAGGCCGATGGCGGTGATGCGCAGGCGCAATACGAGTTGGGCGAGTACTACCACGACAGCAAGAACCCCGCTCGCGATCTCAACCTGGCCTTGAGCTATTTCGAAAAAGCCTCGCTGCAGGGTCACGCCCAGGCGCAATTCCAGCTGGGCAATATGTTCTTCAAAGGCGAAGGCGTACCGGCCAATAACGTGCAGGCGTATATCGTGCTGAAAATGGCCGCGGTCAACGGCGCCGAAGACGCGCTGGACACCGCCGACGAAGTCGCCGAGCACATGCAGCGCGATGAACTGGAAGTGGCCACCCAAGTGCTGGGCCAGATCTTCCGCAATTACTTGCAGGAACTGCAGAGTGCCGATGGGCGCTCGCCGTTCTCACCCCTGCCCTGACTTCAGCTAAACCCTTCTACCGCTATCGCAGGCAAGCCAGCTCCCACACTTGAACGAACTCCAACTTTGGAATGCCGTCGAATGTGGGAGCTGGCTTGCCTGCGATAGGGTCGACGCGGTCTGAAGCCTTACTTCTCAGGCATCGGCATCGGAAACGGCATGACATTGCTCACGCCCCGCGCCTCGCTGATCTTCGGCGTGCCCAGGCGTTCCACTTCGTCGATGCGCACGATCGAATGCATCGGCACAAAGCTGCGCACTACGCCCTCAAACTGCGCCTTGAGCTTTTCTTCGCCCGGGTCGACGACCAACTGGGTGCGCTCGCCAAAGACGAACTCTTCCACTTCCAGGAAGCCCCACAGATCACTTTGATAGATCTGCTTGGCGTACATCTCGAACACCTGGCCCTGGTTGAGGAAAATCACCTTGTAGATTGGAGCTTCACGTTTGGTCATGGTGGGCGAACAACACATCGGGGATATAAAAGAGGGCGCGAACTATAGCATGGCACCCGATGCACAACGCTAGGAACCAATGGGCATGCCCCCTATAATGCGCGGTTCTTTACCACCAGTTGACGATTCCCATGGCCAAGAAGCTTTACATCGAAACCCACGGTTGCCAGATGAACGAGTACGACAGCTCGCGCATGGTCGATCTGCTGGGCGAACACCAGGCCCTGGAAGTCACTGCCCGCGCCGAAGATGCCGACGTGATCCTGCTCAATACCTGCTCGATCCGCGAGCGGGCCCAGGACCGTGTGTACTCCCAGCTAGGCCGCTGGCGCGAATTGAAACTGGCCAACCCGGAGATGGTGATCGCCGTCGGCGGTTGCGTGGCCAGCCAGGAAGGTGCCGCGATCCGCGACCGCGCACCGTATGTCGACGTGGTGTTCGGCCCGCAGACCCTGCACCGCCTGCCGGAAATGATCGACGCTGCCCGCGTTACCAAGCTGCCGCAGGTAGACGTCTCGTTCCCCGAAATCGAAAAATTCGACCACTTGCCAGAGCCACGTATCGACGGGCCAAGTGCCTATGTGTCGGTGATGGAAGGCTGCAGCAAATACTGCACCTTCTGCGTGGTGCCCTACACCCGTGGCGAAGAAGTCAGCCGGCCGTTTGACGACGTACTGTCGGAAATCATCCACTTGGCCGAAAACGGCGTGCGCGAAGTGACCCTGCTCGGCCAGAACGTCAACGGCTATCGCGGCCAGACCCACGACGGGCGCCTGGCCGACCTGGCGGAGCTGATCCGCGTGGTGGCTGCGGTGGACGGCATTGAGCGCATCCGCTACACCACGTCCCATCCGCTGGAGTTCTCCGACAGCCTGATCCAGGCTCACGCCGAAGTGCCGGAACTGGTCAAGCATCTGCACTTGCCAGTGCAATCGGGTTCGGACCGTATTCTGTCGGCGATGAAGCGCAACCACACCGCCCTGGAATACAAATCCAAACTGCGCAAACTACGTGCGGCGGTGCCGGGCATCTGCATCAGTTCGGACTTTATCGTCGGTTTCCCCGGCGAGACCGAAAAAGACTTCGAGCAGACCATGAAGCTGATCGAAGACGTCGGTTTCGACTTCTCCTACTCGTTCGTCTACAGCCAGCGCCCTGGCACTCCGGCCGCCGACTTGGCGGATGACACCCCGGAAGCGCTGAAAAAAGAACGTTTGAACATGCTGCAGCACCGACTGAACCAGCAAGGCTTCGAGATCAGCCGACAAATGGTCGGTTCGATCCAGCGCATCCTGGTCACCGACTACTCGAAAAAAGACCCGGGCGAGCTGCAGGGCCGTACCGAGAACAACCGAATCGTCAACTTCCGCTGCGACAATCCAACCCTGATCGGCCAGTTCGCCGACGTGCACATCGATGCGGCGCAACCGCACTCGTTGCGCGGGTCATTGATCAACTGATCTTGTTGACCTGATGAAGATCAAAATGTGGGAGCGGGCTTGCTCGCGAATGCGGTGGATCAGTCAACATACCTGCTGCTGACACACCGCCTTCGCGAGCAAGCCCGCTCCCACATGAGAATCGTGCAACATTCCAATGACGTAAGTGCTTTCGTACCCGCGCCACTGGCGTTATCCTCTATTTCACCTAAACAGCCAAAGGGCGGCTAAAAGCAACCTTGAACGCACCCATAGCAGAACCCCATCGTTTTCTCCTCGAGCCCTTTGAGGCTCGCCGTTTCGCCAACCTGTGCGGACAGTTCGACGAGCACCTGCGCCTGATCGAACAACGCCTGAGCATCGAGATCCGCAACCGCGGCAATCAGTTCGAGCTCATTGGTGAAGCCCCGCACACCAAATCTGCAGAAAACCTGCTGCGCCGTCTCTACCGCGAAACCAAGGGTAGTGAGCTGTCGCCAGAAACCGTGCACCTGTATTTGCAGGAATCGGCTGTGGAAGACTTGGCCAACAACCCAGTCGCTGAAGCCAGCGTGGCCCTGCGTACCAAAAAAGGCATGATTCGCCCAAAGGGCTTGAATCAGCAGAAGTACGTCAAGGCAATCCTGGGTAACGATATCAATTTCGGCATCGGCCCCGCCGGTACCGGCAAGACCTACCTGGCCGTGGCCTGTGCAGTGGATGCCCTTGAGCGCGAGCAAGTGCGCCGCATCCTGCTGGTGCGCCCGGCGGTCGAGGCGGGCGAAAAGCTCGGTTTCCTGCCCGGCGACCTCGCACAGAAAATCGACCCGTACCTGCGCCCGCTCTACGACGCGCTGTACGAGATGCTCGGTTTCGAATACGTCGCCAAGTTGATCGAGCGCCAGGTGATCGAGATCGCCCCGCTGGCCTACATGCGCGGCCGCACCTTGAGTAACAGTTTCATCATCCTCGACGAAAGCCAGAACACTACGGTCGAGCAGATGAAGATGTTCCTGACCCGCATCGGATTTGGCTCCACGGCCATTATCACCGGCGACATTACCCAGGTTGACCTGCCCAAGGGCACCAAGTCGGGCTTGAGCCATGTGATTGAAGTGCTCAAGGACGTGCCGGGCATCAGTTTCACGCACTTCTCGCCCAAGGACGTGGTGCGTCACCCGCTGGTGCAGCGCATTGTCGAGGCCTACGAGCGTTTCGAACACCGCGACGATGGTTTGTCCAAGGACGCCCGCCGCGATGCTTGAACTTGATCTGCAACTGGCCACCGAAGCGCCCGCCCCCAGCGAAGCCCAGTTCCGCCAATGGTGTGCCCTGGCCCTGCGCCAGCGTACCGCCGACTCGGAGCTGACCATTCGTCTGGTGGATGAGCCCGAAGGTCGTGAACTGAATCACACCTGGCGGCAAAAGGATTACGCCACCAACGTGCTGTCCTTCCCTGCCGACGTACCCGATGAGTTACTGGATATTCCCCTGCTGGGTGATCTGGTCATCTGCGTGCCGGTGGTGGAACGCGAAGCACGGGAACAAGGCAAGGAACTTGAGGCCCATTGGGCTCATCTAGTCATCCACGGCTGCTTGCATCTCTTGGGTTACGACCATATAGACGATGACGAAGCCGAGGAAATGGAAACACTGGAACAAACGTTGCTTGCAGAATTGGGTCACCCTGACCCTTATGCAGATGACGAAAACTGATCAACACTTAACCCATACGACAAAGGATTCAGAGTAATCGCTATGAGCGAAGACCGATCGAGCAACGGGCAGAAGTCATGGCTGGGTAAACTGACCCAGGCTTTTGCCCACGAGCCGAAAAACCGCCAGGAGCTGCTGGAGCTGCTGCGCGAGGCCCATCAGAACAAGTTGCTGGACAGCGAAGCGCTGGCCATCGTCGAAGGCGCCATCCAGGTGGCTGACCTGCAAGTACGGGACATCATGGTCCCGCGCTCGCAGATGATCAGCATCAAGGCGACCCAGACCCCGCGGGAATTCCTCCCGGCCGTGATCGACTCGGCGCACTCGCGCTACCCGGTGATCGGTGAAAGCCATGACGACGTCATGGGTGTCCTGCTGGCCAAGGACCTGCTGCCGTTGATCCTCAAGGAGAACGGCGACAACTTCAACATCAAGGACCTACTGCGTCCAGCCACCTTCGTGCCTGAATCCAAGCGCCTGAACGTGCTGCTGCGCGAGTTCCGCGCCAACCACAATCACATGGCCATTGTGATCGACGAATACGGCGGCGTGGCTGGTCTGGTGACTATCGAAGACGTGCTGGAACAGATCGTCGGCGATATCGAAGACGAGCACGATGTCGAAGAAGACAGCTACATCAAGCCCCTGCCCAGCGGCGACTTCCTGATCAAGGCGCTGACGCCGATCGAGAACTTCAACGAGTTCTTCGACAGCGAATTCTCCGACGATGAGTTCGACACAGTGGGTGGCCTGGTGATGAATGCGTTTGGGCATCTGCCAAAGCGTAACGAAACCACCGAAATCGGCGCTTATCGCTTCCGCATCCTGAATGCCGATAGCCGCCGGATTCACCTGATTCGCCTGACTCCTATTGCCCGTTAAGGACTGAAATGCGCCGTCTGATCGCACCCGGCTGGCCCGGTAACTTGCTGGCCGTGGTGGCCGGCGCCATCACTACCCTGGCGCTGGCGCCGTTCGATCTGTGGCCGTTCGCATTGGTGGCGGTCGGACTGTTCTATGTCGGGTTGAGGGAGCTGACGCCACGCCAGGCCCTGGGCCGTGGCTGGTGTTTCGGTTTCGGCCTGTTTGGCGCCGGCACTAGCTGGATCTACTACAGCATCCATCATTTCGGCGGCGCTTCGGTGCTGCTGGCCGGTTTCCTGATGCTGCTGTTTACCGCCGCCATTGCCTGGTTCTTCGCCCTGCCCGCCTGGCTATGGGCACGCTGGCTGCGCCGCAATGAGGCACCGCTGGCGGATGCCCTGACCTTTGCTGCGTTATGGGTCGGCCAGGAAGCCTTCCGCGGCTGGTTCCTCACCGGCTTCCCGTGGCTGTACTCCGGCTACAGCCAGCTTGACGGGCCGCTCACCGGCCTCGCGCCACTAGGCGGCATGTGGCTGATTTCCTTTGCCCTGGCGCTGACGGCGGCCCTGCTGTGCAACCTGCCGCGCCTGCTGGCGAGCAAGCGCAATGCCTTTATCGGCGCAGGTCTCATACTGCTGGTTGCACCGTGGGCCATCGGCCTGGCCCTCAAGCACCATGCCTGGACCAGCCCATCCGGAGCGCCACTGAGCGTGGCCGCGATCCAGGGCAACGTCGAACAAAGCATGAAGTGGGACCCTGAACAGCTCAATGCGCAGTTGGCGCTGTACCGCGATATGAGCTTCAGCTCCAAGCGAGCCGACCTGCTGGTATGGCCGGAAACCGCTGTACCGGTGCTCAAGGAGTCTGTCGAGGGCTACCTGGGGATGATGGGCAAGTTCGCCGCAGACCGTAATTCCGCGCTGATCACCGGCGTGCCGATTCGCCAGGAAGTGCACCACGAGAAGCGCTACTTCAACGGCATCACCGTCGTGGGTGAAGGCGACGGCACTTACCTCAAGCAAAAGCTGGTGCCGTTCGGCGAGTACGTGCCACTGCAAGACATGCTGCGCGGACTGATTGCCTTCTTCGACCTGCCCATGTCGGACTTCGCCCGCGGCCCCTCTGACCAGGCCATGCTTCAGGCCAAGGGCTACCAGATTGCGCCGTTCATCTGCTATGAAGTGGTGTACCCGGAATTCGCCGCCGGCCTCTCGGCCCAGAGCGACCTGCTGCTGACCATCAGCAACGACACCTGGTTCGGCCGCTCCATTGGCCCACTGCAACACCTGCAAATGGCGCAGATGCGTGCCCTGGAGGCCGGTCGCTGGATGATCCGTGCCACCAATAACGGCGTGACCGGCCTGATCAACCCATTCGGGCAGATCACCGCGCAGATCCCGCAGTTCGAGCGCGGCATTCTCTACGGTGACGTGGTGCCGATGCACAACCTGACGCCTTACCTGCAATGGCGCTCATGGCCGTTGATCATTGTGTGTGTGCTGTTGCTTGGCTGGGCGCTGCTGGCGGGTCGGATGGCCAAAACCGTCTGACCGACATACACCTAGCAATGTGGGAGCTGGCTTGCCTGCGATAGCGGTGGGTCAGCTAGCAAAGGTGCCGGCTGGCAGTCCGCTATCGCAGGCAAGCCAGCTCCCACATTTGGATTTGCGGTGTTATCGGTAGAACAACCGGTAGCCTATCTGCCCCACCGCTTCATTGATCAACTGCCCGCTGCGCCATACCGACACGAACTCCGGCATCCAACCGCCCAGCGGTCGGGCGTTGTCCACGCCCAGGAAACCCACGGGCGCCGGCACCACGGTGAAGCCCGCCTTTTCAAAGCTCCAGACCGAACGCGGCATGTGCCAGGCCTGGGTCACCACCACGACGCGCTTGATGCCCTCAGGCAATAACATCTGCGCACTCATCTGCGCGTTTTCCCATGTAGTGCGGCTGTGTTCTTCCTTCCAGCGCACGGTAACGCCAAAGTCATCTTGCATCGACACGGCCATCAACTCTGCCTCACTGGGCGGCGTGCCGTAGTGCAAGCCGCCGCTGGTCAACACCGGCAACCCCGACGCCTTGGCCAACCGTGCGGCGTAACGCTGGCGCTCAAGGCCAATACCTGTGGGCTGATCAGTGCCCCACGCGGGGTCACCACGTTCACGTCCAGAGCCCAGTACCACAATCGCATCGGCCCGTTGAGCCAGGTTTGCCCACTCTTCGCGAGCCAAGGGTGGCTCGGTTTCTAATACATGTGCGCCCCACTGCACCATCACTGGCAGGCTCATCAGCCACATGCCCCCCAACCCCAGGGCAAAGCAGAACCCGGCCAGGCGTGGGCGACTGCGACGAATCCACCAGGCAAACGCCAGCAGCAGCAAAAAAATGCCGGGCGGCAGCAATAATTGTTTGATGAAATAACGAAAAGGCATCGGGCATCTCCAAAGATGCCCGAAGCCTAGATGCAACGGGGTTTAGCGACAATCCTTACCAGCATATTTCGAGAAGACCAGCAAATGACGCTGTGCTTCACTTGCACCGCACGGCCTGAAGTTTTTCAGTACTTCGACTGGCGGACACGTCCTTCAACCAGATGATCTTGGCCGAACGTGACGGCTCTTGGGACGGCGGGGAAGCCTGCCCAGGAGAGGCGCGGTGGTGATTCAATTCCAGGTAGCGCTTGATCAGTTCAAGCTCTGCCTGGCTCAAGCCTCGCAACTCCAGCTCCAGAGGCCGTTCATCACGCAATCGGCCTGCGGTTTTTGCAGCATCCAATGCCCGACCCAAACGGTCGATCAGTCCTTCATACAATTGCGGTTTCGTTAAAGTTCGCTGCGATTCAACCATCCCCTCACCTCATTGAAGAAATACTTGCTCCCCAATAAACAGCCTAGTCCCCATGGCTGTGCCTGCCCGGCGCCGCGACAGACGGCCTCGACCGCGCAATCAGGGTTTCCCTCGATAGAGTGGGGTCATGTATGCTACGGCGCTTCCTGTAACTCCACTTCCCGCAGGGTTTGGGCACGGACGCGCCGCTGTTTGGTGTCGATCAACCTGAATGTTGCACCGAAGAGGATTAGGCCACCCCTATTCAGTTCAAAAGTAGCCATGCACGAACAATATCAGCCCCGTGAAATAGAAAATGCCGCCCAAACCTTCTGGGACGAGCAAAAGTCCTTTGAAGTCAGTGAACAGCCAGGCAAGGAGACTTACTACTGCCTATCGATGTTCCCTTACCCCAGCGGCAAGCTACACATGGGGCACGTGCGTAACTACACCATCGGCGACGTAATCTCCCGCTACCAGCGCATGCTCGGCAAGAATGTCCTGCAACCCATGGGTTGGGACGCCTTCGGCATGCCGGCAGAGAACGCCGCGATGAAAAACAACGTGGCTCCCGCCAAGTGGACCTACGAAAACATCGCCTACATGAAAACCCAGCTGCGCAGCCTCGGCCTGGCGGTGGACTGGTCTCGCGAAGTGACCACCTGCAAGCCGGACTACTACCGCTGGGAACAATGGCTGTTCACGCGCCTGTTCGAAAAAGGTGTGATCTACCGCAAGAACGGCACCGTGAACTGGGACCCGATCGACCAGACCGTACTGGCCAACGAGCAGGTCATCGACGGCCGTGGCTGGCGTTCCGGCGCGCTGATCGAAAAGCGCGAAATCCCGATGTACTACTTCAAGATCACCGCTTACGCGGATGAACTGTTGTCGAGCCTCGACGACCTGCCGGGCTGGCCTGAACAGGTCAAGACCATGCAGCGCAACTGGATCGGCAAATCCAAGGGCATGGAAGTGCAGTTCCCGTACAACGTCGATTCGATCGGCGAAGCGGGTGCACTCAAAGTCTTCACTACCCGTCCGGACACCCTGATGGGCGCGACCTACGTTGCCGTGGCCGCCGAACACCCGCTGGCCACCCAGGCGGCGCAGAACAACCCAGAGCTGCAGGCCTTCATCGCCGAATGCAAAGGCGGCAGCGTGGCTGAAGCCGACGTCGCCACCCAGGAGAAAAAAGGCCTGCCGACCGGCCTGTTCGTCGAACACCCGCTGACTGGCGATAAGCTGCCGGTATGGGTCGCCAACTACGTATTGATGCACTACGGTGATGGCGCAGTAATGGCTGTACCGGCCCACGACGAACGTGATTTCGAGTTCGCCACCAAGTACAACCTGCCGATCAAGTCCGTGGTGCGTACCAGCTCGGGCGACACCAACCCGGCCCCGTGGCAAGACGCCTACGGCGAGCACGGCACGCTGATCAACTCCGGTGAGTTCGACGGCCTGGATTTCCAAGGCGCGTTCGACGCCATTGAAGTCGCCCTGATCAAGAAAAATCTCGGTGCATCGCGCACCCAGTTCCGTCTGCGCGACTGGGGCATCAGCCGCCAGCGCTACTGGGGCTGCCCGATTCCGATCATCCACTGTGAAAGCTGCGGTGACGTGCCGGTGCCGGAAGACCAGTTGCCAGTAGTACTGCCAGAAGACGTCGTGCCGGACGGTGCTGGCTCGCCGCTGGCGCGCATGCCCGAGTTCTACGAGTGCGCTTGCCCGAAATGCGGCCAGCCTGCCAAACGTGAAACCGACACCATGGACACGTTCGTCGAGTCCTCGTGGTACTACGCCCGCTACGCCTCGCCGCACTATGAGGGTGGCCTGGTGGAAAAAGCCGCGGCCGACCACTGGTTGCCGGTGGATCAGTACATCGGCGGTATCGAACACGCCATTCTTCACCTGCTGTATGCGCGCTTCTTCCACAAGCTGATGCGCGACGAAGGCCTGGTGAGTTCGGATGAACCGTTCAAGAACCTGCTGACCCAAGGCATGGTGATCGCCGAGACTTACTATCGCCGCGAAGCCAATGGCGCCTACACCTGGTTCAACCCGGCGGACGTCGAGCTCGAGCGCGACAGCAAAGCCAAGGTGATCAGCGCCAAGTTGAAATCCGACGGCCTACCGGTAGAAATCGGCGGCACCGAGAAGATGGCCAAGTCGAAGAACAACGGCGTCGACCCACAGTCGATGATCGACCAGTTCGGTGCCGACACCTGCCGCCTGTTCATGATGTTCGCCTCGCCGCCCGACATGAGCGCCGAATGGTCCGACTCCGGCGTCGAAGGCTCGCACCGCTTCCTCAAGCGTGTCTGGCGCCTGGCGCACGCCCATGTCAGCCAAGGCCTGCCGGGCAAGCTGGACGTGGCAACCTTGAGCGATGAGCAGAAAGCCATTCGCCGCAGCACTCACCTGGCTATCCGCCAAGCCAGCCAGGATGTGGGCCAGAACCACAAGTTCAACACTGCCATCGCCCAGGTGATGACCCTGATGAACGTGCTGGAAAAAGCCCCGCAAGCCACCGAGCAGGACCGTGCGTTGATCCAGGAAGGCCTGGAAATCGTCACCCTGCTGCTGGCGCCAATCACGCCGCACATCAGCCACGAACTGTGGAGCCGTCTGGGCCACAGCGGCGCTGTCATTGACGCCAGCTGGCCGAAACAGGATGACAGCGCTCTGGTACAAGACACCCTGCAACTGGTGATCCAGGTCAACGGCAAATTGCGCGGCCAGATCGACATGCCGGCCAGCGCCAGCCGCGAAGAGATCGAAGCGGCTGCACGGGTCAACGAAAACGTGCTGCGTTTCACCGAAGGCCTGACGATCCGCAAAGTGATCGTGGTGCCTGGCAAACTGGTCAATATCGTCGCTAGCTAATCGGATCGGGCGCGGGGCTTGAGCCCTGCGTCGAACAAAGCCTTCAGGGCCTCGATAAGGCCCACATGGTTTCAAGGGGAGCAACAAAATGATCAAACGCAACCTGCTGGTAATGGGCCTTGCCGTTCTGCTGAGCGCCTGCGGCTTCCAGCTGCGCGGCACCGGCACCAACGAACTGGTTCTCAAGGAACTCGATGTCAGCGCCCGCAACGCCTACGGCGAAACCGTGACACAGCTGCGTCAGACCCTGGAAAACAGCGGCGTGCACGTCTACACCGGTGCGACCTACAAACTGGTGTTGGTGGACGAGAAAGAAACCCAGCGTAATGTCAGCTATGCCAGCGCGGGCCGTGCATCGGATATTGAGCTGAACACTCAGTTGAACTTTGAAGTGCAAGGTCGCGATCACCTGCCACTGATGGGTGATAAAGTTCAAGTACAAAAGGTCGTGAGCCACGACGGTAACAACCTGGTAGGTTCAGACTCGGAAATCATCCAGGCCCGCAAAGAAATGCGTCGTGAGCTGGTGCAGCGCATGATGGTTCGCCTGCAGTTGCTGACCCCGGAGAAACTGGAAGGTCTGCAGCAAATCGCCGACAACAAGGCCAAGGCTGACGCTGACGCCCTGAAAGCGGCACAAGAGTATGAAGACAACACGCCGAAACAATCGCCTGTTGAAGTCCCTGTCGAGTAAAGCATACGGGGCGCCACTGGCGCCCCGTTTGACCTGCCTATGAAACTCGCCCCCGCTCAACTCGCCAAACACCTGCAAAGTGGTCTCGCACCCGTCTATATCGTCAGTGGGGATGACCCGCTGCTGTGCCAGGAAGCCGCCGATGCTATCCGTGCAGCGGCGCGCCAGCAGGGTTTCGATGAACGCCAGGTGTTCAGCGCCGACGCCAGTTTCGACTGGGGAACGTTGCTGCAAGCCGGTGCGAGCATGTCGCTGTTTGCCGAAAAGCGCCTGTTGGAACTGCGCCTGCCTTCAGGCAAGCCCGGCGACAAAGGTGCGGCAGCCTTGATGGAATACTGTTCGCGCCCTGCCGAAGACACGGTCTTGCTGATCAGCCTGCCCAAGCTCGACGGCAGTGCGCAGAAGACCAAGTGGGGCAAGGCGTTGGTGGAGGGTCCGCAGACCCAGTTCATCCAGATCTGGCCAGTGGACAGCAACCAGTTGCCGCAGTGGATTCGTCAGCGACTGTCCCAATCGGGACTGTCAGCGACCCAAGACGCTGTTGAGCTGATCGCTGCCAGGGTCGAAGGCAACCTGCTTGCCGCCGCCCAGGAAATCGAAAAGCTCAAGCTGATGGCCGAAGACGGGCAGATCACTGTCGAAACCGTACAAGGTGCGGTGGCTGACAGCGCGCGCTTCGACGTATTCGGGCTGGTGGATGCAATCCTCAATGGCGAACCCGCTCATGCCCTTCGCATGCTCGAAGGGTTACGCGGCGAAGGGGTGGAACCCCCGGTGATTCTCTGGGCCCTGGCCCGGGAATTACGGGTGCTGGCCAATATTGCCCTGCAATACAGCCAGGGAACACCGTTGGACCGAGCCTTCAGCCAAGCCAAGCCGCCTGTGTGGGACAAGCGCAAACCCCTGATGAGCAAAGCCCTGCAACGGCACTCAGCGCAACGCTGGGCGCAGCTTCTGTTGGAAGCACAACGCATCGACGCACAGATCAAGGGCCAGGCCGCTGGTTCGCCGTGGATGAGCCTGAGCCGTTTGTCGTTGTTGATGGCCGGACAGCGCCTGTCACTGCCTGCCGAATAATCCCTCCCTCAAAAACACCACAGTCCGCTCCCACAGTTTTGACCGTGTCTACCTTTCCTACATTTCGCAGGGCTTTACAGCCGCACAACTTCGGCAGATGATTTGCATCGCTCCATCCCAACCTACCGAGAGTACCGATCATGAGCAAAAAGCCATCCAAGCATGGCCCCAACAAGGCCAAATCCATCATCGCCCAGCCACTGTTCCGAAGCCGTCAGGAACGCGCCGGCAAGGGCAAAGGCAGCTACCGCCGCGAAGCCTTCCAGTCTAATAGCTGGGAGGCTTCTTACTTTCTGGCTGCCTGAAGGCAAGCGCCCCTCTGGCATGATAAGGTCTGTGCCTGATTTGTAATCCCTGGACCTGTGCATGCCCTCTAGTCTTTCCCGTCGTTGGCACCTTCGCCAATTGATCGCTGCCTCCAGCCTCATTCTGCTTGTCGCCTGTGCGGAGAAACCTACCGCCGCAGACGCTCAACCATTGCCTAAGCTCCAGACCGCACCGGCCGTAGCGCCCGCGGTGGTGGCCCCATTGGCAGTGGACAACCTCGATATCCAACCGACCCAGACCTTTGCCGAGTGGATGGCCGGGTTTCGCGTTGAAGCCCTGAAAGCCGGAATCACGCCTGCCGTGTTCGACAACGCCTTTGCCGGGGTCACTCCCGATATGGCGGTGATCCGCGCCGACCGCAGCCAACCGGAGTTTTCCCGCCCGGTGTGGGAATACCTCGACGGCGCACTGTCGCCGCTGCGCGTGCGTAACGGCCAGGCCCTGCTGATCAAGTACGCCGACATCCTGCAGCGCATCGAGGAGCGTTATGGCGTTGATCGCCAAGCGCTGGTTTCTGTATGGGGCATGGAAAGTAACTTCGGCCAGTTCCAGGGCAATAATTCGGTGATCCGCTCCCTGGCGACCCTGGCCTATGAGGGTCGTCGCCCGGCGTTCGCCCAGGCTCAGTTGCTGGCGGCGTTGCAGATCATCCAGCATGGCGATATCGCCGCCGACCAGATGAAAGGCTCCTGGGCCGGCGCCATGGGCCAGACCCAGTTCATCCCGACCACCTATAACACCCACGCGGTCGATTTCGACGGCGACGGTCGTCGCGACATCTGGAACAGCCCTGCCGACGCCCTCGCCTCCACCGCGCATTACCTGCAAAGCTCCGGCTGGCAGCGCGGCCAGCCGTGGGGCTTCGAAGTGCAGCAGTTGCCAGCCAACTTCGACTACGCCTTGGCCGACGGTGGTATCCGCAAGACCGTCGCCGAGTGGATGAGACTGGGCATCCAACTGCCGCCAGGCGCGAGCATGCCACCCAACGTCGACCCACTGTCTGCCGCCCTGCTGCTGCCGGCCGGCTACCGTGGCCCGGCATTCCTGGTGCTGGATAACTTCCGCGCGATCCTCAAGTACAACAACTCGTCGTCCTATGCACTGGCCGTCGGGTTGTTGTCGGAGCGCTTTACCGGCGCTGGCGTGATCCGTGGGAGCTGGCCGAAAGATGAGCTGCCATTGAGTCGCTCCCAGCGTATCGATTTGCAGACAGTGCTCAGCGCCAAGGGTTATGACGCGGGCAACGCAGACGGCATTATCGGGGCCAACACGCGCAAGGCGATTCGGGCGGCGCAACAGTCGCTGGGCTGGCCAGCGGATGGGTACCCGACGGTGAAGTTGCTGGAGTCGTTGCAGAGCCGCTAGATCGGCGTATGGCGACTACCGCTTTCGCGAGCAAGCCCGCTCCCACATTTGTACCGCAAACATCCTTTGGAATGCGGTCGAATATGGGAGCGGGCTTGCTCGCGAAAGCGGCTTAACAGGCGACAACATGCTCAGGGTTTAAACACCACATCCTGCTCCAACACCACCCGCTTCTCCCCCGCATCCAAGCGCACCAACGCGCCCATCGGCAACGTCAGGTTCGGATCGCAATGCCCGCTGCGCCAGCCGGACAGCACCGGAATGCACAGCGGTTCGAAGGTCTGCTTGAGCAGCCGCTCCAGCGCAGCTTGATCCACACCCGCCACATCTCCCACCAGCACGCCCGCCACCTGGGCCAGCTTGCCGGCCAGGCGCAGATGGGTCAGCAAGCGGTCGATACGGTAAATCGGCTCGTTGACGTCTTCGATCAATAAAATGATGCCTTCGGCGTCAATCTCGTAAGCGGTCCCCATCACCGCCGCGATCATCGACAGGTTCCCCCCCAGCAAGCGCCCACAGGCGATACCAGGCGCAATCGTAGTCAGCGGGTAGGCCACCGGGTGCGCCAGCACGCTGCCGACGCCCAATTGCCCGCGTAGCATGCTGAACAATGACGACTCGGTAGGCTGCTGCTTGTCACCGAGCAAGTCGGCATTGAGCATCGGCCCGTGGAACGTGACGAATCCGGCATAACGGCTGATAGCCAGGTGCACGGCGGTGATATCGCTGTAGCCAACGAATGGCTTGGGGTTGGCACGCAGCAGGTCGAAATCCAGGCGGTCGAGTAAGCGCGGTGTGCCATAACCGCCGCGCAGGCAGAAGATGGCATCGATTTCGGGATCGGAGAAGGCCGCATGCAAATCACGCAGACGCACGTCATCACTGCCGGCGAGGTAGCCTTCGCGCTCATACACACCGGGATAGATCCTTAGTTCATAGCCACGGGTGCGCGCCCATTGCTGAGCTTTTTCGACATCCAGTGCGGCGGGGCCAGCGGGGGCGATCAGGGCGATGGTACCTTCAGAGCGCAATGCAGGGACGGCAGCGGTCATCCAAAAATCTCCTTAACTAACGTAAAACGAAATGTGGGAGGGGGCTTGCCCCCGATGGCGGTGCGTCAGTATCAGATGTGCTGACTGACACTCCGCAATCGGGGGCAAGCCCCCTCCCACATTGGACCTGCGGTGCTGCTCACTTCTCTATCAGGACACCAGGCTCGCCTTGACCAGCTTGGCCTGTTCGTCAGCGTGGTACGAGGAACGTACCAACGGACCGGATGCCACGTTCTTGAAGCCCATCTTGTAACCTTCCTCGGCAAACCAGGCGAAGGTGTCCGGGTGCACGAAACGCTGCACCGGCAAGTGGCTGCGGGACGGCTGTAGGTACTGGCCCAAAGTCAGCATGTCGATGTCGTGTTCGCGCATGCGCTTCATGACTTCGATCACTTCTTCGTCAGTCTCGCCCAGGCCCAGCATCAGGCCGGATTTGGTCGGAATGTGCGGCATCATCTGCTTGAATTTCTGCAGCAGGGTCAGCGACCACTGATAGTCCGACCCCGGACGCGCGGCCTTGTACAGGCGTGGCACAGTTTCCAGGTTATGGTTGAACACATCCGGTGGCTCGGCAGCGGTGATTTCCAGCGCTACGTCCATGCGACCACGGTAGTCCGGTACCAGGGTTTCAAGCATCACGTTCGGCGACAGCTTGCGGATCTCGCGGATGCAGTCGGCAAAGTGCTGGGCACCGCCGTCGCGCAGGTCATCACGGTCTACGGAGGTGATCACCACGTACTTGAGGCGCAGGTCAGCAATGGCGATGGCCAGGCTTTCCGGCTCGTTGGCGTCCAGAGGCTTCGGACGGCCATGGCCCACATCGCAGAACGGGCAACGGCGGGTGCAGATGTCACCCATGATCATGAAGGTCGCGGTGCCACCGGAGAAGCACTCGCCCAAGTTCGGGCAGGAGGCCTCTTCGCACACGCTGTGCAGCTTGTGTTTGCGCAGCAGGGCCTTGATGCGGTCGACTTCCGGCGAAACCGGGATGCGTACGCGGATCCAGTCAGGCTTCTTCGGCAGTTCGGTGGTCGGAATGATCTTCACCGGGATGCGTGCAACCTTCTCGGCGCCGCGCAGCTTGACGCCGGCTTCCACCTTGGCACGCGGGGCCGGGGCCGGACGTTCGGTAACGTCCACCGTCGGGATCATGGTTTGCACTGCATCAGTAGTCATAATCAGTCGATTCCGCCCGTGAGGGTCGTCTGCTCAGCATAGTCGAGGTGTTTGACGAGCTGCGCACGCAGCCGGGCACTAACCTCGGCAAATTTAATCGGTGTGGCATGATCGCTCAACTGGGTCATGGCCAGCCCGGCGTAGCCACACGGGTTGATCCGGCGAAACGGCGCCAGGTCCATGTCCACGTTCAGGGCCAGGCCATGAAAGGAGCACCCATGGCGAATGCGCAGCCCCAGGGAAGCGATCTTCGCGCCGTCCACATACACACCGGGCGCATCGGGCTTGGCCGCGGCAGTCACGCCGTAACTGGCCAATAGCTCGATCAGGCAAGCCTCCATTCGAGTCACCAGATCGCGTACGCCAAAACCCAGCTTGCGTACATCCAGCAGCAAATAAGCCACCAGTTGACCGGGCCCATGGTAAGTCACTTGGCCACCTCGGTCGACCTGCACCACCGGAATATCACCTGGCAGCAGCAGATGTTCGGCCTTGCCAGCCTGGCCCTGGGTGAATACCGGCGGGTGTTCCACCAACCAGATTTCATCGGGAGCCGAGGTGCCGCGCTCGTTGGTGAAGCGCTGCATGGCATGCCAGACCGGCTCGTAGTCCATCCGGCCGAGCTCGCGAAAGCCCAGGACCTGTGACATCACAACACCATGTGCACGAAGCCAGTGGCCCGCAGTTCGCTGTTGATGTTGTAGAGCTGGTCCTGATCCGTCGCAACGATGTGCAATTGGATCGTGGTGTACTTACCGTTGGTGCTCGAACGCTCGTCCACCCGGTTGTCGTTGATCGTGGCGTGTTTACGCACGATCTCGAGAATCTTGTCTTTGTTGCCTGCACCGGTATCGCTGATCACTTTGACGGGATAATCCGTCACTGGGAATTCGATCTTTGGCGCCTTTACTTCTTTATCGGTCATGGCGTAACGGCCTCGTAAGCGTAAGCCGTGGCGACGGGCAAAGCCCCGTGTCGGGTCAACACGGGGCCTTGCAGGTGCACACTATCAGTTGAACAAGCTGTAGAAGAATAGACGGATGCTATCCCACACGCGGCGGAAGATACCACCTTCATCGACGGCATCCAGAGCGATCAGGTCGGCGCTGTGCACCACTTTATCGTCCAGCTTCACTTCGACTTTACCGATCACGTCGCCCTTGGCGATTGGCGCAACCAGTTGTGGGTTCATGGTCATGCTGGCGGCAAGCTTTTTCAGCTGGCCTTTAGGCATGGTCAGGGTCAGGTCTTCAGCCAGGCCGGCCTTGACTTGGTGGGTCGCGCCTTTCCATACCGGCGCCTGCGCAAGCTCTGCACCCTTCTGGTAGAACGTCTGGGTTTCGAAGAAACGGAAGCCGTAGGTCAGCAGTTTTTGCGTCTCGGCCGCACGGGCCTGCTCGCTGTTGGTACCGAAGACCACGGCGATCAGACGCTGGCCATCACGTACAGCGGACGACACCATGCAGTAGCCGGCTTCGTCGGTGTGGCCGGTTTTCAGGCCATCGACGGTCTTGTCACGCCACAGCAACAGGTTGCGGTTAGGCTGCTTGATGTTGTTCCAGAAGAATTCTTTCTGGGAGTAGATCGCGTAGTGCACCGGGTCGACACGAATGATCGCGCGCGCCAGGATCGCCATGTCGTGAGCCGACGAGTAGTGCTCTGGGTTCGGCAGACCGGTCGGGTTCATGAAGTGGCTGTTGGTCATGCCCAGGTCGGACACGGTTTTGTTCATCATGTCGGCGAACGCGTCTTCGCTGCCGGCGATGTGCTCGGCCAAGGCGACGCTGGCGTCGTTACCGGACTGAATGATGATGCCGTGCAGCAGGTCGCTCACAGTCACCTGCGAACCCACTTTGATGAACATCCGCGAACCGCCGGTGCGCCATGCGTTTTCGCTGACGGTGACCGGGTCATTCTCGCCGATCTGGCCGCGACGGATTTCCAGGGTCGCGATGTAAGCCGTCATCAGCTTGGTCAGGCTGGCCGGTGGCAGGCGCTGGTCACCGTTGCTTTCGACCAGCACGTTGCCGCTGGCGGCATCCATGAGGACCCAGGCCTTGGCGGCCAGTTGCGGGGAAGCCGGCACCATTTCAACCGCCCAGGCGGCCGGGGTGATGATCAGCGAAAGAAGCAGGCACGTGCGTTTGGCTAAGGTGGTGATGTTCATCCGTCTCTCGAAATTGCTTATGGAAACTTGCCCTCGCGGGCAAAACTATTCAGACAGCCCGCTTCCAGACTGTCGCGTGTTCGGTTGCCCGCTCACCCCTTGCCCCTGGGTTTTTATTGTTCACGAGCCAACAACCAGGGCTCAAGCCCGCGCACGGGCCCAAGCCATCAATCCCTTACTGTTATTCTGCGGTGACTACGCTGGGTTGCCCCAGGTTGGCCAGACGCACGCTGTTCTGTACCTGCGCAATCTCGCTCGGCGAGCCGATCGGCCCCATGCGCACACGGTGCAGAGTCTGTTGGTTACGCACGATGGAACTGATGAAAACCGGCGCGCTGACCATACCGCTGAGTTTCGACCTTAGCAGCTCTGCCGCATCCGGGTTAGCGAAAGCGCCCACTTGCAGGTACTGCCCGCCGACCATCGAGGCGCCGGGCACGGCACGCGGCACCGCCACGGTATCGGGTGCGTGCTGCGCTGGCGGCGGCGTCCACTGCTCGATCTTACCGGCCGAGGCCGTCACTTGCGGTTGCGGTGTCTGCGGTTCGTTGAGCATCAACGGCGCCGGCTTGCCACGCTGGGCCCAGTACTGCGCCGGGTCGATACCTTCGACTTTCACCCGCGCCGTGCCGGTCTCGGCATAACCGAGTTTCTTCGCGGCAGCGTAGGACAAGTCGATGATCCGGTCCGAATAGAACGGCCCACGGTCATTGACCCGCAGGATCACCGTGCGGTTGTTGTCCAGGTTGGTTACCCGTACATAGCTGGGCAGCGGCAGCGTCTTGTGCGCCGCGCTCATGCCATACAGGTCGTATACCTCGCCATTGGCGGTGTTCTGGCCATGGAATTTGGTGCCATACCAGGACGCCGTACCCGTTTGCGAGTAGGTCTTGGATTCCTGCAGCGGGAAGTAGTTTTTACCCAGCACGGTATAGGGGTTGGCCTTGTACGGGCCGGTGTGCAGGGTTGGCGTGGCGTCCGGGATCTTCGAAACATCGACATCCCACCACGGCGCGCCATCTTTGTGCGCGCGGTTGATATCCAGGCCAGGCTGGGCGCGGACGATGCTGCCGCCCTTCTGGGCCGGTGCACGACTGGTCGTGGATGAGCAACTGACAACCAACAAGGACAACGCGGCGAACGCCACCAGCTTGAGCGGTTTGTTGAACGGCGATACCCGCATTACTTGTTGCCCCGTGCTTGGACCAGCATGTCTGACAGCTGATGCACGGCCATGGCGTACATCACACTGCGGTTATAACGCGTGATTGCGTAGAAATTCTTCAGGCCCATCCAGTATTCCGGGCCGTCTGCGCCTTCCAGGCGGAACGCCGTCACCGGCATGTCATCGCGTGGCGCATTCTGACTCGACCAGCCCAGCGCCCGCAACTCCCCGACCGTCTTGACCGGCTCAATGCCCTGGGTCAGACCTTCGTCGGCGCGGTTGCCGGTCACATCGGCACGGATCACTACCGGTTCGCCGGCCACCCAACCATGGCGCTTGAAGTAGCTGGCCACGCTGCCGATGGCGTCGTCGGGGTTGCTCCAGATATTGATGTGGCCATCACCGTCGAAATCCACCGCATAAGCACGGAAGCTGCTCGGCATGAACTGCGGCAAGCCCATCGCACCCGCATAGGAACCCTTGAGGGTCAACGGGTCGACCTGTTCTTCGCGGGCCAGCAGCAGGAACTCGCGCAGTTCCTTGCGGAAGAATTCGGCGCGTGGCGGGTAATCGAAACCCAGGGTCGACAGGGCGTCGATCACCCGGTAACTGCCGGTATTGCGCCCGTAAAAGGTTTCAATGCCGATGATCGCGACGATGACCTGGGCCGGTACACCGTATTCCTGCTCGGCGCGGGCCAGCACCGCTTCGTGCTGACGCCAGAAGTCCACACCACGTGCCACCCGGGCATCGGTGAGGAACATCGGGCGATATTCCTTCCACTGCTTCACGCGCTCGGCGGGGCGCGAGATCGCGTCGAGGATCGCCTGCTTGCGCTGGGCCTCACGGAACACGCCCATCAGTTGTTCGCCAGCAAAACCATAGTCGCGGGTCATTTCACCGACAAATTCGGCGACCTGGGGTGAACCATCGTAGTCACCGGCCTGCGCCTCTTGCGTCGCGCTCAGCAGCCCGATCAGGCTCATCCAGGACGCGTGCCGAGTCGCCCAACCGCGCATTACTTGCATTGACATCTTCACCTTATTCAAACCTGTGCGATCCACTTGCGATGCGTATGAATCGACATCAAAACCCCAAACGCTGACAGCAATGTCACCAGCGAAGTTCCGCCGTAGCTAATGAATGGCAACGGCACCCCAACCACCGGCAACAGGCCACTGACCATACCGATGTTGACAAAAACGTAAACAAAAAAGGTCATGGTCAGGCTGCCGGCCAGCAATTTGCCGAACAGCGTCTGTGCCTGGGCGGTAATCACCAGCCCGCGACCAATCAATAGCAAATAGATCAGCAACAGTGCGCAAATGCCCACCAGACCGAACTCCTCACCCATCACCGCAATAATGAAGTCGGTGTGGCTCTCGGGCAAAAAGTCCAGGTGCGACTGAGTGCCCAGCAGCCAACCCTTGCCAAATACACCACCGGAACCAATGGCTGCCTTCGACTGGATGATGTTCCAGCCCGTGCCCAATGGGTCGCTCTCCGGATCGAGGAACGTCAAGATCCGCTGCTTCTGGTAGTCATGCATAAAGAAGAACCACATGGCCACGGCCACCGGGATCGCGGCAGCCAGCACACTGAGAATCCAGCGCCAACGCAAGCCACCCATGAACAGCACGAACGCACCGCCCGCCAAGATCAGCAGCGAGGTGCCCAGGTCGGGCTGGCGCACGATCAGGATAAACGGCACGCCGATCAGGATCAGACTGATCCCCACATGCTTGAGCTGCGGCGGCAAGGTGCGCTTGGACAAGTACCAGGCGATGGTCGCCGGCATCAGGATCTTCATGAATTCCGACGGCTGGAAGCGAATCACCCCCGGGATATTGATCCAACGCGTTGCGCCCATGGCGTTGTGGCCCATCACGTCCACCACCACCAGCAACAACACACCGGCCACGTAACCCAGCGGCACCCAGCGCGCCATGAAACGCGGCTCCAACTGGGCAATCACCACCATCGACAACAGGCCCAGGCCGAATGAGGACGCTTGCTTGATCAGCAAATCCCAGTTCTTGCCGCTGGCCGAATAAAGGACGAACAGGCTGCCGGCCGCCAGCGTCAGCAGAAGGATCAGCAAGGGGCCATCAATGTGCATGCGCTGCAGCAACGTCGCACGGCGACGCATCACATCTTCACTGGAGAGGATGCGGTCAAAATTACTCTTCACGGGCCGTAACCTCGGGGCTTGAAGGGGGGCCGCCATATTCGGGCTTGAGCCTGCCGTCGTCGGCCAACAGCCAGGCGTCCATCACTTGGCGTACCACAGGAGCGGCAACGCCGGAGCCGGACTCACCGTTTTCGACCATCACCGCCACCACGATTTTCGGGTCGTCCGCCGGGGCGAAACCGACAAACAAGGCGTGGTCACGGTGACGTTCCTGAACCTTGGAGCGGTCGTATTTCTCACCCTGCTTGATCGCGACCACCTGGGCCGTACCACTCTTGCCGGCGATGCGATATTGCGCGCCAACCGCCGCCTTGCGTGCCGTACCGCGAGCGCCGTGCATCACTTGCTGCATGCCATGGTTGACCTTGGTCCAGTCGGACGGGTCGCGCAGTACGATGTCGGGAATCGGGTTTTCGTCCACCGGCTTTTCGCCTTCGATGGTCTTGGCCAGGTGCGGACGGTTCCAGATACCTTTGTTCGCCACCAGCGCCGTGGCCTGGGCCAGTTGCAAAGGCGTTGCCTGCATATAGCCCTGGCCGATGCCGAGGATCAGGGTTTCGCCCGGGAACCACGCCTGACGACGGGTCGCACGCTTCCATTCCCGTGACGGCATCAGGCCAGGGGATTCTTCGAACATGTCCAGGGAGACTTTCTGGCCGAGGCCGAACTTGCCCATATAGGCAGACAAGCGATCAATCCCCAGCTTGTGGGCCAAGTCGTAAAAATAGGTGTCGTTGGAGCGCATGATTGCGGTGTCCAGATCGACATAGCCGTCACCCGTGCGGTTCCAGTTACGGTATTTGTGGTCATAGTTGGGCAGCATGTAGTAGCCCGGGTCGTACACGCGGCTCGATGCCGTGACCACGCCCGAATCCAGGCCGGCAATCGCCACGGCCGGCTTGATGGTCGAGCCTGGCGGATACAGTCCGCGCAACACGCGGTTGAACAGCGGACGGTCGATGGAATCACGTAGTTCGGCATAGGCCTTGAAGCTGATGCCGGTGACGAACAGGTTCGGGTCAAAGCTCGGCTGGCTGACCATCGCCAGCACTTCGCCGGTGGCCGGGTTCAGAGCGACTACTGCGCCACGTCGACCGCCAAGCGCCATCTCCGCCGCTTCCTGCAGCTTGATGTCCAGGCTCAGCACAATGTCTTTGCCAGGGATCGGATCAGTGCGCTTGAGTACCCGCAGCACGCGGCCACGGGCGTTGGTCTCGACTTCTTCGTAACCCACCTGGCCATGCAACTCGGGCTCGTAGAAGCGCTCGATGCCGGTCTTGCCGATATGGTGAGTGCCGCTGTAGTTGACTGGGTCGAGGGTTTTCAGCTCTTTCTCGTTGATCCGCCCCATGTAGCCAACCGAGTGCGCAAAGTGCGGCCCTTGCGGGTAATGCCGCACCAACTGCGCCACCACCTCCACACCGGGCAGGCGGAACTGGTTCACCGCGATCCGCGCGATCTGCTCTTCGGTCAGCTCAAACAGGATCGGCACCGGCTCGAATGGCCGTCGCCCCTGTTTCATACGCTTTTCGAAGATCGCCCGGTCTTCCGGCGTCAGTTGCAGCACTTCGACAATGACATCGAGGATCTGCTGCCAATCGCCGGAACG
This sequence comes from Pseudomonas sp. GW821-FHT03A09, assembly GCF_059421065.1. Taxonomy (NCBI): domain Bacteria; kingdom Pseudomonadati; phylum Pseudomonadota; class Gammaproteobacteria; order Pseudomonadales; family Pseudomonadaceae; genus Pseudomonas; species Pseudomonas sp. GW821-FHT03A09. The sequence continues at coordinate 99,777 of NZ_JBWKUX010000015.1, read as the reverse complement.
CTCACGAGTCATGCTCAGGCTGAAGCTGGGCCGGTTATCGGCCACCACCACGCCATTGCGGTCGAAAATCAGGCCACGGGTCGGCGGGATCGGCTGCACATGCACCCGGTTGTTTTCCGACAAGGTGGAGTGATAGTCGTACTGGATCACCTGTAGGAAATACAGGCGCGCGATCAGCACGCCCATCAGGACCACCACCAGAATCGCACCAAACACCACCCGCGCGCGTACCAGACGTGCGTCTTTCTCATGGTCCTTGATGCGGATCGGTTGAGTCATCGGGAGGGGCGCAGATTATTTGTGGTAAGGGTGCCCGGACAGAACTGTCCAGGCGCGATACAGCTGTTCACCGATCAGAATCCTTACCAACGGGTGCGGCAACGTCAGCGCCGACAGCGACCAGCGCTGATCGGCCCGCGCACAGACTTCAGGTGCCAGCCCTTCCGGGCCACCCACCATGAAGTTGACGGTACGCGAGTCCAGGCGCCAGCGATCCAGCTCCACCGCCAACTGCTCGGTGCTCCAGGGTTTGCCGTGCACTTCGAGGGTGACGATGCGCTCGTTAGGGCCGACCTTGGCCAGCATGGCTTCGCCTTCCTGACGGATAAAGCGGGCCACGTCGGCATTCTTGCCCCGGGTATTGAGCGGTATTTCCACCAGTTCCAGCGACAGCTCAGCGGGCAGACGCTTGGCATACTCGTGCCAGCCTTCTTCCACCCACTTGGGCATGCGTGAACCGACAGCGATCAGACGCAGGCGCACAGCCGTTCCTTATTCCTGGTCTTTGTTGAGCTTGTCGAAGTGTGCGTGGCCCACTTCCGGGCTGTGGTGCTTGCCATCAGCGGCACGGCTCTGCTCGGCGCCTTTCCACAGACGCTCCAGGTCATAGAACTGGCGAGCGTTGGAAGTCATCATGTGAACGATCACGTCGTCCATGTCCAGCAATACCCAGTCGCTGTCGCCCTTGCCTTCTTCACCCAGCGGCTTCACGCCTTGGGCTTTGACGGCTTCACGGACCTTGTCCAGCATCGCGCCGATCTGACGGTTCGAAGTACCGGTAGCGATGATCATGAAGTCGGTGATGCTTTGTTTGTCACGCACGTCCAGCACCTGGATATCCTGGGCTTTAACGTCTTCCAGGGCAGCCACGGCGACTTTTACCAGATCTTCGCCAGCCAGCTCCGGGCCGGTGTGGGCTTCAACCGGCAACGGCGCGCTTTTGAAGGTGCCTTTGCGCTTAACTTTGCTTACGTCTTTGTTCGTCATATAAAACTCGTTTTGCTCGTATGTTCGGGCGCTCGCTGCACATTCATTCGTGCGTTCAAGCGCGCCTTTTCAGTTCGACGCACGGTAAAGTCCGTGCGCATCGATGTAGGCCAGGACCGCGTCAGGCACCAGGAAACGTACCGACTTACCGCTGGCCAGCAGTTGACGGATCTGGGTGGCGGACACCGCAAGCGGGGTCTGCCAGACGAATGCAATATTCCCGTTCGGCCCGGTCAGGGCCAAGGGGTCACTTACCGACCGCGCGGCCAGCAGGTTGCGCAAGGCATCCGGCGGTTCGCTGTCGGCATCCGGGCGTTGCAAAACCAGGATGTGGCAATGCTGGAGGAGTTCCTCCCAGCGATGCCAAGAGGGCAGGCCGCAGAATGCGTCCCAGCCCAAAAGCAGAAACAACTGGTCATCCGCGGCCAACTCGGCGCGCATCAGCTCCAGGGTGTCAACAGTGTAGGACGGTTTATCGCGCTTGAGCTCGCGGTCGTCCACCACCAACGGCGTTATGCCTTCCACTGCCAGGCGCACCATTTCCAGGCGCTGCCGTGGCGACACTTGCGGCGTATCGCGATGCGGCGGCCGGGCGTTGGGCATCATGCGCAGCTCATCCAGCGCGAGGGCATCCGCAACTTCCAGGGCACTGCGCAAATGGCCGATGTGCACGGGGTCGAAAGTACCGCCGAGCAGCCCGATGCGTTTAGCCATCAAGTGCGCACATGACCGTCGCCGAACACCACGTACTTCTCGCTGGTCAGGCCTTCCAGCCCAACCGGGCCACGGGCGTGGAGCTTGTCGGTGGAAATACCGATCTCCGCGCCCAGGCCATATTCGAAGCCGTCGGCAAAGCGCGTCGAGGCGTTGATCATCACCGAGGCGGAATCCACCTCGTTGAGGAAGCGCCGGGCATCGCTGAAATGTTCGGAAACAATGGCGTCGGTGTGCTTGGAGCCGTAGGTGTTGATGTGTTCGATGGCTTCGTCCAGGTCGTCGACAATCTTGATCGACAGGATCGGTGCCGTGTATTCGGTGTACCAGTCCAGCTCGGTCGCTTCGATCACGTCCGCGCCCAACAGCGCACGGGTACGTTCGCAACCACGCAGTTCAACGCCCTTGTCGCGGTAGATGGCAGCCAGCGGCGGCAGCACGCGCTCGGCAATGCCGGCGTGCACCAGCAGGGTTTCCATGGTGTTGCACGGGGCGTAGCGGTGGGTCTTGGCGTTGTCGGCGATGCGGATGGCCTTGTCGATATCGGCAGCGATGTCGATATAAACGTGGCACACGCCGTCCAGGTGCTTGATAACAGGCACCTTGGCATCGCGGCTGACGCGTTCGATCAGGCTCTTGCCACCGCGCGGCACGATCACATCGACGAATTCCGGCATGGTGATCAGCGCGCCAACGGCAGCGCGGTCGGTGGTTTCGACCACTTGCACCACTTCGGCAGGCAATTCGGCCACGGCCAGGCCCTGCTGGATGCAGGCCGCAATGGCACGGTTGGAATTGATCGCCTCGGAACCGCCACGCAGGATGGTGGCGTTGCCGGACTTGAGGCACAGGCTCGCAGCGTCGATGGTCACGTTCGGGCGCGACTCGTAAATGATGCCGATCACGCCCAGGGGCACGCGCATCTTGCCGACCTGGATGCCGGACGGCAGGTAACGCATATCGCGGATTTCACCGATGGGGTCAGGCAGCTTGGCCACCTGACGCAGGCCTTCGATCATGTCGTCGATACGCGCCGGGGTCAGCGCCAGGCGGTCCAGCAGGGCCGGCTCCAGGCCATTGGCGCGACCGTTGGCCAGGTCTTGCTCGTTGGCGGCAGTGAGCTCGGAGCGCGAAGCATCCAGAGCGTCGGCGGCGGCCAGCAGGGCGCGATTCTTCTGCGCGGTGCTCGCACGGGCGATCAACCGCGAGGCCTGACGGGCAGCGCGACCCAGGCGGGTCATGTAGTCAAGAACGGACTCAGTCATGGTCAGGGAGTCTTGGCAGGGAGGAAAGCGGCAGATTATAGCTGTGACGCCGCCCGACTGACAGCGGTGAGGGGCGGATGGTCGAAATGAACTGTAAAAACCTGGGGTTCAGCGGTAATTAAGGTGGGAGTTGTTATGATTCCGTCACATTTAGCCGTATTAACCTCCAACCGCCATGACCATTTTTTTGCCCGAACGCCCCGCCAGCGCCCTGCCCGACAGCTTCTTCGACCGTGACGCGCAAATTCTTGCGCGAGAATTGCTCGGAAAAGTCATCCGCCATCGCGTCGGCGATATCTGGCTTTCAGCGCGAATTATTGAAACCGAAGCCTATTACGTGGCCGAAAAAGGCAGTCACGCCTCACTCGGCTACACAGAAAAGCGTAAGGCTTTGTTTCTGGATGGCGGCCATGTCTACATGTACTACGCCCGTGGCGGCGACTCGCTGAACTTCAGCGCCCAGGGCCCGGGCAATGCCGTCCTGATCAAATCGGCCTACCCGTGGGTAGACGAAGTGTCCGGCCCAGCGAGCCTGGCGCAGATGCTGCTGAACAACCCGGACGCCAACGGCCACCCACGCGCCTCGCAAAAGCTGTGCGCCGGCCAGACCCTGCTGTGCAAGGCACTGGGCCTGAAAGTGCCGATGTGGGACGCCAAGCGCTTTGATCAGGAGCGGCTCTACGTTGAAGACGCAGGCCAAACGCCGACACACATTATCCAGACCACCCGCCTGGGCATCCCCAGTGGACGCGATGAACACCTGATGTACCGCTTTGTGGATGCTGGCTACGCGCCGTACTGCACGCGGAACCCGTTACGCCGAGGCCAGGTCGAAGGCCGCGATTATTTTCTGATTTGAACACGCCGCCTCCTGCTGAAAACCAATATCAGCAGCAAAGCAGATCCCATGTGGGAGGGGGCAAGCCCCCCTCCCACATTTTGATCCTCAGTGTTCCCCATGATGGAGTGGAGCGTATGAGCCAATGGCTCGATAGCATTACCGGCTGGCTGTCCCTGAACCCCGAGTGGCTGGCGGTGGCGGTGTTTATCGTCGCATTCATAGAGTGCCTGGCCATCGCTGGGGTCATCGTGCCGGGCACAGTGTTGCTGTTTGCGATTGCCGCACTGGCCGGCAGCGGCACACTGTCCTTGAGTGAAACCTTGCTGCTGGGCTTTCTCGGCGGCTTGTTGGGCGACGGGATTTCCTATTACCTGGGCCGCCACTTCCATCAGAATATCCGGCGCTTGCCCGGCCTGCGCCATCATCCCGAATGGATGAGCGGCGCCGAGACCTACTTCCACAAGTACGGAATCGCCAGCCTGTTGGTAGGCCGTTTCATCGGCCCATTACGCCCCATGCTGCCGATGGTGGCCGGCATGTGCGACATGCCTTTCCCACGTTTCGCGGCGGTGAGCATTGTTGCGGCGGCAGGTTGGTCGGTGGCTTACCTGCTGCCGGGCTGGGCGACCGGCGCAGCGTTCCGCCTGCCATTGCCGGAAGGTTTCTGGCCACAGGCCGGCATTGTCGCAGCCTGCCTGGCCGTGCTGCTGGGGCTGAGCCTGAACAGCAGCCTGCGCGGCCACCGTCGCGCCACCCTGTGGGTAGGTTGCGCCTGCCTGACGCTGTTGATCGCACTGTTTATCGGCTACCCGCACCTCGACGCATTCGATCAGGGCTTGAGCGCACTGGTGCAGGAGCACCGTAGCCCGTGGCTGGACGAAGCCATGGTAATGATCACCCAGCTGGGCGAGTTCAAGAAGATGTTCGTTGCCAGCGCGGTATTCACCGCTTTACTGCTACTGGCGCGGCAATGGCGACACGCCCTTTTTGTCGGTGCAACATTGGCCGGCGCGGCGGTGATCAACACCGGCACCAAACTGTTTTTCGCCCGTGGCCGCCCGGACATCCTGACAGACCCGTTGACCAGCTTCAGCATGCCCAGCGGCCACGCCTCCGGCGCCTTCGCGTTTTTCCTGGCACTGGCAGTGCTGGCCGGTCGTGGGCAACCCACGCGGTTGCGCCTGACCTGGCTGTTGCTGGGGTGTATTCCCGCCGCGTTTATCGCACTGTCGCGGGTGTACCTGGGCGCACACTGGCCCACCGACATCCTGGCCGGCACACTACTGGCGATGACGGTATGCGCCTTCAGCCTGACCGCCATCCAATACCGCAGCCCGCTGCCGCCCATGTCGCAAAAAACCTGGTGGTTGCTGCTGCCGGTCGTGGTGGTGGTATTGGGCTTTATCGCCCTCACCGGCACCTCCCACGCCATGCTGCGCTACGCCTACTGAGTGAAGAGCTCACCCTGCAACTCGTCGAGCAACATCTGGATCGCATCCAGCCGCAGTTGCGGATCGTCGAGTTGCAGCAGGTCGACCTTGTCGGCCTCGGTGAACGGCAGCAGGTAGGCCAACTGATTGCCCAGCGCCTGCTGGCCATCAGCGTGGGTCCCCATGTCCAGCGAGGCGACCATCGGATGTTCTGCCAGGGCATGCAGCAGGGCCAGCAAATCTGCATCCTCTTCTTCCAATGCCTGGTCCGGCAGCTCTTCCAGCCATTGCACTTCGGCCACCAGCAACTGGTCCTTCTGCACGCCGGCATCGCGTACGCGGAAACGGCGCCCGCCTTCAACGCGAATCCCCAGCAGCCCGTTGTCCTGCTGCTTGAAGTCGCGAATCAACGCTTCGCAGCCGATCAACGCGTAACCGTCGGGGGCCATGCCCACTTCCTTGCCGTCGAGGATGCACACCACGCCGAAGCTTTCGCCCTTTTTCATACAGCGACTGATCATATCCAGGTAGCGCGCCTCGAACAGTTGCAGGTCGAGGGTGCAGCCAGGGAACAGCACGGTATTGAGCGGGAACAGCGCCAGACTCATAAAGGTTTCCTTAAACCCGGTTTAAACGATCACCGACACGGCCAGTGGCAGGAACACTGCCGTGGCCACGCCCATCAGACTCATGGCCAGCGCCGCAAAGGCGCCGCATTCTTCGCTTTCCTGCAAAGCCACTGAAGTGCCTACGGCGTGAGCGGTCATGCCCAGCGCCATACCGCGAGCTTCAGGGCTGCGCACGCCCAAGGCCGACAGATACGCCGGGCCGATCATCGCGCCGATCACGCCGGTGATCAGCACAAACACCGCCGCCAACGCAGCCACGCCGCCGATTTGTTCAGCCACCAACATGGCGATCGGTGAAGTGACCGACTTGGGTGCCATGGTCATCAGCATCATATGTTCGGCACCGAACCACCAACCCAGCCATACACACAAACCGGTGGCCAACACGCCACCTATCACCAGCGTAGTAAAGATCGGCCAGAACAATTGGCGAATCCGCCGCAGGTTCAGATAAAGCGGCACGGCCAGGGCGACGGTCGCAGGGCCGAGCAAGATGCCCATGATCTCGGTGCTCTTGCGGTATTCGGTGTAGCTCAGGCCGCAACTGATCAATACGCCGATCACCAGCAACATGGAGACGAGTACCGGTTGCAGGAAAATCCAGCGGGTTTTCTCGAACCCTGCCAGCACCAGTTGATAGGCGCCCAGAGTGATACCGATGCCGAACAAGGGATGATGAATCACAGCCGTCCACGCGCCCATCCAGTCGAAGGTCATTGGTCCTTCTCCTTGCGTTTGACCATCTGCTGCATCAGCACGCCGACAAAGCCCATGGCGATCACCAGCGACACCACCAGCGCACCGACGATGGCCCAGAAGTCGGCAGCAATGTCCTTGGCGTACACCATCACGCCCACCGCCGGTGGCACCAGCAGCAGCGGCAAGTAACGCAACAGGCTGCCGGCCGCCTGGCTCAGGGGCTCGCCGACTTCACCGCGCCATATCAGGAAACCCAACATCAGCAGCAAGCCGATGATCGGCCCCGGCAGCACCGGCAACAGCAAATGGTTGATCGCCGTGCCGATCAATTGAAACAGCACCAGCCAGGTCAGGCCACGTAACAGCATCCGCTCTCTCCCCTCAAAGCTCGCCCGCATTATAAGCATGCCCGCCCTATGCTCCGGCATTCGCCAAAAGCATGGTGGGTTGACCGAGCCGATTGCCCATGATGATCTACCATGGATCTCGCAAATCTATAAAAATCGATGAACCAAGGAGAGTCGCAATGCCCTATGTACCTGTAGCGCAGCTCAAAGATTATGTCGGCAAGGAACTGGGACGTTCCGAATGGCTCACCATCGACCAGGCGCGTATCAACCTGTTCGCAGAAGCCACCGGCGATCATCAGTTCATCCACGTCGACCCGGTCAAGGCCGCCCAGACCCCGTTCGGCGGCACCATCGCCCACGGTTTCCTGTCGCTGTCGCTGATGCCCAAGCTGATGGAAGACATCCTGATCATGCCCGAGGGCCTGAAGATGGCGGTCAACTATGGCCTGGACAGCGTGCGCTTCATCCAGCCGGTGAAAGTGAACTCCAAGGTCCGCCTGAACGTCACCCTCACCGACGTCAGCGAGAAAAAGCCGGGGCAATGGCTATTTAAAGCCACTGCTACCCTGGAAATCGAAGGCCAGGAAAAACCCGCTTACATCGCCGAGTCGTTGTCACTCTGCTTCGTATAAGGTCGGCCCTGTGGCGAGGCGATAAACCTTGCCACAGTGTATGTAAATTTATGTATGAATCTCGCAGCTGCGGCATACTCGGCGCTCAATTATCCGGATCCCGCTATGCGCCCACTCGCTCCCCTTGCCCTTGCCCTGTTGCTCACCGCTTGCGGAGACGGCGAATCGCTGTTGCCGCCCGATGCGCGCCTGCCCGATGGTGGCCGCTATCGGGGCGATGTGGTCAACGGTTTGCTGCAAGGCCAGGGCCGTGTGGACTACCCCAACGGCAGTTGGTACGCCGGCCAGTTCGACAAGGGCCAGTGGCACGGCCAGGGCGAATGGCATGGCAGCAACGGCGAAGTCTATAAAGGCCAGTTCCAGCAAGGCTTGTTCGATGGCCAAGGCAGCCTGACCACTTCGGGCAGCAGCTACGTGGGCGGCTTCAAAAACGGTCGACGTAACGGCGAAGGCACCCTCAAAGAGGGGCAAATGACCTATCGCGGCGAATTCCTGGACGACCAGTATTCCGGCCTCGGCCGCCTGGAGCTGGCTGACGGCAGCCAGTACCAGGGCCAGTTCGCCCATGGCAAGCCCAATGGCGAAGGCCAGCGCAACGACGACAGTGGCAACCAGTTCAGCGGCCACTTCGTCGACGGCCAACTCGAAGGGAATGGCACCTTCAACAGCGCCGAGGGCGATATCTATGTCGGCCAGTTCAAGCAGAACCAGCTCAACGGCAAAGGTCGCTATGAAAATGCCGACGGCGACGTGTGGATCGGCCAGTTCAAGGAAGGCGCCCTCAGCGGCAAGGGCGAGCTGATCGGTGTAGATGGCAGCCACTATGTGGGCCAGTTCAGCGAATGGCGCTTTACCGGTGAGGGTCGCCTGAACCTCACCGATGGCAGCTTCTATATCGGCGGTTTCGACAGCGACAACTATCAGGGCAAAGGCACCCTCGTCCTCACCGACGGCACCGTACAGGCCGGCACCTGGGTCAACGGCATGCGGGTCCGCGACGCCGACGGCAAGCTGCTGCCTGACCCGCTGGAAATCGGCGTGCTGGCCCAAGGTCGCTTGCTGGATGAGGCGCTTGCTGCCGTGCCGCGCTCCACGCCTGCCGTCGAGCTCTACACCCTGGCCGTCGCCGGTGATGGCAAGCAAAGCGTGTTCCTGCGCGAAGCGGATTACGTCAGCAACATGCTCGCCACCCGCTTCGGTGCGCATGGGCAGATTCGCCTGGTCAACCATCGCGACCATATCGCCGACCGCCCGCTGGCGACGCGCGAAAGCCTGCGCCGGGCCGTGCAGACCCTGGCCGAGCGCACGGGGCCGGAAGACCTGGTGTTCATCTATATGACCAGCCACGGCACCCACGAACACGAGTTCGTGCTGGACCAGCCACGCATGGAACTGGCCGACTTGCCCGCCGACGAACTGGCCGCCGTGCTCGAGCCGCTGAAAAACCGTGACAAGATCATCGTGATCTCCGCCTGCTACTCGGGCGGCTTCATCCCGGCACTCAAGGATGAACGCACCTTGATCATGACCGCCTCCCGCGCCGATCGCGTGTCGTTCGGCTGCTCCGAGGAAGCGGACTTCACCTACTTCGGCGACGCCCTTTTTGCCCAGGCTTTCAACCAGACCGACGATTTGCAGCAAGCCTTCAAGCTGGCGCAACTGCACGTGGCCGAGCGTGAACAAGCTGACAATTTCGAGGCCTCGGAACCGCAGATGTGGGCCCCCAAAGGCGTGATCGCCCATTGGCAACTCTTACGTAAACAGCAGGCACGAAAGGCGCTCGAAAGCGTCTCAATGAATAGCAAGGAAGCCAAAGGCAACTAAGCTGTAACGTGTAACAAAGGGGGAAACACCATGTACCTGACACCTCAACATATCCTGTTGGCCGGGGCCTCCGGACTGACCGGAGAGCACCTGCTTGACCGCCTGCTCAACGAGCCCACGGTGACCCGCGTACTGGCACCGAGCCGCAAACCCCTGGCCGAACACCCACACTTGGAGAACCCGGTGGGTGACCCCGCCGTGTTCCTGCCGCAACTGAGCGGCCAGGTGGATATCGCCTTCTGCTGCCTGGGTACCACCATCAAGCAAGCCGGCTCGGAGGCCGCCTTTCGCGCCGTCGACTTGGACATGGTCGTGGCGTTTGCCAAACGCGCACGCGAAATGGGTGCACGCCACCTCATCGTGATCAGCGCCATTGGTGCCGACCCGAAATCCTCGATCTTCTACAACCGCGTCAAAGGCGAGATGGAACAAGCGCTGAAAGCACAGGACTGGCCGCAACTGACCATCGTGCGACCTTCGTTGCTGCTGGGAGACCGGCTGGAGCCTCGCTTGGCCGAGCAACTGGCCGGCCCCTTGTCACGCTTGATTCCGGGTAAATACCGCGGCATTGAAGTATGCGAACTGGCCCGGGCCATGTGGCGACTGGCACTGGAAGAGCAGGATGGGGTGCGGGTGGTGGAGTCGGATGAGTTGCGCAAGCTAGGCAAGTAATTTTGTGGTGAACAGAAGGGCGTCATCGCAGGCAAGCCAGCTCCCACATTTGGAATGCATTCCCCTGTGGGAGCCGGGCTTGCCCGCGATGAGGCCAGCACAGCCACCGGTCATCTAAAGACCACCCGTAGCGTTGAAGCCAACCCCAAGTACCGTCAACACCGACAGCGGCAACAACAGCGTATCCAGTACCGCACTGGCCGGCAGGTCGACATGGGGATAGCTCGGCGCCTCGGCACCAAAACGGTCCTTGGCGCAGCAACCCCCATTGATTGCATACAAATCCAACCGCGTGCCGGCATACACCACCGGAGCTCCCGGCTGCGCCGCGTCCAACGTGCGTGCAGTGGCGCAGCCCGTCAGTTGCAGCGCCAGCAGGATCGACAGCGCCTTATTCATCACTGCTCAAATGGTGTTCACCCCAACGTGGCAGCATGTCCTGGGGAATATTCAGCAGGTTGAGAATGCGCGCCACCACGAAATCCACCAGATCATCGATGGTCTGCGGCTGGTGATAAAAGCCCGGCGACGCCGGCAAGATGGTCACGCCCATGTTCGACAGCTTGAGCATGTGCTCCAGGTGAATGCTCGAATACGGCGCTTCACGTGGGACCAGGATCAATTGACGACGCTCCTTCAACGTCACGTCGGCGGCCCGCTCGATCAAGTTATTGCACGCGCCCGTGGCAATCGCCGACAACGTACCCGTGGAGCACGGCACCACGACCATCGCGGCCGGCGCGCCGGAGCCGGAGGCCACGGGCGACATCCAATCCTCCTTGCCGTACACCTTGATCTGGCCCGCCGCCGCACCGGTGTATTCGGTGAGGAACGCCTGCATCGTCTGCACCTTGGCGGGCAGTGCGACATCGGTCTCGGTTGCCATCACCAACTGCGCAGCCTTGGAGATCAGAAAGTGCACCTCGCGGTCTTCGCGCACCAGGCAATCGAGCAGGCGCAAACCATAGGGCGCGCCAGAGGCACCGGTCATCGCCAGGGTGACGCGCTCGGGGCCGCTCACTTCAGCGCCTCAGCCAATTTACCGTGCAGGCCACCAAAGCCGCCGTTGCTCATCACTACCACGTGGGTCCCCGGTTTGGCCTGATGCTTGACGTGTTCGATGATGCCTTCGATAGAGTCGCAGACGATGGAGGGTATCGTGCACAGGGCTGCAATCGCCGGCAGGTCCCAACCCAGATTGGTTGGCGCATACCAGACGACCTGATCAGCGTCGTTGACGCTTTCCGGCAAGCCATCGCGGTGCGCGCCCAGTTTCATGGAGTTGGAGCGCGGCTCGACAATCGCAATGATCGGCGCGTTACCGACACGCTTGCGCAGGCCATCAAGGGTGGTGGCAATCGCCGTCGGGTGGTGAGCGAAATCATCGTAGATAGTAACGCCATTCACATCAGCGACCTTTTCCATGCGGCGCTTAACGCTTTTGAAGGCGCTCAAGGCGGCGATGCCCATCGACGGCACCACGCCGACATGCCGTGCGGCAGCCAGCGTTACCAAGGCGTTGGCGACGTTGTGCTGGCCGGTCATGGCCCAATCGACAATGCCCTGGGCTTCACCGTTAAACAGCACTTCAAATCGAGAACCGTCTTCGCTCAGCAGTTTGACCTGCCACTGCCCGCCCGTACCGGTGGTTTGCACCGGGGTCCAGCAGCCCATCTCGATCACGCGCTGCAGGGCCGGCTCGGTGGTGGGGTGGATGACCAGGCCTTCGCTCGGAATGGTACGCACCAAGTGATGGAATTGCCGCTCGATCGCTGTCAAATCAGGGAAAATGTCCGCGTGATCAAACTCAAGATTATTCAGGATCGCCGTACGCGGACGGTAGTGAACGAACTTGGAGCGCTTGTCGAAGAACGCACTGTCGTACTCATCCGCCTCAATGACGAAAAATGGCGTGTCACCCAGGCGCGCCGACACCGAGAAATTCTGCGGTACGCCGCCGATCAGGAAGCCAGGGCTCATGCCCGCATGCTCCAGCACCCAGGCCAGCATGCTGCTGGTGGTGGTCTTGCCGTGGGTGCCCGCGACCGCAAGCACCCAACGGCCTTGCAGCACATGGTCCGCCAGCCACTGCGGGCCGGACACATACGGCAAGCCTTTGTTGAGCACGTATTCGACCGCAGGGTTGCCACGCACCATGGCATTGCCGATCACCACCAGGTCGGGCACCGGGTCAAATTGCGACGGGTCGTAGCCTTGGGTCAGCTCGATGCCCTGGGCCTCGAGTTGCGTGCTCATGGGCGGATAAACGTTGGCATCGGAGCCAGTAACATGATGGCCCAGCTCTTTGGCCAGAACCGCCATCGAGCCCATGAATGTGCCGCAAATACCGAGAATATGAATGTGCATAGTCGACCTCGTAAAACATCGAGGCAGGTTAGCGCAGGGAGGGGCAAATCGCACTCTTTAGCTGAGCGCGTGACGGGCAATGCCATGTCTGCGCAGCTTTCTATAGAGCGTGTTGCGACTGACGCCCAACTGTTCCGCCGTCTGTGTCATATGCCAGCGTTGCTGCTCCAGGGCCGTTAGCAGCACAAGGCGCTCGGCATCTTCCAACGGCGAATCCACAGGTTTGGCCTCGGCGACCGTCACAGGCCGGGCCTGACGAATAGGCTGGGGTAAGTCCTCAAGGCCCACACGCCCCTCATCACACAATGCCACCAAGGTGCGCAGCACCGTGCGCAACTGTCGAACGTTGCCCGGCCAGCCGAAAACCAAGAGCGCCGCACGCACTGCCGGGTCGAGCAATACCGTCTGCCCGCCCGCCTCTTGCGCCAACAGGAAGTCCAGCAACTGCGACTTATCCGTGCGCTCGCGCAAGGCCGGCAAGGCGATTTCCAAGCCATTGAGGCGGTAATACAAATCTTCGCGGAAGCTGCCGTCCTGCACGCGTTCAAGCAGATTACGGTGCGTGGCGCTGATAATTCTGACGTTCACCGCCTGGGGTTCACCGCCGATGGGCACCACCAGACGATCTTCCAGCACCCTTAATAGACGGGTCTGCAAGGCCAGCGGCATGTCGCCGATTTCATCCAGGAACAACGTGCCGCCATCGGCCTGTTGCAACTTGCCACGCATGCCATCCTTAAGTGCCCCGGTGAAGCTGCCGCCGCGATAGCCGAACAGCTCGCTCTCGATCAGGCTTTCGGGGATGGCGGCACAGTTGAGCGCAACAAACGCACGGTCGGCGCGCTGGCTGGCCAAGTGCACGGCTTTGGCAAAGGCTTCCTTGCCGGAGCCGGTTTCACCATTGATCAGCAGCGGTACGTCACGCTCGAATACGCGCAGGGCTTTGCGAAACCCTTCCTGCAACGCGGAGTCGCCCAGACAGATACCCGGCAGGCGCGGCTTTTGGGTCACTGGCCTGGCGGGCGGTGCCGATACACGGACCGGCTGGCCGCGCAACGCCGCGAACAGGTGCCGCCCGTCCCGCGTGCGCAACGGCCAACTGGCCGTGGCATTAGCACTGGCGCGGCCGAGCAACTGGTCTAGGGAGCATTCGAAGAACGCTTCCACCGATTGCCCCAACAAACCGACGCGAGCCTGTCCCAACAGGTTCAAGGTGCTCTGATTGACCGCACAGATGCGCCCTTCTCCATCGAACGCCAGCAAGCCTTCGCTGAACAGCCCCACAGACTCTGCTTGAAGGTGAAACCTTAATAACCAGTGGTTTTCAAAATGCCGCAGGAAGTAACAACTCTCGATCATCTTCGCCGAAAGGTTCACCAGCGCCATGGTGTGGAACTGGCTCTGGCGCGACACGGCCTCCCGCGCCGATGACACATCCAGCACCGCCAGCAATTCGCCATGGGGATCGAACACCGGGCTCGCCGAGCAGGTCAGCCCGGTATGGCGCCCACGAAAATGCTCATCGCGGTGAATGGTCAGGGACTGGCGCTCCACCAGGCAGGTGCCGATGCCATTGGTGCCTTCGCAGGCTTCGCTCCAATCGGCACCGAGCCACAGCCCGGCCCGCTCGAAGATTTTGCGCTCGGACGGCGCGGTGACACAGTTGAGGATGACCCCGCGGGCATCGGTGAGCAGCACCGCGTGGCCGGCGCCGGACAGCTGTTGATGCAGGCTGTTCATCTCACTGCCGGCGATGTGCAGCACCTGCTGCAGGCGCTCGCGGCTTTCCAGCAGGCGGCCGTGTTCAAGCACGGTGGGGGCAATGGTCAACGCGGGGTCGAGGTGATAGTCCTCCAGGCAACGCAGCCAGGAGCGGGCGATGGACGGGTCGCTGCCCGGGCCTTGGGAAAGGTCTTGTCCACGGGTGACGGTCAAGACTTGCTGGGCATGGCGACTGAAATGATCGTTGTGCATGTTCTTATTATTCTCCCTGCGTGAGAACGGCCAGCATCCCCCAGCCATCCGACCAATGCAATCCCGGGCCGACTCATCGGTCACAGGCTGTACCGCTTATGGCACAAACTGTCACCCAGACTGTGCCAGGCGTGCCACATGAATGCCCTGCCACAAACCCTAAACCCTTGATTTAACTGACCTGCAACGCAGTGGCCCGACCTTTGCTCTACGCTTTATCAAGCGCTTTGCGCTGCACTCCAATAAACATAAAAGCCAGGAGATACCCACCATGCGTTACGCACACCCCGGTACTGAAGGCGCGCTCGTTTCGTTCAAGGCCAAGTACGGCAACTACATCGGTGGCGAATTCGTTGCACCGGTCGATGGCAACTATTTCACCAACACCTCGCCGGTCAACGGCAAGCCTATCGCCGACTTCCCCCGCTCCACCGCCAAAGACATCGACAAGGCGCTGGACGCCGCCCATGCCGCCGCTGACGCCTGGGGCAAGACCTCGGCTCAGGACCGCTCGCTGGTGCTGCTGAAAATCGCCGACCGTATCGAGCAGAACCTCGAACTGCTGGCCATCACCGAAACCTGGGACAACGGCAAGGCCGTGCGTGAAACCCTCAACGCCGACATCCCACTGGCCGCCGACCACTTCCGCTACTTCGCTGGCTGCATCCGCGCCCAGGAAGGCACCAGCGCCGAAATCAACGAACTCACAGCGTCCTACCACTTCCACGAACCGCTGGGCGTGGTCGGCCAGATCATCCCGTGGAACTTCCCGCTGTTGATGGCCGCCTGGAAACTCGCACCCGCCCTGGCCGCCGGTAACTGCGTGGTGCTCAAGCCTGCCGAGCAAACCCCTCTGGGCATCAACGTACTGATGGAACTGATCGGAGACCTGCTGCCACCGGGCGTGCTGAACGTGGTACACGGTTTCGGCAAGGAAGCAGGCGAAGCCCTGGCGACCAGCAAGCGTATCGCCAAGATCGCCTTCACCGGTTCCACCCCGGTGGGCTCGCACATCATGAAGTGCGCCGCCGAGAACATCATTCCCTCCACCGTGGAGCTGGGCGGCAAGTCGCCGAACATCTTCTTTGCCGACATCATGAAAGCCGAGCCGTCGTTTATCGAAAAGGCCGCCGAAGGCTTGGTGCTGGCGTTCTTCAACCAAGGCGAGGTGTGCACCTGCCCATCCCGCGCACTGGTAGAAGAGTCGATCTACGACGACTTCATGAAAGTGGTGATGA
Source organism: Pseudomonas sp. GW821-FHT03A09 (assembly GCF_059421065.1). Lineage (NCBI taxonomy): Bacteria > Pseudomonadati > Pseudomonadota > Gammaproteobacteria > Pseudomonadales > Pseudomonadaceae > Pseudomonas > Pseudomonas sp. GW821-FHT03A09. The sequence goes on along the minus strand of NZ_JBWKUX010000015.1, from coordinate 83,876 downwards.
AGAAAATCGAGCAGATCAAACGCGGCGATCCCCTGGACACCGACACCATGGTCGGCGCCCAGGCGTCCGAGCAGCAGTTCGACAAGATCCTGTCTTATCTGGAAATCGCCAAAGGCGAAGGCGCGCAGCTACTGACTGGCGGCAAGGTCGAGCAGCTCAGCGGCGATATGGCTGGCGGCTATTACATCCAGCCGACCTTGCTCAAAGGCACCAACGAAATGCGCGTGTTCCAGGAAGAAATCTTCGGCCCGGTGGTGAGCATCACCACCTTCAAGGACGAAGCTGAAGCCCTGGCAATCGCCAACGACACCGAGTTCGGCCTGGGCGCCGGTGTGTGGACCCGCGACATCAACCGCGCCTACCGCATGGGCCGCGCGATCAAGGCCGGTCGCGTGTGGACCAACTGCTACCACCTGTACCCGGCGCACGCCGCGTTTGGCGGTTACAAGAAGTCCGGTGTAGGGCGTGAGACCCATAAGATGATGTTGGATCATTACCAGCAAACTAAAAACTTGCTGGTGAGTTACGACATTAATCCGCTGGGCTTCTTCTAACTTAACCGTCTAGCAGGCGACCAGTTCCCAACTTGAAATGCAATCAAGTGTGGGAGCTGGCTTGCCTGCGATGGCAGTGTATCAATCAAATATGCGGTAGCTGACAGACCGCTTTCGCAGGCAAGCCAGCTCCCACATTTGAGCTTCGCAAGTAACTGCTACCTCATCCGGCGCAAGCAGGTCGAGTTAAAACAATAAGAACGGACGGTACTTCCCATGTCTAGCGAACCTACAAGTTCTTCTGTCGACTTCGAAAAAGTCGACTCCCAATATTTCCAACAACGCGAACTGAAAAAAGGCGCCGCCGGATGGGTGCTGCTGGTCGGCCTCGGCGTTGCCTATGTGGTCTCCGGCGATTACGCCGGTTGGAACTTCGGCCTGGCCCAAGGGGGTTGGGGCGGTATGTTCCTCGCCACATTGCTGATGGCCACCATGTACCTGTGCATGTGCTTTTCCCTGGCCGAACTGTCTTCCATGATTCCTACAGCCGGTGGCGGCTACGGTTTTGCCCGTAGCGCCTTCGGCCCCTGGGGCGGCTTCCTCACGGGCACCGCGATCCTTATCGAATACGCCATCGCGCCCGCCGCCATCGCGGTGTTTATCGGCGCGTATTGCGAGTCGCTGTTCGGCATTGGCGGCTGGATGATTTACCTGGCGTTCTACATCATCTTTATCGGCATCCACATCTTTGGTGTGGGCGAAGCCCTGAAGCTGATGTTTGTCATTACCGCCGTGGCCGCGATTGCCTTGGGCGTGTTCCTCGTGTCGATGGTGCCGCACTTCAACGTGGCCAACCTGCTGGATATTCCGGTGACCGAAGCCAAGGGCGCCAGCACCTTCCTGCCATTCGGCTACGTCGGCGTGTGGGCGGCGATCCCTTATGCAATCTGGTTTTTCCTCGCAGTAGAGGGTGTACCCCTGGCTGCCGAAGAAACCAAGAACCCCAAACGCGACCTGCCACGGGGCCTGATCGGCGCCATCGTGGTGCTCACCAGTTTTGCCCTGTTGATCCTGGTGATTGCGCCGGGCGGCGCGGGCACTTACGCCCTGATCAAGTCAGGCAACCCACTGGTTGAAGCGCTGGCGTTGTCCTACGGCGGCTCGACCTGGATGGGCAGTTTCGTCAACCTGGTCGGCCTGGCCGGGCTGATCGCCAGCTTTTTCTCGATTATCTACGCCTATTCGCGGCAGATCTTCGCCTTGTCCCGCGCCGGTTACCTGCCGCGCAAACTGTCCCAGACCAATAAAAGCAAAGCACCGGTACTGGCGCTGGTGATCCCCGGCATCATCGGTTTCGGCCTGTCGCTGACCGGCCAGGGTGATTTGCTGATCCTGGTCGCGGTGTTTGGCGCGACCATTTCCTACGTGCTGATGATGGCCGCGCACATCACCTTGCGCATCCGCCGCCCCAAAATGGACCGTCCGTACCGCACACCGGGCGGGATCTTTACTTCGGGCATCGCGCTGGTACTGGCCTGCGTGGCCGTGGTGGCGGGCTTCCTGGTCGATCCGCGCGTCGTGATTGGCGCGGCGATCATCTATGGAGTATTAATTGCTTACTTTGCTTTCTACAGCCGGCATCACTTGGTAGCAGGCACGCCGGAAGAAGAATTCGCGGCGATCCAGGCCGCAGAAGCCGCCTTGCACTGATAGCCGTAAACCTCGACGCGGGCGCTTTACCCACAGGTTGCCCGCGTCGCCAAGGAGACACTGTATGGCAAGTTTTTCCCACGCGGTGGGTGCACACACCTACCGTTTCGACAGCCTCAAGGACGTGATGGCCAAGGCCAGCCCCGCACGCTCCGGGGATTTCCTCGCGGGCGTCGCGGCGCAAAACGACGGTGAACGCGTGGCCGCGCAAATGGCGCTGGCGAATATTCCGTTGAAACACTTCCTCGAAGAAGCGCTGATCCCCTACGAAAGCGATGAAGTCACCCGACTGATCATCGACACCCACGATAAACAGGCGTTTGCCCCGGTCAGCCACCTGACGGTCGGCGGCCTGCGCGACTGGCTGCTCAGCGATGCCGCCGACGAACAAACCCTACGCTCCCTGGCGCCAGGGCTGACACCGGAAATGGCCGCTGCCGTGTCGAAGATCATGCGCGTGCAGGACCTGGTCCTGGTGGCGCAAAAGATCCGTGTGGTCACGCAGTTTCGCGGCACCATGGGCTTGCGCGGGCGTTTATCCACCCGTCTGCAACCCAACCACCCCACCGATGAACCCGCAGGCATTGCCGCCAGCATTCTCGATGGCCTGCTCTACGGCAACGGCGACGCCATGATCGGCATCAACCCAGCGACCGACAGCATCGCCTCGATCTGCGCCATGCTGGAGATGCTCGACGCGATCATCCAACGCTACGAAATCCCGACCCAAGCCTGCGTGCTGACCCACGTCACTACCTCCATCGAGGCCATCAACCGTGGCGTGCCGCTGGACCTGGTGTTTCAGTCGATTGCCGGCACCGAGGCGGCCAACGCCAGTTTCGGCATCAACCTGAGCGTGCTGCAGGAAGGGTACGAAGCGGGCCTGAGCCTGAAGCGTGGCACCCTCGGCCAGAACCTGATGTATTTCGAAACCGGCCAGGGCAGTGCCTTGTCGGCCAACGCGCACTTTGGTGTCGACCAGCAAACCTGCGAAACCCGGGCCTACGCCGTGGCGCGGCATTTCAAACCGTTCTTGGTGAACACGGTCGTAGGATTCATCGGCCCGGAGTACCTGTACAACGGTAAGCAGATTATTCGCGCCGGGCTCGAAGACCACTTCTGCGGCAAGTTGCTCGGCGTGCCGATGGGTTGTGACATCTGCTACACCAACCACGCCGAAGCCGACCAGGACGACATGGATACCCTGCTGACCCTGCTGGGTGTGGCCGGGATCAACTTCATCATGGGCATCCCCGGCTCCGACGACATCATGCTCAATTACCAGACCACGTCATTCCACGATGCCCTGTACGCCCGCCAAACCTTGGGTCTGAAGCCGGCGCCGGAGTTTGAACAATGGCTGGCGAAAATGGGCATCTTCACGCAAGCCGACGGCAAGGTGCACTTCGGCAACAGCCTGCCACCAGCGTTTCGCCACGCCTTGGCGCAATTGGGATGAAGGAGCCGCCCGTGCAATCACTCGAACTGCCCGACAACCCGTGGCTGGAACTGCGCCGCCTGACACCGGCGCGTATTGCCCTGGGCCGTACCGGCACCAGCATCCCCACCAACGCACAGCTGGATTTCCAATTCGCCCACGCCCAGGCGCGCGATGCCGTGCATTTGCCCTTCGACCATGGCGGCCTGAGCAGCCAGTTGGCCGAACGCGGGCGTGACAGCCTGTTGCTGCACAGTGCCGCCGCCGACCGTCACCTTTACCTGCAACGCCCAGACCTGGGGCGACGCCTGAGTGAGGAGTCAGCTCAACAATTGCGGGACTACGCCGACGCCAACCCGGGCGGCGTCGACCTGGCCGTCGTCGTCGCCGATGGTTTGTCGGCGCTGGCGGTGCATAAACACACCATGCCGTTTCTTACACGGATGGAGGAACAGACCCACGCTGAAGGCTGGTCCTTGTCGCCGGTCATTCTGGTGGAACAAGGCCGTGTGGCCGTCGCCGACGAAATCGGGCAACTGCTCGGTGCCAAGATGACCGTGATCCTGATCGGCGAACGACCCGGGCTGAGTTCGCCCGATAGCCTGGGGCTGTATTTCACCTACAACCCCAAGGTCGGCCTTACCGATGCCTACCGCAACTGCATCTCCAATGTGCGCCTGGAAGGCTTGAGCTACGGCATGGCGGCCCATCGCCTGCTTTACTTGATGAAAGAGGCGTGTCGCCGGCAGCTGTCGGGGGTCAACCTCAAGGACGAGGCGCAGGTTCAGACCATCGAGTCGGATAACCCCGACCTGATGAAAGGGAATTTCCTACTCAGCCCACCGGATGACCGATAGCGGCACGATTGCGCTTTTTAGCGCCGTTAGGCAGCATCGAGTCACGGCCGCTTGTGTGGTCATCCCCCATTGAGACGTTGAGGCCTGACATGCGGATTACTCAAGCGACCCTGGAACACCTGGACCTGCTGACGCCCCTGTTCGTCAAATATCGCGAGTTCTATGGCGCGTTGCCGTTCCCGGACTCATCGCGTGACTTCCTGGAAAAGCGCCTGCGGCGCAAGGAATCGGTGATTTACCTGGCCTTGGCGGATGATGACGACAACAAACTGCTTGGATTCTGCCAGCTGTACCCAAGCTTTTCGTCGCTGTCACTCAAGCGCGTGTGGATTCTCAACGACATCTACGTGGCCGAAGACGCCCGCCGCCAACTGGTCGCGGACAACCTGATGCGTACGGCGAAGAAAATGGCCAAGGAAACCCATGCGGTGCGGCTGCGGGTGTCGACCAGCGTTGATAACGACGTGGCGCGCAAGACGTACGAGTCGATAGGGTTTCGTGAAGATACGGAGTTCAAGAGCTACGTGCTGCCGATCACCGAAGACTGACCGCAAAAACACCACAAATCCTCTGTAGGAGGGGGCTTGCTCCCGATGGCGGAGTGTCAGCCAACAGATTCATTGGCTGACCTGCCGCCATCGGGAGCAAGCCCCCTCCCACATTTAGATCGATGCATATCCTGGATAATCACGACATCCCCCGCTACAAAACCAACACGCTTTTCACTTGCCAATCCGTATAATGCCGACCTCTTAGGGATTGTAAGAATCACGACATAAGCTTGTAGCCTAACTTCCCCCGTAGCCCCCGCACTGGCCTGCTGAGCCGGGCCATTCACACAGGTGCCATTCATGGATTTCAACCCGCTCGACCTTATCCTGCATCTCGACGTGTACCTCGACATGCTGGTAAAAAACTACGGTGTGTGGATCTACGCCATTTTGTTCCTGGTTATTTTTTGTGAAACCGGCCTGGTGGTCATGCCGTTCTTGCCGGGTGATTCGCTGCTGTTCATCGCTGGCGCAGTCGCCGCAGGCGGCGGCATGGACCCCGTCTTGCTGGCAGGCCTGCTGATGTTGGCGGCGATCCTCGGGGACAGTACCAACTACGTGATCGGACGAACGGCGGGGGAACGGCTATTCAGTAACCCGAACTCGAAAATCTTCCGTCGCGACTACCTGCAAAAAACCCACGATTTCTATGATAAGCACGGCGGCAAAACCGTGACCCTGGCGCGCTTCCTGCCGATCCTGCGGACCTTTGCACCGTTCGTCGCCGGCATCGCCAAAATGCCTTACCCGCGATTCTTCGGTTTCAGCGTGTTCGGCACCATCATTTGGGTCGGCGGCCTGGTGACCCTGGGTTACTTCTTCGGCAACGTGCCCTTTATCAAGAAAAACCTGTCGTTGCTGGTGGTGTTCATCATTCTGCTGTCCCTGGTGCCGATGATCATCGGCGTCATCCGCAGCCGCTTTGGCAACGCTTCCTCCGAAGCCAAGCCGTAACCGCCGATGTGGTCCCTCAGCGCCTGGCGTCGCCGGCGCCTGCTGGCCAAGCACCCGATTGCCGATGACACCTGGCAACGGGTGCGCCACCACCTGACCTTCCTCGACGGCATCAGCGCCGAACAGGACCAGTGGCTGCGTGAAGCCTGCGTGGTGTTCCTCGCCGAAAAACACCTGACCGCCCTGCCCGGCGTCGAACTGCATCAGGAACAACGCCTGCTGCTCGCGGCCCAAGCGCAGTTGCCGCTGATGAACCTGGGCGACCTCGACTGGTACCAAGGCTTCCACGAAATCGTGTTGTACCCCGACGACTTCCTGAGCCCGCAGCGCCATCGCGATGCCAGCGGTGTCGAACACGAGTGGGACGGCGAACACAGCGGCGAAGCCTGGCAACAAGGCCCGGTGATCCTTGCCTGGCCCGGCGTATTGGCCAGTGGCAACTGGGAAGGCTACAACCTGGTGATCCACGAGCTGGCCCACAAGCTCGACATGCTCAACGGCGATGCCAATGGCCTGCCACCACTGCACCACGACATGCGCGTGCAGGAATGGGCCAGCGTGATGCAGAGCGCCTTTGATGACCTCAATCGCCAGCTGGACGCCAACCCGAACGCCGAAACCGAGATCGACCCTTACGCCGCCGAAAACCCGGCGGAGTTCTTTGCCGTCACCAGCGAATATTTCTTCAGTGCCCCGGATTTACTGGCCAGCACTTATCCACAGGTGTACGCACAACTCAGCCACTTTTACCGCCAGGACCCACTGGCCCGGCTGACTCAACTGCAAGCCCATGACCCGCGCTACCAGCCGCACGGCGAATGAGCTTGCGACGTCTGGCGCGTGGCATCGGCGTCAGAATATGCCTATAATCGCCGCCACTTTTAGGCCAATCCGGCCATGTTCCATGGCCAACTACGGGGGCAACGCCCAATGAGCTACAGCAAGATTCCGGCTGGCAAAGACCTGCCGAACGACATCTACGTCGCCATCGAAATTCCGGCCAACCACGCGCCGATCAAATACGAAATCGACAAAGACAGCGACTGCCTGTTCGTTGACCGTTTCATGGCCACCCCGATGTTCTACCCGGCCAACTACGGTTTCATCCCAAACACCCTGGCTGACGACGGTGACCCCCTCGACGTGCTGGTGGTAACCCCTTACCCGGTTACCCCTGGCTCGGTTATCCGCGCACGCCCGGTCGGCATCCTGCACATGACCGACGACGGCGGCGGCGATGCCAAAGTGATCGCGGTACCACACGACAAGCTGTCCCAGCTGTACGTGGACGTGAAGGAATACACCGATCTGCCGCCACTGCTGCTGGAACAGATCAAGCACTTCTTCGAGAACTACAAAGACCTCGAAAAAGGCAAATGGGTGAAGATCGAAGGTTGGGGCAACGCAGACGCCGCCCGCGCCGAGATCACCAAGTCGGTTGCCGCCTACAAAGGCTGATACCCGCTTCGGCAATCCAGAAAGCCCCGATCATTCGGGGCTTTTTTGTGGAAAAAATTAAACACCCGGTTCAACTAACAACAACTAACGTTTAACAGCGAAGAAATATAGAAAAAACAGGCTACAACTAAGCAAAAACCTACAGGCGCAATTCAACGCATAGTTTATTTGATTGGTTTTCCCGGCCAGTAAACTCTGCGTTTATGAATACATCAGGTGATCGTTTAAAAGCGCTACTGCGGGAAGTTCATCTTTCCGCTTCCGACTTCGCCAAGAACCGTGGCGTCACGCCTCAACACGTGAACAACTGGTTCAAACGCGGCGTGCCCATGGGCCGACTCAACGAGATCGCAGAACTGCTGTGCGTCTCCAGCCGGTGGCTGAACACCGGCCTTGGCCCCAAACACCCACCGGTCAACTTCCTGTTGGACGGCCCCACCGCAAGGACTGCACCCACCCGCGAAGACAGCGGCAAATACCTCACAGGCCCCGCCTGCCTCCCGGAAAAACTCGACGTGGAGATCCCCCTCCACCCCACATTTACCTCCACCGAACGCATCCGCGTCTCCCTGCACACCCTCGACACCCTCAACGTAAACCCCGACCGTGCCTGCGGCGCCTACATGGTCGACAACAGCATGATCGACATCATCCAACAAGGCGCCACCCTCGCCATCGACTGCGGCCGCACCCAAATCATCGACGGCGAAATCTACGCCGTCGAACACGACGGCATGCTGCGCATCAAATACCTCTACAACCGACCAGGAGGGGGCTTGCGCATGCGCAGCCACAACGCCAGCGAACACCCGGACGAATACCTCACCTACGACCAGCGCTTCGAGCAGAACTTCCAGATCGTCGGGTGGGTATTCTGGTGGTCCACCCTCAACAACCGCCGCCCACCCGTACCGCTGGATGAACACTTAGTGGGCTGGGAAGGCTCTAAATCGGAACCGGAGGTGGGCAATTGAGGTGAATGTGGGTATCATGCGGCCCACATTTGGCAGGGGGTGGCTTAAGGCTATCCACCCTGCTCGGCGAAGCGGAGGAGTTCCCGCGGATGCCCCTACTATTCAGCCAGACGCGATGTGGGCTGAGCGATTTGAAGGCTGGTGAGGTTTGTCAAAAACAAGCTGAGGCAGTCCCCGAGAAGCCGGCCACAAGCCGGCTTTTTAATGTCTGTAAAGATCCCAACTCAATTGTCCAACAGCTATTGGACAATTGAATGATCAAAAGCCAGCGGCCTATAGACCTTCCCGCCGTTGAAGGGCGTTAGCTAGGCTGCAAACACTCCACAGCCCGATCCGCCACCATCTTCGCCATCTCCACCAAATGAATCACCACCCTCTGCGGTGCACCCAGCGGTTCCCCGAGCACCTGCGGCGTCGCCACCGCACATTGCAGCAACTCCGCAACCCGCACCCAGCATCCTCAAAGCTCAGTTCTTCATTGACTACAAATGGGTTGGGTGCACGCGAAGACTGTAAGTCCGAACAAACGTTATCCATGGCAAAACCTCTAGCGGTAAGTGAATACCACCGTCCTTTCACGACTAAACGAGTAGAGGTGGCGGCTGTACGCAGGTTAATCGACCGGCCGCTAGGCACCGGCGCACCCGGAGGTGCCCTGCGCACAGCCACCATAAAGTGCAGGTGAGAAGACACCTGTCTTTGGGATGGCGCGTGCGCCTAGCGAGGTCCGAGCGACTAAACCTGATCACTGAATAAGCAGTGACGATCCGCAGCCTAGTCACGCATTCCCGCCTATCTCGGAAACGTCCTTCAAATGAAAGAGATGGGTATTGCTGGCGCTCCAACAATTGTCACCTCTGAGTTGACGGTATTACCGGTCTCACCCGATTTATCCACCACATTCCACCCATTAATCTGTGCCCATGTTGAACGCAACGCCAAACCCACTTAAACAAAAAGGGATTCAACCATGAGCACGCCAACCTACAACCGCCTCAACAAAGACGACGCCATCGTTCTGCTGGTCGACCACCAGACCGGCCTGATCTCCCTGGTGCAGGACTTCTCGCCCAACGAGTTCAAGAATAACGTGCTCGCCCTGGCGGACCTGGCCAAGTTCTTCAACTTGCCGACCATCCTCACCACCAGCTTCGAGCAAGGCCCCAATGGCCCGCTGGTGCCAGAGCTGAAGGAAATGTTCCCGGACGCGCCGTACATCGCTCGCCCTGGTCAGATCAATGCGTGGGACAATGAAGATTTCGTCAAGGCGATCAAGGCCACCGGGCGTAAGCAGATCATCATTGCCGGTGTGGTGACGGATGTGTGCGTGGCGTTCCCGACGCTGTCGGCACTGGCGGAAGGATTTGAGGTGTTTGTGGTCACCGATGCGTCGGGCACGTTCAATACCACGGTGCAGCAGGCGGCGTGGAGCCGGATGACGCAAGCCGGGGCACAACTGATGAACTGGTTCTCGGTGGCGTGTGAGTTGCACCGCGACTGGCGCAACGATGTCGAAGGGCTGGGGAATCTGTTGTCCCAGCGCATTCCCAACTATCGTAACTTGATGAACGGTTACTCAGCGTTGACGGCGCGTAAGGACTAACTCAACTGCTGCACACACTAAGCCTGCCTTAAAACGCAGGCTTTTTTGGTTAACTAGCAATGCGCCATTAGCACACTCGCCCTAATTGTGACCGCGCCACCTCACCACTAAAGTCCTTCGCTTATTTCGAGCCTCAAGGAAGGACGCTATTGAATACATTAACCAAGGTCGGTCGCTGCCTGGCACTGCTGCCCATCTTACTCACCAGCACAACGTCGGTATTGGCCGATGAACAAACACCGATCGGCGACTGGTCGATCATCTACGGCAGCGGCCGGGCCCATAAAAACGTGATGTACGTGGCTGACCGCACTTCTGTGGTGCCCTCGAACCACAACAAGGGCGCGAAACTGGTCGCTGTCACGGTGGTGTATGAAGAACCGGGCAAACCGATGATCGATGTGTACAACATCGAGGTGCAGTGCCCCACACGCAAGGTGCGCTTTCTTAACGGCCAGTCGGTCGCATCCTTTTCCTACACCCTCACGCACTTGAAGGTATCCAACACCTGGCAGACGCCGAAGGAGTTCTGGCTCGACCGCACGCTCGCGTTTGTCTGCGAACCGGGCAAGAGCAAGGACACCATCGCCATGGGCAAGATGACCCACCTGCAGATGATCCAGACCACCAAAGCCATGTTCGACCAATTGGGGCCAACTCAGGAGAAGCGCCAGATGGTCGATGACCTCGACGACATGTTGGGCAACAAACGCTGAGCAACACTCACCTACAGGAAGGATTCACTATGCCTACATGGACAAGGCTGTTGCTGGCTGGGCTTTTGTTGCCTGCCGTGCTGTTTATCAACGGGTGCCACCTGATTGCACAATCGCGCTGGGAAGGCCGTGACGTGCAAGAGGCGCTGAATTTGTTCGGCAAACCCGATTCGATGAAGAAGCAAAATGCACCCAATGGCGACACCCAAGTGGTGATGACCTGGCACAAGTCTTCTTCATGGACGACCACCGAAGCTGCTGGGACTTCAATGAACCACACCGGGAACGGGATGGTGTATACGGAGTATTACCAGCAAGTCGGGCACAGTTCGGATTGCAAGCTTGAAGCCACGGTGGATAAGGCGAAGAAGATCGTGCTGTTCAGGATTGAAGATGGCCGGATCTTGCATGGCAAGTGCCTGAATGTGCCGTTTGTGCCGGGGTATATTCCGCCGGGTTTTTGAGGCAATCAGTCGGTTTCAACCCGCCAATTCCCGCTCTATCTGCTCAATACTTGGCAGGCTGGTCCGCAATTCTGCGGGCAACGACTCAACCACCTGATACTCCGCCACGCCAATCGGTCGGTTGTTGTCGCGCAATGCATATTCGGCGACGACTTCGTTCTTGCTCTTGCACAACAGCAGGCCGATGGTGGGCCCATCTTGTGGGTGTTTAAGCTGGGCATCGACTGCAGCGAGATAAAAGCTCAGCTTCCCCAGGTGTTCGGGTTTGAACTTGCCGGCTTTCAGTTCGATGACCACGTAGCATCGTAGCTTCACGTGATAGAACAGCAGGTCGATAAAGAACTCATCGCCCCCGACATCCACCAGTACTTGCTGGCCGACAAAGGCGAAACCGGCGCCCAGCTCCAACAGAAAGTCGGTGACGTGTTTGATCAAGGCGTTTTCTATATCGCGCTCCTGCGCGTCCAGGGCCAGGCTGAGAAAGTCAAAACGGTAAGGGTCTTTCAGCGACTCGCGCGCCAGGTCGGATTGCGGTTTGGGCAGGTGGCTCTCAAAGTTGCTGACGGCCTTGCCACTGCGCTCCAGCAAGCGGTTTTCGATTTGCATCACCAACGAGTTACGCGACCAGTTGTTCTCTATCGCCTGGGTGATGTACCAGCGGCGGGTTTCGGGGCCGGGGAGTTTGTCCAGTAATGCCAAATGGTGATACCAGGGCAATTGTGCAAGCACCTCTTGCACAAATTCAGCATCTGGCCACGCCTCGGCAAAAGCACGCATGTACTTGAGATTACGCGGCGAAAAACCCTTCATTCGGGGAAAGGCCGCACGCAAATCCTGGGCAAGTCGATCAATGACTTTGCTGCCCCAGCCCTGCTCCGCCTGGCGGGTCAAAATGTCGTGGCCGATCTGCCAATAGAGCAACACCAATTCCCGATTCACCGCCAGTGTTGCGCGCTGTTGCGCCGCATGAATACGGCCCTTCAAGTCCGTCAACCAGTCACTGTAGCCCGCAGGGGGTGTGGTCAAGCCGATACAGGGTTCGCTCATGCCATTTCACTCTGGAGTTTTGAGGCAGGCTAGTCAGGCGGATTTACTGTCACAAGGGGCGAAGCGCGCTTCAAGAAGGACCTTTCAATAACTACAGAAACCTCCTGCTGGCAATTGCGGACCACGGACTTGACTCTCCCCTATACAGCAGCCTTTACCCTGAAATGCCACATTCAGGACCTCCCCCATGACCCTGCGCACGCTGGTGATCCTTTGCCATCCTTCTGCCTCCAGCTTCTGTTCAGCCCTGGCCGACTCCTACATCCACGCAGCAAAAACCGTCGGCCATGAAGTACGCGTCCTGCGCTTGGGCGAACTGGCTTTCGACCCCGTCCTTCATAATGGTTACACCCAGATTCAACCGCTGGAGCCCGACCTACTCAGCGCGCAAGACGACATTCTTTGGGCCACTCACCTGACATTTGTTTTCCCGATTTGGTGGGGTGGCATCCCCGCGTTGATGAAGGGCTTTATAGACCGAATTTTCCTACCCGGCTTTGCCTTTAAATACCGTGCAGGCAAGGTTTTTCCTGACAAACTGCTTCGCGGCCGAACGGCACATTTGCTGGTGACCCTGGACACGCCGCCATGGTATTACCGCTGGTTCTATCGCATGCCGGGCATTCACCAGATGCGCAAGACCACGCTGGGGCTGTGCGGTATCAAGACAGCAAAGACATTGCTGCTCGGGCCGGTGCTGGGCTCCACTGCGGCGCAGCGGGATACATGGCTGAAACAGGCCGGCGCTTTAACGGAAAAAAGGAGTTTTCATGTACATCGGCAAAGCCGCGCAGTTGTCGGGCACGACCATCAAGGCGATTCGTCACTATGAGGCGATTGGGCTGCTGCCTGCGCCGCAGCGTCAGGGCCAGTACCGGGTCTATTCGGCGCAGAACGTTGAGCTGCTGATGTTCATAAAGTGCGCGCAGCAATTGGGGTTCAAGCTCAAGGAGTTGCAGGAAATTCTTTCCGGCCACGTAGGCGATGCATTGCCTTGGGAGCGGGCGGACCAGGCAATCGCAGACAAGAAGCAGGAACTGGCCCTGAAAATTGCTGCGCTACAGGAAATGCACGTGGGATTGCAGACATTTGAAGCACAGTTGAAAACATCACAAGAACAGTGCTCGTCAATGGCGCAAAGATCCTGACCGGCGGTGAGCCGAATAGGGCGCTTATTCGGCTCACCGCCTGAACACCCTCCCCCACTCATTTGCCCAGAATCCCCATGTCTGCTAGTGTCGCGCCGGTTTACCGTCTACCGGAATAGCCGCCATGGCCCGCAAAAAAGTTGCACTCGATTTCGAACAATCCCTCGCCGACCTGCAAACCCTGGTCGAGCGTCTGGAGAACGGCGAGTTGTCGCTGGAAGACTCGTTGACGGCGTTTGAGCAAGGCATCGGCCTGACTCGCGACTGTCAGAGCGCGTTGGCGCAGGCTGAGCAGAAAGTGCAGGTGCTGCTGGAGCGTGACGGCGAGTTGGCCGAGGAACCTTTCGATGCGGAACAGCCGGAATGATCGACGCGTATCAGGCCAGTAGCCAAGCCCGGGTCAATGCGGCGCTGGAACCCTTGTTTGTTGCGCCAAGCCCGGAGATGAACCGCCTCTACGACGCCATGCGCTACAGCGTGATGAATGGCGGCAAGCGGGTGCGCCCATTGCTGGCGTACGCGGCCTGTGAAGCCTTGGGCGTACCGGCCGAAGAGGCCAATGGCGCGGCGTGTGCGGTGGAGTTGATTCACGCCTATTCCCTGGTACACGACGATTTGCCGGCGATGGACGACGACGATCTGCGTCGCGGCCAGCCGACCACCCACAAAGCCTTTGACGAAGCCTATGCGATTTTGGCCGGTGATGGCCTGCAAAGCCTGGCGTTCAGCGCCCTGCTGGACCCGCGCCTGAGCAGTGTGAATGCCGAGATCCGCCTGCGCATGGTGACCGCCCTGGCCCACGCTGCAGGCCCGGCCGGCATGGTCGGCGGGCAAGCCATCGATATGGGTTCGGTCAGCCTCAAGCTGGACCAAACGGCCCTGGAACACATGCACCGCCACAAGACCGGCGCCTTGATCGAAGCCGCCGTGCACCTGGGCGCCCTGGCCAGCGGCCGCGCAGAAACGGCGCAATTGACCGCCTTGCAGGTCTATTCCCGGGCCATCGGCCTGGCATTCCAGGTGCAGGACGACATTCTCGACGTGGAAAGTGACACGGCCACCCTGGGCAAACGCCAAGGCGCCGATATCGCGCGGGACAAACCAACGTACCCCGCGCTGCTCGGGCTCGAAGCGGCCAAGGCTTATGCCCTGGAACTGCGCGACCAAGCCCTGGATGCCCTGCGACCTTTCGACGCGGCGGCCGAGCCACTGCGCGACCTGGCGCGGTATATCGTCGAACGCCGCCATTGATAAGTGCGGCCATTCGCGCCGCCTATCAGCCAAGTTCGGCGCTCCGCGTGGGCAGTTTGCGATGCTTGAGGTAAACTGCCGCCTCTTCTATACCTATAACGATTCGCCTGATGCCCACGACGTTTCAAGAGATTCCCCGCAAGCGCCCGTCCACGCCCCTGCTCGACCGTGCTGCCACGCCGGACGGCCTGCGTCGACTAGGTGAAGCCGAGCTGGAAACCCTGGCCGATGAGTTGCGCCTGGAATTGCTCTACACGGTCGGCCAGACCGGTGGGCATTTCGGTGCCGGGCTGGGCGTGATCGAGCTGACCATCGCCCTGCATTACGTGTTCGACACTCCGGACGACCGGTTGGTGTGGGACGTGGGCCATCAGGCGTATCCGCATAAAATCCTCACCGGTCGTCGTGAGCGCATGAACAGCCTGCGCCAGAAGGACGGCATCGCCGCCTTCCCGCGTCGCTCCGAGAGCGAGTACGACACCTTTGGCGTCGGCCACTCCAGCACCTCCATCAGTGCAGCGCTGGGCATGGCGATTGCCGCCCGCCTGCAAAACAGTGATCGCAAGGCGATTGCGGTGATCGGTGATGGCGCGTTGACCGCCGGCATGGCCTTCGAGGCACTGAACCATGCGCCGGAAGTGGACGCCAACATGCTGGTGATCCTCAACGACAACGACATGTCGATCTCACGCAATGTCGGTGGCCTGTCCAATTACCTGGCCAAGATCCTTTCCAGCCGCACCTACGCCAGCATGCGCGAAGGCAGCAAAAAGGTGCTCTCGCGCCTGCCCGGCGCCTGGGAAATTGCCCGGCGCACCGAAGAGTACGCCAAGGGCATGCTGGTCCCAGGCACCCTGTTCGAAGAGCTGGGCTGGAACTACATCGGCCCCATCGACGGCCACGACCTGCCGACCCTGATCGCCACACTGCGCAATATGCGTGACCTCAAGGGCCCGCAGTTCCTGCATATCGTCACCAAGAAAGGCAAAGGCTTCGCGCCAGCGGAAGTCGACCCGATCGGCTACCACGCCATCACCAAACTGGAACCTGTGGACGCCCCCGCCGCTGCGCCGAAAAAGGCCAGCGGGCCGAAGTACTCCGGGGTGTTCGGCGAATGGCTGTGCGACATGGCTGCCGCTGATCCACGCCTGGTGGGGATTACCCCGGCGATGAAGGAAGGCTCCGACCTGGTGGCATTCAGCGAGCGTTTCCCGCTGCGCTACTTCGACGTGGCAATTGCCGAACAGCACGCGGTGACCTTCGCCGCCGGCATGGCCTGTGAAGGCGCCAAGCCGGTGGTCGCGATCTATTCCACGTTCCTGCAGCGCGGCTATGACCAGCTTGTTCACGATGTGGCGGTACAGAACCTCGACGTGCTGTTCGCCATCGACCGCGCGGGTTTAGTCGGCGAAGACGGTCCGACTCACGCCGGTAGTTTCGACTTGTCTTACCTGCGTTGCATCCCCGGCATGCTGGTGATGACGCCGAGCGACGAGAACGAACTGCGCAAGATGCTCAGCACCGGCCACCTGTACAACGGCCCGGCCGCCGTGCGTTACCCACGCGGCACCGGCCCGAACGCGGTGATCGAGAAGGACCTGGAACCGATCGAGATCGGCAAAGGCATCGTCCGTCGCCAAGGCAGCAAGACCGCGTTCCTGGTGTTTGGCGTGCAATTGGCCGAAGCGCTGAAGGTTGCAGAGAAGATCGACGCCACCGTAGTCGACATGCGTTTCGTCAAACCGCTGGATGAAGCCTTGGTGCGCGAGATTGCCGGTAGCCACGAGTTGCTGGTAACCCTCGAAGAGAACGCCATCATGGGCGGCGCGGGCGCGGCGGTCAGCGAGTACCTGGCGCGGGAGAATATCCTCAAGTCGGTGCTGCACCTGGGCCTGCCGGATGTGTACGTCGAACACGCCAAGCCGGCGCAGATGTTGGCCGAGTGTGGGCTGGATGAGGCTGGGATCGAGGCTTCGGTTCGCGAGCGCCTGGCGCTGCTGGGCCTGTAACCCGGTCCCCCGGTAGAAACCGGATCAAAATGTGGGAGCTGGCTTGCCTGCGATGACGGTGGCACATTCAACATCAATGTGTCTGATAAACCGCTATCGCAGGCAAGCCAGCTCCCACATCTGTTTTGTATTGTTGCTGACTGCTATGGACAGCCCATGAACCGTCTTCGCTTTGCCTTACCGCTGTTATTGCTCCCCGCCGCCGATCTGCTCGCCGACACCTTCGAGCGCGACAACGCCCTGAAGCTCCCCGACGTGGTCATCAGCGCCAACCGCCAGGTCCAGGCGCGTAATGACAGCAGCGCTGCCAACACCGTCTTCACCCGCGATGATATCGACCGCCTGCAACCCACCAGCGTAAGCGACTTGCTGAGCCGCGTGCCCGGCGTACAGGTGGCACAAAGCGGTGGCCGTGGCAGCGCGACCAACGTTTACATTCGTGGCACCTCGACCGCCCAGAGCCTGGTGCTGGTGGATGGCCAGCGCATCAGCAGCTCCACCACCGGCACCAGCAACCTGCAATACCTCAACATTGAGCAGGTTGAGCGTATCGAAGTGCTACGTGGCTCACGTTCGGCGATCTACGGCAGCGATGCCATTGGCGGTGTGATTCAGATCTTCACCCGGCGCAACACCGAGTCAGGCCTACAACCACGCATGCACGTGGGTATTGGCAGCAACCACACGTGGGAACGCAGCCTTGGGCTGTCCGGGGGCGACCAGCAAACCCGCTTCAGCCTCGGCGCCAGCCTGGATGACACGGCCGGGATCAACCGCACGCACACCTCGTACCCCAGCGATGGCGATCATGATGCCTATCGCAACCAAGCTGTCAGCTTCAGCCTGAGCCATGCCTTCACCGATGACGTCGATGCCGGCATAAACGTTCTGGATAACCGCGGCAAAAGCGAGTTCGATAACCCCTTCGGTCGCTATGACTCGGCCACCTATCAAAGTTTCCAGCAGAAGCCCTACACCGACTTCAGCGTCAGTAGTGTCAGCAGCTATGTCGACGCACAGATCAACGACCTCTGGAAATCCCGCGTCGAACTGGGACACAGTGAAAACCGCGAAAAAACCCTGGATAAACTCAGCGACGAACGCAGTGTGTTCAACACTTACCGCGACTCGCTGAACTGGCAGAACGACCTGAACCTCAATGACCAGAACAGCCTGATCCTGGGCGCCGACTGGTACGAAGATCGGGTCAACAGCAGCACTACGCTCGCCGAAGACAGCCGCTGGAACCGTGCCGCGTTTATCCAGCATCGGTTTCAAGCCCGGTACTTTTCTACAGAGCTGGGCCTGCGTCGCGACCAGAATCAACAGTTCGGTGGTCACAACAGCTGGAGCGGCACCTTGACCGTACCGGTCAACCCGGACAACGACCTGCTGCTGAGTTACAGCGAGGGCTTCCGCGCGCCGACGTTCAACGACCTGTACTACCCGGACGAATACGGTTTTAAAAACAGCAACCCGAACCTGAAACCCGAAACCTCGAAAAGCTACGAAGTGCAATGGCGCAGCCAGCTCAGCGACACTAGCCGCCTGGAAGCGTCGCTGTACCGCACCGACATTCAGGACGCGATCGTATTCGGCAGCGATGGCCCGCAAAATGTCAGTTCGGCGCGTATCAATGGCTTCGAAGCCACACTCAAGCAAGAGCTGTTCGGCTGGCAAGGCAGCCTGGGACTGGCAATGATTGACCCACGGGATCGTGACTCCGGGCGGACTTTGGCCCGTCGTGCCAGGCGCACCTTGAGCCTGGACCTGGACCGTCAATTCGACCAGTTTGGCATCGGTGCCAGCTGGCAAGCGGTCAGCAGCAGCTACGACGATCCGAAGAACCAGCAACCGCTGGGTGGTTATGGATTGCTTGGATTACGCGCCAACTGGGCCGTGAGCCGTGAAGTCACGCTGAACATGAAGGTCGATAACCTGCTGGACAAAACCTACAGCCGGGCGCTGTATCAGTATCAAGGCCAGCAATATGGCTACCGGGAAGAAGGTCGGGCGCTGATGTTCGGCGTGACCTGGACGCCTGAAATCTGATCGTCGCCAGTGAGCCCCCTCCCACATTTTGAATGTATTCACAGATCAAAGGTGGGAGGGGGCTTGCCCCCGAGAAGGTCTCAAAGACTCGGAGCAATTACCTGACACAACCGCGCCACAGCCTCCAGCATCTGCCCGCTGGGCCGCTCCAGGCCTTTGTCGGGCACCAACCGCACCCGCGTCACCATAGCGGGCCAGACCTTCCAGGCTTCCTTCTGAGCCTGGTCGCCTACCAGAATCAAGTCGGGATTACGCTGCAACACCGACTCGATGCTCACCTGCGGCGCGGGCAGCTTCAAGTCATCGAACACATTGCGTGCACCACACACACTGAGCGCATCGCTGATGATCTGCCCGCCGCCGACGGTATACAGCGGCTGGTTCCACACTTGGTAAAACACCCGCAGGGGCTCGGCACGTTGATAGCGCTGACGCAGTTCGGCCAAGCGTTGACGCAACTGCCCAGACAACTGCCGACCCGCTTCGGCCCGCCCTAACTGCTGGGCAATGGCTTGGACTTGGGTGGTCAACTGTTCAAGGCTGTGGGGTTCGGCGACATACACGGGGATATTCAGGCGCTGCAGTTGCTCGCGCTGGGCCGGGCCGACGCTGCCGGGCCACAGCAGGATCAAGTCCGGCTTGAGGCTGAGCAAGCGCTCCATGTCCAACTGGCCGTATTGCCCGACCGAGGGCACGTTGGCCAATGCAGCGGGCCGTTCGCCACCGTCTAGCACACCCACCAACAGGTCGGCAGCCCCCAGTTCAACCACGATCTCAGAGAGGGACGGCGCCAGGCTGACGACACGCTCAACCGCCACCGCCTGGACACTGAACGCCAGCAACACCGCCAGCCAGTAACGCTTCATCCCAACTGACGCGGAATGCGGTAGAGATAGAACAGCACCCCAGTCGACAGCGC
The DNA here is from genome assembly GCF_059421065.1 of Pseudomonas sp. GW821-FHT03A09. NCBI lineage: Bacteria > Pseudomonadati > Pseudomonadota > Gammaproteobacteria > Pseudomonadales > Pseudomonadaceae > Pseudomonas > Pseudomonas sp. GW821-FHT03A09. The sequence goes on along the minus strand of NZ_JBWKUX010000015.1, from coordinate 64,231 downwards.
CAGCAGGCATAGCGGCACCGCTTCCAGGCCGACGAATACCGCCAGCGCACCGATCCAGGCCGGCAAGGCCGCCACCATCAGCGCCGTACGCCGACGGGCCGCAAGGGTGAGCCAGGCGGCCGGTTCATCGTGGGTGTCGAGGGCTTTGGCGGTGGCGATCAGTGCGTGTTTATAGCCGTTGAAGTAACGCAGGCTCAGAAACATCGAGGCCACGCCGGCGATAAAGAACGGCATGGCCAGTACGGGCAACAAGGGTTCGGCTTGGCCGAACACCAGGTTGATCACGAACAAGGGCAGCAGTGCCAGGGCCAGGTACTGCCACCAGTTGAAGGATAGTCGCCGTTTCACCTGGCCGCGGGTCACGCGCGGTCGACCTCGCCCTGATGCTCGTTGCCCATCATGTGGTCGAGCTTGCTGGCCTTGGTCGCCAGGTAGAGCTTGTTGTGCGGATTGTGCCCGGTGTGCAGCGGTACGCGCTCGGCCACGGTGATGCCCATCTCGGTCAAGGCTTTGACCTTGCGCGGGTTGTTAGTCATCAAGCGCAGGGATTTCACCCCCAGATGTTCCAGCATCGGCAGGCAGATGCCGTAGTCACGCTGGTCGGCGGCAAAGCCCAGGCGCTCGTTGGCTTCGACGGTATCGGCGCCGCCATCTTGCAACTCATAGGCGCGGATCTTGTTCATCAGGCCAATGCCACGGCCTTCCTGACGCAGGTACAACAACACGCCGCGGCCTTCACGGGCGATGGCGCGCAGTGCGGCTTCCAGTTGCGAACCACAGTCGCAGCGCTGGCTGAACAGTGCGTCACCGGTCAGGCATTCGGAGTGCACACGACCCAGCACTGGCGCGCCGTCGGCGATGTCACCCAGGCTGAGCACAACGTGCTCGCGGCCGGTGGCCTCTTCGAGGAAGCCGTTCATGGTGAACGTGGCAAAAGGGGTAGGCAGCTTGGAAGCGGCGACGAAAACGACGGGCACCGTGTGCTCCTGATTTCAGATTTCACAGAGGCGGTCATTGTAACAGCAGGTTCCTACAGACGCTTAAGCTGAATTATCGCTGATAAAGATCAATCGGTTCGATTGGCCTTCGACCTGGTTCTATGCAGGTCAGAACGGATAAGGCTGCTTCCAGCGCTCGAAAATCGGCTTCAGCTCGCCGCTTTTGACCAGGGCGGCCACCCGCTGGTCATACACAACCATCAGGGCGCGCCCACGCTCGTTATCGGCAAACCCTATGTACAGCGGTAGTTCGGCAATGTGGGTGAGCTTGAATTGTGTGGGGTCGTCTGCCTGAGCGAGGACATATTTGGCTTCGCTGAGCGCATCGATATAAAAATCGGCACGTCCGTGTTGCAGCATCAACAGAATGCCGTTGCGGCGCTCGATCTGCTCGAAGTGCAGCACATTGGGCAAGTACTCCTCGTACTTATAACCGCGCACCCAGGCCAGACGGTACTTGCCCAGAGTGGCGAGGCTCGGCGTTGGCGCGGTGGCCAGCCCAAGCGCGTAGATGTGGTCGGAGTCGAAGTTCCAGTGGGGGTACAACACACCGTCGGCCTCGTCACGATAAGAACCGACCCAGCCATCCACCTCGCCGCGCTGGGCCAGGCCTACAGAACGCGTATAGGGCACGCTACGGCTTTGCACAGTGATGCCCACCGGCTCGAAGATCTGGCGCAAGACGTCCCACGCCAGGCCGCTACCATCTCGGTTGGTGTAGTCGTTCCATTCTTCGCTGGCCAGCATGATCTTGCCGGGGGGCGCTGCATCGCCCGCCTGCACCAGCGGCACGACAGTACACAGCGCTATCAGCAGCCAGTAACTCACAGGCATGGTGACGACCTCCTACACGGCGTGAACCGTATAGAGGTTAGCGCAGGTCGCCGGTTTACGGCGTGTCTCGAAAATGCTGGTAGCCGCGCACGACCGGAGTGATGTCCTGCCCGTGTGCGTCGAGCAGCGTCACGCCCTGCCCCGCCTCGACCCGGCCGATCACATGGATCGGCCAGCCGTCGGCCAGCAGCGGCGCCAACTCGGCAGGTGGCAGGGTAAACGCCAGTACGTAGTCGTCGCCCCCGCTCAAGGCGGCCACGCGCGCCTCGTCCTCACCAACAAACGCCAGCAAGGCCGTGGACAGCGGTAACTTCTGACACTCAACCAACAGACCGACAGACGACGCCTTGGCGATATGCCCGCAATCAGCCAACAACCCATCGGAGATATCCATCGCGGACGTCGCCTTGCCCCGCAACGCCAGCCCCAAGGCCAACTGTGGTTGCGGCGACCAGTAATGCGCCAGCAACGGTTCGGCGATGGTGGCCTGGGTGCTGCGCTGGCCCAGTACCAACGGCAAGGCACCCGCGGCGTTACCCAACTCGCCACCGACACACAGCAGGTCGCCCGGCCGTGCCCCGCTGCGCGTCAACGCCTGCCCAGCCGGGACACGACCAAACACGGTCAGGGTCTGGCTCAGCGGCCCACGGGTAGTGTCGCCACCGATCAGGCCCACGCCACAGCGCTGTGCCATCGCGTTCAAACCTTGGGCATAGCGTTGCAACCAATCGGCATCGACCGTCGGGGTAGTGAGTGCAAGGGTAAACGCTAGAGGGTTGGCGCCCATGGCAGCCAAGTCGCTCACCGCCACGGCCAGCGAGCGCTGACCGAGCAGGAAGGGATCGCAAGGGTCGGCGAAGTGCACACCGGCCACCAGCGTATCGGTAGAAACCGCCAGTTGCTCCCCTGCGGGGAGCGCCAGCAAGGCGCAGTCGTCGCCGATCCCCAAGGCAATGCCTTCACCGCCCTGCGCACAAGGCGCGGCGGCGAAGTATCTGCGGATCAGCTCAAACTCGCCCACGGTAGCTCAAGCGCGGATCAGCGCTTGTGCTCCTTTACTTCGGCTTCACGCAGGCGCGGAGCCAGCTTGTCGAGCACGCCGTTGACGAACTTGTGGCCGTCAGTCGAACCGTAGACTTTCGCCAGTTCGATGCCTTCGTTGATCACCACGCGGTACGGCACGTCGACGCGATACAGCAGCTCCCAGGCCGACAGGCGCATCACACACAGCTCAACCGGGTCCAACTCTTCGAGGGTCAGGTCCAGGCAAGGTGCCAGGGCCGTGTCGATCTCGGTCAGGTGGGCATGCACACCGTGCAGGATGTCGTGGAAGTACGGCAGATCGGCAAAGGTGAAATCGTTGTCGACGCGAAACTGTGCTTCGATTTCGTTCAACGAGGCGCCCGCCAACTGACGCTGATACAGCGCCTGGGTTGCCAACTGACGAGCAGCGCGACGCTTCTCGTTCTTGGACGGCTTGCCGGCGTCCGCTGGGCGTGGGTCGCGTGGGTTGAAACGATCGCTCTCGTCGGAAATCACTTGGCCTCCAACTGCGACAGCAGGCTGACCATTTCCAGGGCGGACAGGGCAGCTTCAGCGCCTTTGTTACCGGCCTTGGTGCCGGAACGCTCGATGGCTTGCTCGATGGAATCAACGGTCAGTACGCCGAAAGCGACTGGCACGCCGAACTCCATGGACACCTGGGCCAGACCCTTGGTGCATTCGCCCGCCACGTATTCGAAGTGCGGGGTACCGCCACGAATGACCGCGCCCAGGGCGATGATCGCCGCGTATTCAGCCTGTTGCGCGACTTTTTGCGCAACCAGTGGAATTTCGAAGGCGCCAGGGGCACGGATGATGGTGATATCGCTTTCGCTCACACCGTGGCGAACCAGGGCGTCCACGGCACCGCTTACCAGGCTTTCAACCACGAAGCTGTTGAAGCGGCCAACCACCAGGGCATAGCGGCCTTTGGGGGCGATGAAGGTACCTTCGATGGTCTTCAGGGTCATTCGACAAATCTCTTAAAGAGCCGGGACGCGAAAAGGGCGTCCCTTAGTGATGATTTAACCGCGAACAAGGGGCAAAAATCGCCGGCCTTTATTCGGAGGGCACGTATTCTACAACTTCCAGATCGAAACCGGATATCGCATTAAATTTCATCGGTGCGCTCATCAGGCGCATTTTGCGCACACCGAGGTCCCGCAGGATCTGCGAACCGGCACCGACGATGCTGTAGGTGGTCGGCTTTTTCACCGGCGCGTGGTCAGCCGTTTCGCGGATATGCGCCAGCAACACATCGCCATCCAACGGGTGGCCGAGCAACAACACCACGCCACTGCCCGCCTCGGAAACCGCAGCCATGGCGGCCCGCAGGCTCCAGCGCCCCGGTTGCTTGACCATCAACAAGTCACGCAGCGGGTCCATGTTGTGCACCCGCACCAGGGTCGGTTCTTCCGCACAGATGTTGCCCAGGGTCAGGGCCATGTGCACGTCGCCTTCCACTGAATCACGGTAGGTCACCAAATTGAATTGGCCCAGTTCGCTGTCCAGCGGCTGCTCGGCAATCCGCTGAACGGTACGTTCGTGGATCATGCGGTAGTGGATCAGGTCGGCAATGGTGCCGATCTTGATGTTGTGTTCGGCGGCAAAGGTTTCCAGTTCCGGACGACGGGCCATGGTGCCGTCGTCGTTCATCACTTCGCAGATCACCCCGCTCGGTTCGAAACCGGCCATGCGCGCCAGGTCGCAGGCGGCTTCGGTGTGGCCGGCACGGGCCAGGGTGCCGCCCGGCTGGGCCATCAGCGGGAAGATGTGACCGGGGCTGACGATGTCTTCAGCCTTGGCATCCTTCGCGGCAGCGGCTTGCACGGTGCGTGCGCGGTCGGCGGCGGAGATACCGGTGGTGACACCGGTGGTTGCTTCAATGGAAACCGTGAACTTGGTACCAAAACCCGAACCATTGCGCGGTGCCATCAACGGCAGCTTGAGCAACTCGCAACGCTCGCGGCTCATGGGCATGCAGATCAGCCCACGGGCGTGCTTGGCCATGAAGTTGATGTGCTCAGGCTGGCAGGCCTCGGCGGCCATGATGATGTCGCCTTCGTTTTCGCGGTCTTCGTCATCCATCAGGATGACCATCTTGCCTTGGCGGATGTCTTCAACCAGTTCTTCGATGCTATTGAGCGCCACGCGGCACCCCCTTGGTCAGGATTTCAGGTAGCCGTTAGCGGCCAGAAAACTTTCAGTGATGTTCCCGGATGCTGGCTCTGCGGCCTTTTCGCCCAGCAACAGGCGCTCCAGGTAACGGGCAAGCAAGTCCACTTCCAGGTTCACCCGGCGACCCGGCTGGTACGAGGCCATGATGGTTTCGCTGAGGGTGTGGGGAATGATGGTCAGTTCGAATTCGGCGCCATTCACGGCGTTCACGGTCAGGCTGGTGCCGTCGACGGTGATCGAGCCTTTGTGGGCGATGTACTTGGCCAACTCTTTAGGTGCACGGATGCGGAATTCCACGGCGCGTGCGTTTTCACTGCGGGCAACGACTTCACCGACGCCATCAACGTGACCGCTGACCAGGTGGCCGCCGAGACGAGTGGTCGGTGTCAGGGCCTTTTCCAGGTTCACCGGGCTGCCGGCCTTGAGGTCGTTCATCGCGGTGCAGTCCAGGGTTTCCCGGCTGACGTCGGCGGCAAAGCCGTTGCCCGGCAATTCGATGACGGTCAGGCACACGCCGCTGACGGCGATACTGTCGCCCAGCTTGACGTCGCCGAGGTCGAGCTTGCCGGTTTCAACCAGCAGGCGTACGTCGCCGCCTTTGGGGGTCATGGCGCGGATGCTGCCGATGGATTCGATAATGCCGGTGAACATGGCCTTCTCCTGGAAAACGAGGCTGCGCGTGGCGCAGGCCGGGAATTATACGCTCGCCGCCGGGACGGGAATGGCAGTGACTCGCCAGTCGTCGCCTACAGCGCGCATTTCAGTGATCTTGAGTTGGGGGGCATCCGCCAGTTTCTCAAGCGGCCAGTCCAACAAGGGTCGGGCGGCGGAGCCGAGGAACTTGCCGGCGACGAATATCACGTACTCGTCCACCAGGCCCTGCTGGGCAAAGGCGCCCGCCAGGCTTGGGCCGGCTTCCACCAATACTTCGTTGACGCCACGGGCGGCCAACGCGACCAGGGCCGAGCGCAGGTCGACCTGGCCCTCTACGCCCGGCACCACCAGGCACTCGGGGCCACGGGGGAACTGGTTCTCCGGCGTGACGCAGGTGATGACCAACGCCGGGCCAGCCTTGAAAAACGGTGCGTTGAGCGGCACGCGCAGGCGACCATCGATCAACACACGCAGCGGTGGACGCGACATGGCGAGCGCAGTGGTTTCTTCATCCAGACCCAGTTCGGCGGCACGTACGGTCAAGCGCGCACCGTCAGCCAGTACCGTGTCGGCGCCCGTCAGCACCACGCTGGCCTCGGCGCGCAGGCGCTGCACAGCGGCGCGGGCGGCGGGGCCGGTGATCCATTGGCTCTCGCCACTGGCCATCGCGGTGCGACCGTCCAGGCTCATCGCCAGCTTGACCCGCACAAATGGCAAGCCGTGTTCCATGCGTTTGAGGAAACCCGGGTTCAATGCACGGGCCTGGGCCTCCAGGACACCGCTGTGCACCTCGATACCCGCCTGGGCCAAGCGCTGCATACCGCGCCCGGCCACTTCCGGGTTGGGGTCCTGCATGCCGGCCACGACGCGTGCGACCCCGGCGCTCACCAGCGCATCCGCGCAAGGCGGTGTACGCCCGTGATGGCTGCACGGTTCGAGGGTCACGTACACCGTGGCACCACGCGCCTTGTCGCCGGCGGCGCGCAGGGCATTCGGTTCGGCATGGGGCTCGCCGGTGCGTTCATGCCAGCCTTCGCCGACAATCTGCCCATCGCGCACAATCACGCAGCCCACACGTGGGTTGGGGTGCGTGGTGTACAGGCCCTTGCGCGCCAGCTCGAGGGCGCGGGCCATGTAATGGGCGTCGAGGACCGCTTGTTCTGAGGTCATTGTTTAACCGGCTCACGGGCCAGGCGGTCGATCTCTTCGCGGAACTCATTGAGATCCTGGAAGCGTCGATACACCGAAGCGAAACGGATGTAGGCGACTTCGTCGAGCTTTTGCAGCTCGCCCATCACCAGTTCTCCAACGACCAGGCTCTTGACCTCGCGCTCGCCGGTCGCGCGCAGCTTGTGCTTGATATGCACCAGTGCCGCCTCCAGCCGCTCGACACTCACCGGGCGTTTTTCCAGGGCGCGCTGCATACCAGCGCGCAGTTTGTCTTCGTCGAAAGGCTGGCGGCTGCCGTCGGACTTGATCAGACGTGGCAATACCAGTTCGGCGGTTTCGAAGGTGGTGAAACGTTCACCGCAGGCCAGGCATTCGCGCCGGCGACGCACTTGATCGCCCTCGGCGACCAGACGCGAGTCAATGACCTTGGTGTCGTTGGCACCGCAGAAGGGACAGTGCATGGTGGCAGGCAACAAAAAAAGGGAGGGCCATGGTAGCGCATCCCCGTGGCAAGACAAGCCATAGCCTTTACGGTATATAGGCGGGCTATTATGTTTGTTTATTTTCACGCCACGGATTTTGTCCTTTCTGGAGCCGTACATGCCGCTACGACCACTGGTTTTACTCACCCTGTTCAGTTTTCTGGTCGCCTGCAGCAGCGAAGCCCCCAAGCCGGCAGCGCCTCAACCGACACCGGCACAAGAGAAAAAAGTCCCGGGTATTGAAGACCTCGGCCCCTTGCCGGCTTATCAGCGGGAAATCAGCGGCGTCCTCAACGGCGTGCCGGCCAATGCCGAAGTCGAACTGGCGTTGTTGGTGATCGACGAGCGTAACCGCCCACAACAATTGCTCGCCAGCAGCGTGCTGACCGGCAACGGCAAGCCTGTGGCCTTCCGCCTGCGCTTCAACCCCGAGGCCTTCCCGGCCGGTGCACGGGTTGAATTGCGTGGCCGCGCCAGCCAGTCCGGCCAGTTGATCCTGCACCTGCCCGCCGTGCGTATCACCCAGGCGATCACCCAGACCACCGGCCCCCTGCAGCTCGTCAAGGCACCATGACGCCACCGCTGGGCCTGCAAAGCGCCCTGAGCGAGTTGATCGGCGACGCCCAATTGGTGCCCTGCCCGCTGCCGGGCACCGCGTTGTCGTTGTGGCTACTGGACGCCGACAACATGGACCGCGAATTCAGCCAGGAAGAAACCCGGCGCATCCTGCATGAGCCGCCCTACTGGAGTTTCTGCTGGGCCAGCGGTTTGGCGTTGGCGCGCTACCTGGCGGCCAATCCCGAGTGGGTCGCGGGCAAGCGCGTACTGGATTTTGGCGCCGGCTCCGGCGTGGCCGGGATTGCTGCCGTCAAGGCGGGCGCGCTGGAAGTGGTGGCGTGCGACCTTGACCCACTGGCGCTCGCATCCTGCCGGGCAAATGCCGAGCTCAATGGGGTTGAGCTGAATTATTCAGCCGACTTTTTTGCCGAAGCCGACCGCTTCGACCTGATTCTCGTCGCCGACGTGCTCTACGACCGCGCCAACCTGCCGCTGCTGGACCAGTTCCTGACCCGTGGTCGTGAAGCGCTGGTGGCGGATTCGCGGGTACGGGACTTTCAGCATCCGGCGTACCAGCGCCTGGAAATCCTCGATGCCCTGACGCTACCGGATCTGGCTGAGCCTTGGGAGTTTCGCAAGGTGAGCCTGTACCACTCGCGGCGCTCTTGAGGCCATCGCGGGCAAGCCCGCTCCCACAAGTGACCGCATTCCCCTGTGGGAGCGGGCTTGCCCGCGATAACGATCTTGCGCCCACCCCGCTTTCAGCTAATCGCGCCAGCCCTTATAGTTGCCCCCATTCCCGCTTTATTCGAGACGCCCCATGAGTGAGCCCACGCCGTATATCTTCGATGTCACTACTGCCACCTTCGACCAGGCGGTGATCGAGAATTCGTTCCACAAGCCCGTGCTGGTGGATTTCTGGGCCGAGTGGTGTGCGCCGTGCAAGGCGCTGATGCCGTTGCTGGCACAGATCGCCGAGAGTTATCAGGGCGAGCTGCTGCTGGCCAAGGTCGATTGCGAGGCCGAGCAGGATATCGTCGCGCGCTTTGGTATTCGCAGCCTGCCGACCGTGGTGTTATTCAAGGATGGCCAGCCGGTGGACGGGTTTGCCGGGGCGCAGCCGGAGTCCGCGGTGCGGGCGATGCTGGAGCCCCATGTACAGATGCCGCCACCGGCGGCGGCGGACCCACTGGAACAGGCGCAGGCGCTGTTTGCCGAAGGCCGCATCAGCGACGCCGAAGCTGTGCTGGTGACACTGCTGGGCGAAGACAACACCAACGCTGCCGCGCTGATTCTCTACGCGCGCTGCCTGGCCGAACGCGGCGAACTGGGTGAAGCCCAGACCGTGCTGGATGCCGTGAAGAGCGATGATCACAAAGCCGCGCTCGCCGGGGCCAAGGCACAGATCACTTTCCTGCGTCAGGCTGCCGACCTGCCCGACGCCGCCGAGCTGAAAAGCCGCCTGGCGCAAAACCCGCAGGACGATGAAGCGGCCTATCAACTGGCGATTCAACAACTGGCACGCCAGCAATACGACGCGGCGCTGGAAGGTTTGCTGAAGCTGTTTATCCGCAATCGCAGCTACAGCGAAGGCTTGCCGCACAAGACGTTGCTGCAGGTGTTCGAACTGCTGGGCAATGACCATCCGCTGGTCACCGTGTATCGCCGCAAGTTGTTCGCCGCGCTGTACTAGGCGCCGACCCAGCTGTACAGCGGCGTATCGGCGCCGCTGGCCACTTTCACATTGGCACTGTGCCGCAAGCGCACCAGCAAGCGCTTGCCGGACGCAGCATCGCCGGCCAACCCTTCCAGTTGATCCAACAACTCCAACCCGCTGAGCTGCCCGGCCTTGCGCAATAGTTCCTGGGCGCTCTGCCACAGATCATCGGTCTGTTTGACTGGCGCAACGGGTGTCGCCGTTGGCGCGGGGGCGGCCTGCAACTGTGCACCCAACCGAGCCCAGTCGCCCTCGTCGAGCTCCAAGGTCAAATCCACCGGCAGATCGCCGACCGTTCCACGAATTCGCAACATCGTCCTTACTCCTGCACTTTTCTGACAGGCATGCTCCCACGCGACTTGCGCAACGCCAAGCGGGCGTTCAAACTCCCGACATCATTGTTATAAGATCACATAACAAAACCTTCATGCTCTGGAGCCCTCTCATGCGCCGTCTGCTGCTCGCTTTGCCGTTTGCCCTGCTGCCATTGGCTGTCGCCCATGCTCACGACGATCACGAGCATGAACACGGCAGCCTCGGCGCCCATGAACATGGTGTTGGCCGCCTTAACGCCGTACTCGACGGGCAGGCACTGGAGTTGGAATTTGACAGCCCGGCCATGAACCTCGTGGGCTTCGAACACCAGGCCACTACCCCAGCCGACAAAGCCAAGGTCGCTGCCGCACGCAAACAGCTGGAAAACCCACAGGCCTTGTTCAGCCTGCCCAAGGGCGCCGGCTGCGTGGTCAGCACCCAAGAACTCAACAGCCCGCTGTTCGGCGACAAACCTGAAGCCGATCATGACGACGACGATGACGACCACGCCACCGACGGCAAAGGCGCGGCCGCCCACGAACATCATCACGACCACAGCGAAATCCACGCCCACTATCAGTTCACTTGCGCCACACCGACGGCGCTGAGCAATCTGGACCTGACCCAGGTGTTCAAGACCTTCCCCGCCACCCAGAAAATTCAGGTACAACTGATCGGCCCGAGCGGCCAACAAGGTGTTGAAGCGACCGCACAAGCCGCTACCCTTAAGTTCTGATCTGACAATACGGTCAATGTGGGAGCTGGCTTGCCTGCGATAGCGGTGGGCCAGTCAGCAATGATGTGACTGATAGATCGCTATCGCAGGCAAGCCAGCTCCCACAGGGGTTGGCGCCCGTTTCTGAGACCGATGATTTCCCATGACTCAAGCGCTAATCGAACTGTCCGACCTGGGCTTCAACTGGCCCGGTCACCCACAGTTGCTGGACATTCCCGCCTTCCGCCTGGAAGCAGGGGAAACCCTGTTTCTCAAAGGCCCGAGCGGCAGCGGTAAAACCACTCTGCTCGGGTTGCTGGGCGGTGTGCAGAAACCCAGCCGGGGCAGCATTCGCCTGCTCGGCCAGGAGCTGACCGAACTGTCGGCGGGCGCCCGCGATCGTTTCCGCGTCGACCACACGGGCTACATCTTCCAGCAGTTCAACCTGTTGCCGTTTCTGTCGGTGCGCGAGAACGTCGAGTTGCCTTGTCACTTTTCCAAGCTGCGTGCGCAACGGGCTAAGCAGCGTCACGGCAGCGTCGACCAGGCCGCCGCCACCTTGCTGGCGCACCTGGGCTTGAAAGATCCTGGCTTGTTGGAACGTCGCGCCGATTCACTGTCCATCGGCCAACAACAACGGGTGGCCGCAGCCCGTGCACTGATCGGCCAGCCGGAACTGGTGATCGCCGACGAACCCACCTCGGCCCTGGATTACGACGCCCGTGAAGCGTTCATCCAGTTGTTGTTCGCCGAATGCCGTGAGGCCGGGGCCAGCTTGTTGTTTGTCAGCCATGACCAGAGCCTGGCTCCGCTGTTCGACCGCAACCTGTCGCTGGCCGAACTCAATCGCGCCGCCACGCTCGCAGAGGTTTGAGATGTATCTGTTCCGTCTAGCCATGGCCAGCCTGGCTAACCGCCGCTTTACCGCAATCCTCACCGCGTTCGCCATCGCGCTGTCAGTCTGTTTGTTGCTCGCCGTGGAGCGGGTGCGTACCGAAGCGCGCAACAGTTTCGCCAGCACCATCAGCGGCACCGACCTGATCGTCGGCGCCCGCTCCGGCTCGGTCAACCTGCTGCTGTATTCGGTATTCCGCATCGGCAACGCCACCAACAACATCCGTTGGGACAGCTACGAGCACTTCGCCGCCAGCCCGCAGGTGAAATGGGCGATCCCGATTTCCCTCGGTGACTCCCACCGTGGCTACCGCGTGATGGGCACCAACGAGTCCTACTTCGAACACTACCAATACGGCCGTAAACAGAACCTCGAACTGGCCAGCGGCCGCGCCTTCGCCACCGATCCGTTCGAAGTGGTGCTCGGCGCCGAAGTGGCCGACGCACTGCATTACAAACTCGGCGACAAGCTGGTGCTGGCTCACGGTGTGGCGGTAGTCAGCCTGGTGAAGCACGATGACAAACCGTTCACCGTGGTCGGTATTCTCAAGCGCACCGGTACACCGGTGGATCGCACGCTGCACATCAGCCTCGGTGGCATGGAAGCGATTCACATCGACTGGCACAACGGCGTGCCGGCCCAGGGCAAGGGCCGCATCAGTGCCGATCAGGCACGCAACATGGACCTCACACCCCAGGCCATTACCGCGTTCATGCTGGGCCTGAACAACAAGATTTCCACTTTCGCCCTGCAACGGGAAATCAATGATTTTCGTGGCGAACCGATGCTGGCGATCCTCCCAGGCGTGGCCCTGCAAGAGCTGTGGAGTATGATGGGCACCGCTGAAAAAGCGTTGTTCGTGATCTCGCTGTTCGTGGTGCTGACCGGCTTGATCGGCATGCTCACAGCGATTCTCACCAGCCTCAACGAACGCCGCCGTGAAATGGCGATATTGCGTTCGGTGGGTGCACGGCCTTGGCATATCGCCACGCTGCTGGTCTTCGAAGCCTTCGCACTGGCGCTGTCCGGCGTGGTCGCAGGCGTGGGCTTGCTGTACGTGTGCATCGCCGCATCACGCGGGTATTTGCAAGCCAACTATGGCCTGGACCTGCCGATGTCGTGGCCAAGCGAATATGAATGGACCTTGCTCGCCAGTATCCTGGCGGCAGCCCTGTTGATGGGCAGCGTTCCCGCGTGGCGCGCCTATCGACAATCCCTGGCCGATGGCCTGTCGATCCGTTTATGAGGAAGGCTTCGATGCGTCGTGCCCTGTTTGCGCTGTTGCTGCTGGTGAGCGTGCCGGTTTGGTCCGCCGACCAGCCCAAGGATCTGTCGTGGCAGGAGATGATCCCGCCGGATGCGCCACCGGAAATTCCCAACATGAAGCCGTTGCACGACCTGTCGAACATGGCCGATGCCTTGTCGGTCGAGGCCGCGCCTGCGGCCAAGCAGGAACTGCCCAACGCGCCCGTAGTGCAGAGCCTCGACGGCCAACACATCCGCTTGCCGGGTTACATCGTGCCGCTGGAAGTCAGCGAAGAAGGTCGCACCACCGAGTTTCTGCTGGTGCCGTATTTCGGCGCGTGCATTCACGTACCGCCACCGCCATCGAACCAGATCGTGCATGTGAAAAGCGAAGTCGGGGTAAAACTCGATGAGCTGTATCAGCCGTACTGGATCGAAGGTTCGATGCAGGTCAAACCGTCCTCCAGCGAATTGGCGGACGCCGGCTACCAGATGGATGCCGAGAAAATTTACGTCTACGAGCTGCAGGAATAACCTCTCTCCTCAGAACACAAAGCTCCCACAGTTTTGATCCGTGATTACCCTTTCATTGAGCTGAATCAAAAGACCGAACGGAACGATCTTTACCATTGGACCAACAACTTTTAAACGTCCTTTGGAGCTCCCATGAACAAGTCTCTGCTCGGCGCGTCCCTCTTCGCGCTCGCCCTCGCCGCCCCTGTCGCACACGCTCACGAAGCCGGCGACATTCTGGTTCGTGCCGGTGCTATCACCGTGAACCCGAAAGCCGACAGCGGCCACGTGAAGGTTGACCAGGGCCCATTGGCGGGCACCAACCTGGGCGGCAAGGCGACCATGAGCAGCGACACCCAACTGGGCTTGAACTTCGCCTACATGTTCACCAGCCACTGGGGTATCGAACTGCTGGCCGCCACGCCGTTCGAGCATGACGTGAAGCTCAAGAACACCGCCCTCGGCGCCGCCAACGGCAAGCTCGGCACCTTGAAGCATCTGCCGCCAACCCTGAGCGTCGTGTACTACCCGCTGGACAGCAAGTCGGCGTTCCAACCGTACGTGGGCGCCGGTATCAACTACACCTGGATCTACGACGAGCACGTCGGCAGCCGTGCGCAACAAGCCGGCTTCAGCAACTTCAAGGCTGAGAACTCTTGGGGCTGGGCCGCGCAGATCGGTGCCGACTACATGCTCAACGACAAGTGGATGATCAACGCCCAGGCGCGCTACATCGACATCAGCACCAAGGCCACCGTGGACAACAATGCGTTGGGCCAAGGCACTCGTGCCAAGGTGAATGTAGACGTGGACCCGATGGTTTACATGGTGGGTATCGGTTACAAGTTCTAAACCGATTTAAGCAACATCGCATAAACCATGTGGGAGGGGGTTTGTGTGGGAGTCGGGCTTGCCCGCGATGCAGGCACCTCGGTGTATCAGTGATACCGAGGTGATGCCATCGCAGGCAAGCCAGCTCCCACACAAGCCTCCTCCCACATTTGGTTTTGTGTGGTGTCAGGTGTGGCGGTAGTACCGATCGAGCAACGCCGGTAACCCAGCCCGCCACGCCCGAGGCTTGATGCCGAAGGTGTGCAGGATCTTCTTGCAAGCCAGCACCGCGTGCTGCGGCTCATCAGCGGCATCCGGCCGGGCCGCGTGGGCCTGGGCGGTGGGAGATTCGATGGCCAGCGGGTGATAGTTGCGCGCTTCGGTGAGGATCGCCTGGCCCAGGGCCAACGGCGTGGTCGCTTCATGGCCGGCGTAGTGATAGGTGCCCCACAGCGGCGCGGCGCAATCGAGTTGCTTGAGCACCGAGATAATCACCCGAGCGGCATCGTCCACCGGCGTCGGATTACCACGACGGTCATCCGCCATCAGTAACTCATCCGGTTTTTCGGCGCGGGCCAGAAAGCGCCCCAGCGTGCCGTCGACGCTGTCATCCAGCAGCCAGCCAAACCGCAACAACACGTGTTGCGGGCAGGTGGCGCGCACGCTCTGTTCGATACGCCACAACGCCTGGCCGCGCAGGCCCAGGGGCACCGGCTCGTCTTTTTCGCTGTAGGCGGTGGCGCGGGAGCCATCGAACACGCGGTAGCTGGACGGCTGCAGCAGGGTGATGTTGTGGTGCTGGCACAGCTCGGCCAGGCGCTCGATGGCAAACTCCTGGGCGGCCAAGCGGGTTTCGCTGACGGCTTCGGCCTGGAACCAGTCGAAATAGTAGGCGAGGTTGATCAACGCATCGGGACGGGTGTCGTCGAGCAATTGGGTAAGGCTCGCGGCATCCCAGCCGTCTTGGGGCGGTTTGGGTGCGAGGAAACCGATGTCTTCCTCTGCACCGAGGCGAATCAGCGCCTGCCCGAGGGCATTCCCGCCGCCCAATAACATAAGGCGCATTCGCATAGATTGAGCAGGCCCGGTCTGTGTGGAACGAAGGTTTTTAGGTATTTGTAAGGATCGTTGCATTTTGCGGGTTTGTCGCGCAACCGTCACGGACAAAGTGCGGGGTTGCAACTTGTTAGTACCGGCTGCATAACTGGGAACATGAACCTTCCTGAATCCACGGACACGGCCCTGGACGGCTTCCACCCCGCCGTCAGTGCCTGGTTCCGCAGCACCTTCCCCTCGGTGACCAGCGCCCAGGCCCGAGCCTGGCCGCTGATCCGCCAGCGCCGCTCGACCCTGATCGCCGCGCCCACCGGCTCCGGCAAGACGCTCACGGCCTTTCTGGCGGTACTCGATGAACTCGTCCACCAAGGCCTGGCCAACGGCGGTGAACTGCCGGATGAAACCCTGGTGGTCTACGTTTCGCCGCTCAAGGCGCTGTCCAACGACATCCAGATCAACCTGCAAGACCCGCTGACGGGCATTACCGAACAATTGCAGCACCTGGGTCTGCCGCCCTTGGTGATCCGCACCGCCGTGCGCACCGGCGACACTCCGCAAAAAGACCGCGCCCTGATGCGCAAGCGCTCGCCGCATGTCCTGGTGACCACGCCGGAGTCGCTCTACGTGCTGCTGGGCTCGGACTCCGGCCGGAAAATGCTGGGCAGCACGCGCACGGTGATCGTCGATGAAATCCACGCCATTGCTGCCAGCAAGCGTGGCAGCCACCTGGCGTTGAGCCTGGAGCGCCTGCAAGGGTTGTGCACCGTGCCGCTGACGCGCATCGGCCTGTCGGCCACGCAAAAGCCTATCGAGGCGGTTTCGCGGTTTCTGGTGGGCACGGACCGCGATTGCGCCCTCGTCGATATCGGCCATGCCCGCCCCCGCGACCTGGACATCGAAGTGCCGCCCGTGCCGCTGTCGGCGGTGATGGCCAACGATGTGTGGGAATTGGTCTACGACCGCCTGGCCGAGTTGGCCCGCGAACACCGCACCACGCTGATTTTCGTCAACACCCGTCGCCTGGCCGAGCGCCTCGCCCGGCATCTGAGTGAGCGCCTAGGCAAGACAGCCGTGGCCGCCCACCATGGCAGCCTGGCCAAGGAAATGCGCCTGGACGCCGAACAACGGCTCAAGGCCGGCGAACTGCAAGTGCTGATCGCCACTGCGTCCCTCGAGCTGGGGATTGATATCGGTGACGTCGACTTGGTGTGTCAGATCGGCTCGCCGGGCTCCATCAACGGTTTCCTGCAAAGGGTCGGGCGCTCCGGGCACCAGGTTGGCGGCACGCCCAAGGGGCGTTTGTTCGCCATCACCCGTGATGACCTCATCGAATGCGCCGCCCTGCTCGACTGCGTACGCCGGGGCGAACTCGATACCCTGCACATCCCCGTCGCGCCACTGGACGTACTGGCCCAACAGATCATCGCCGAAGTCAGCACCCAGGAATGGCCGGAACAGGCGCTGCTCGATCTGATTCGTCGCGCCTCACCCTACGCCACGCTGGATGAGCGCCATTACCAGGCGCTGCTGCACATGCTTATCGACGGCTACAACGGTCGCCAGGGTATCCGCAGCGCTTACCTGCACCGCGACGCCGTGACCCTCACCCTGCGCGGTCGCCGGGGTGCGAGGCTGACCGCCGTGACCAGCGGCGGCACCATCCCCGACAACGCCGACTACAGCGTATTGCTCGAACCCCAGAGCCTGAATATCGGCAGCGTCAACGAAGACTTCGCGGTGGAAAGCATCGCCGGGGATATCTTCCAGCTCGGTAATACGTCTTACAAAATTTTGCGAATAGAAACCGGCAAGGTGCGCGTCGAGGATGCCCACGGCCAGCCACCGACCATTCCCTTCTGGCTCGGCGAAGCGCCCGGGCGCAGCAACGAACTGTCGGCGGCGGTGGCGCGCTTCCAAGGGCAGTTGGACGCCCTGCTCAGCGCCAGCCCTGGCGACTTGCAACCCGCGCAGACCTGGCTCACCGACACCCTCGGCCTGAACCGCGCCAGCACCGAGCAGATCCTCGATTACCTGGCCCGCGCGCGCCTGGCCCTGAGTGCCTTGCCGTCCCAGGACACGTTGATCATGGAGCGGTTTTTCGACGAGTCCGGCGGCACCCAGTTGATCATTCACTCGCCCTACGGCAGCCGCCTCAACCGCGCTTGGGGCCTGGCCCTGCGCAAGCGTTTTTGCCGCACGTTCAATTTCGAATTGCAGGCCGCGGCCAGTGAAAATGCGATCGTGCTGTCGTTGTCCACCAGCCACAGTTTCGAACTCGATGAGGTGTGGCGTTACCTCAACAGCAACAGCGCCGAGCACATCCTGATCCAGGCCGTGCTGGATGCGCCCTTGTTTGGCGTGCGCTGGCGCTGGAACGCTGGGGTGGCGCTGGCGTTGCCGCGCTTTAGCGGCGGGCGCAAGGTGGCGCCGCAGATCCAGCGCATGAAAAGCGAAGACCTGATCGTCAGCGTGTTCCCCGACCAAATCGCCTGCCTGGAAAACCTCGCCGGCGAACGTGAAGTGCCCGACCATCCACTGGTGGAACAAACCCTCGACGACTGCCTGCACGAAGCCATGGACTGCGATGCCTGGCTGGCCCTTCTGCGACGCATGGAGCGCGGCGCAGTGCGCCTGATCAGCCGAGACTTGCCAGCGCCCTCACCCATGGCCGCCGAAATCCTCAGCGCCCGCCCCTACACTTTTCTCGACGACGCCCCACTGGAAGAACGCCGTACCCAGGCGGTACTCAACCGGCGCTGGAGCGACCCACAAAGCACTGATGACCTCGGCGCACTGGACGCCGACGCCATCGCCGGTGTGCGCGAGGAAGCCTGGCCGGCACCCAATGGCCCTGACGAAATGCATGAGGCGTTGATGAGCCTGGCGTGTATCGCCGCCCGTGAAGTCACACCGCAATGGGCCGATTGGCTGCACGCCTTGGCCAAGGGTGGGCGTGCCTATCAATTGTCCAACGGCCTATGGGTGGCCGTGGAACGCTTGAGTTGTTTGCAGGCGATCTATCCCAACAACCTGCCGCTGCTGCCGGGTTTCGATGAGCCATGGACCTTTGAAGACGCGGTGGTGGAAGTGCTGCGCGCGCGGCTTGGTGGGTTTGGCCCGCTGAGCGTGGTCGAGATCGCCGAGCCACTGGTGCTGCCGGTCGCTGATGTCACCCAGGCACTGGTGCGTCTGGAGCAAGAAGGCTATGTGCTGCGCGGTCGCTTCAGCCCCGCAGCCCCCCAGGAGCAATGGTGCGAACGGCATCTGCTCGCGCGGATTCATCGCTACACGGTCAAGCGCCTGCGCCGGGAAATCGAACCGGTGGCGATGCAGGATTTCATGCGTTTTCTATTCGATTGGCAGCACCTGTCCAACGCCACGCGCGGCCAGGGCAGCGCCATGTTGCCGCAGATCGTTGCCCAGCTCGAAGGCTATGCCGCTGCCGCCTCCACGTGGGACAGCGATTTACTCAGTGCACGGCTCAAGGACTATGCCTCCACCTGGCTCGACGAGCTGTGCCGCAGCGGCAAACTGGTGTGGACGCGCTTGAGCAACAAGGCCAGCGCCAGCGCGTTACGCAGCACACCGGTGGTGCTGTTGCCACGCAGCCAAGTGCCATTATGGAGTGGGCTGACCGAACTCACCGACAGCACGACGCTGTCGCCCAAGGCGCAAAAAGTCCATCAGACCCTGCGTGACCACGGCGCTTTGTTTTTCGATGAACTGGTGCACGAAGCCCATCTGCTGCGCAGCGAATTGGAAAGCGCCTTGCAGGAGCTGGTGGGTGCCGGCTTGGTGAATGCCGACAGCTTTGCCGGGCTGCGCGCGCTGACCACGCCCGCGAGCAAACGCCAGGCGCGCAGCAATCGGCGTGGGCGCGGGGCGTTTGTCGGCGGCATGGACGACGCCGGGCGCTGGGCGTTGATACGTCGCTCGCCGACCGCGGCCGGCCCGCACTCGAGCGAAACGCTGGAGCATGTGGCGATGACGTTGCTGCGCCGTTATGGGGTGGTGTTCTGGCGCCTGCTGGAGCGCGAGGCGGAGTGGCTGCCGAGCTGGCGCGAATTGCTGCGCACCTTTCACCGGCTGGAGGCGCGCGGGGAGATCCGTGGCGGGCGTTTTGTCACTGGATTGGCGGGCGAGCAGTTCGCCTTGCCGGAGGCGATTCCGCTACTGCGCGAAGTACGGCGCCGACCTCATGACGGCAGCTTGATTGCGGTGTGTGGGGCTGATCCGTTGAACCTGGTGGGCACGCTCTTGCCGGGTAATAAGGTCCCGGCAGTGAGTGGAAATCGGATCGTGTACCGGGATGGGGTGCCGGCTGCGGTGATGGTCAGTGGCAAGCAGCAGATTTTGTTAGAGGTGGATCAGCAGGCGGTGCAGGAGAAGTTGATCAGGCATTGAGCATTGGGGTGACTTTAAGGGACTCATCGGGGGCAAGCCCCTTCCCACATTTGATTGTGTTCGCAGATCAAAATGCGAGTATTTTTGCCTTACAGGCAAATATCAAATGCTGATACTTGGCTTTTTCCGCACAAGCCAAACCCAGACACTGCGCTCCTGATTCAAACCCACCGGAGTTGCAGCCATGCCCATTGCCCTTCTCGCGCTGACCCTCAGCGCTTTCGCCATCGGGACGACCGAATTCGTCATCGTTGGCCTGTTACCTACCATCGGCGCCGACCTGGGTGTCGACCTGCCGTCCGCCGGCCTGTTGGTCAGCCTCTACGCCCTGGGCGTGGCCATCGGCGCGCCGGTGCTCACCGCCCTCACCGGCAAAGTGCCACGCAAATTGCTGCTGTTGTCGTTGATGGTGCTGTTCACCCTCGGCAACCTGCTGGCCTGGCAGGCGCCGAGTTACGAATCCCTGGTACTGGCACGGATCGTCACCGGCCTCGCCCACGGGGTGTTCTTCTCGATTGGCTCGACCATCGCCACCAGCCTGGTGCCCAAGGAAAAAGCCGCCAGTGCGATTGCCATCATGTTTACCGGCTTGACCGTCGCCCTGGTCACCGGTGTGCCGCTGGGCACCTTCATCGGCCAGCACTTCGGCTGGCGTGAAACCTTCCTGGCCGTCTCGGCCTTGGGCGTGATCGCGTTTATTGGCAGCCTGCTCTACGTGCCAAAAAACATCAGCCACAGCAAACCCGCATCCCTGCTGCAACAGCTGCAAGTGCTCAAGCAACCGCGCCTGCTGCTGGTGTATGCCATGACCGCCATCGGCTATGGCGGCTCGTTTATCGCGTTTACTTTCCTGGCGCCAATTCTTCAGGACATCTCCGGTTTCAGCGCCGGCACCGTCAGCCTGGTGTTGCTGGTGTACGGCATCTCCGTGGCAGCTGGGAACATCTGGGGCGGCAAGCTCGCCGATAAGCGCGGCCCGATCAGTGCGTTGAAAATCATCTTTGCCTTGCTCGCGGCCGTGCTGTTCATCCTCACCCTGACCGCCGGCAACCCATGGCTGGCCCTGGCCACCGTACTGGTGTGGGGCGCGGTCGCCTTCGGCAACGTGCCGGGCCTGCAGGTGTACGTGGTGCACCAGGCCGAACATCACACCCCGCAAGCGGTGGACGTGGCCTCGGGCTTGAACATCGCTGCCTTCAACCTGGGGATCGCCGGTGGCGCCTGGGCCGGCGGTTTGATCGTGGCACATATGGGGCTGATCCATACCGCATGGATTGGCGGCCTGGTGGTGTTGGTGGCCTTGGCACTGACCGCCTGGAGCGGACGCCTTGATCGTCTGGGGCCGGTGTATGCCCAGGGCTCGACACGGGTTGTTGCCGGACACTAGATCCGCAACCTACCTATCCGAAGTGGGGGCAAGCTCGATCTATTTTATTGTGCCGCTGTTGATCGCCTTGGTGATGCACCTGGCAGGTGAAGCCAAGGCGCTGCGAGCAAAGAAGACAACGGCCTGATCGCTTTACGGGGATTGCCTGTTTATCCTGCACCCTATCGCCCTGGGCGCCCGCTTGGATAGCGCGCCCCTCCACTTCTCACGAGGCACCACCATGGCCAAGCAAGCGCTGATCTTGATCGACATCCAGAACGATTATTTCCCTGAGGGCAAGTGGCCGCTGGAAGGCGTGGAGGCGGCGGCGGACAAGGCGGCGCAAGTGTTGCTGGCGTTTCGTCAGGCGGGGAATGCGGTGATTCATGTGCGCCATGAGTTCACGTCCGAGGATGCACCCTTCTTCACGCCAGGTTCCGAGGGTGCTCATCTGCATCCAAAGGTGCTGAACCAAGGCAATGAGCCGGTGGTGCTTAAACATTTCGTGAATGCCTTTCGCGGGACCGAGCTGCGAGCGTTGCTCGAACAGCGCAGCATTACCGACGTAGTGGTGCTTGGCAGCATGAGCCATATGTGCATCGATGGCGTAGTGCGGGCAGCGGCGGACCTGGGCTACAAGGTCACGGTGATTCATGACGCGTGTGCGACACGGGATCTGGAGTTCAATGGGCAGGTGATCCCAGCCGCTCAGGCCCATGGGGCGTTTATGGCGGCTCTGGGGTTTGCGTATGCGGATGTGCTGTCGACGGATGAATACTTGAAGGCGCAAGCGGCGGCGGTATGACCGCCGCCTGTTTGACCTTAGCGAGTCGCAATGATGAACAGGCGCGGGAATGGCAGCAGTACGGTGCCATCCTTCAGGGCTGGGTAAGCCCGGGCAATGCGCGCCTGATACTCCCGTAGGAATTCGGCTTTTTCGCTATCGGTCAACGGTGCGAGAAATGGCCGCAGTGCCGAACCTTTAAACCACTCCACCACCGCCTCATGATCCGCCAGTGGGTGCTGGTAGGTGGTGCGCCACACATCGACGGTACTGCAATGTTGGCTCAACAGCTCGAAGTAGTAGCTGGCGGTGTGCCGCTCATTGTGTTTGACCGCTCCGATCTTGGCAGCCCAAGGGCCGTCAGCCGCCACTTCGCGAGCAAGCCGGTGGGCGGGCTCATCAAGATTGTCTGGGGTTTGCACCGCCAACGTGCCACCTGCGGTCAGTTGATTCACCAAGTGTGGATAGAGCGCGGCATGGTTCGGTAGCCATTGCAGGGAAGCGTTGGCCAGGATCACATCGAAGGGTTGCGCGGGATTCCAGGCACCGATATCAGCCAATTCAAAGTTCAAGGTCGGCAGGCGTTTACGGGCATCGACCAACATGTCATCAGAGCTGTCCATGCCGGTGACATGGGCCTGCGGGAAACGCTCGGCCAATACCTCGGTGGAGTTGCCTGGACCGCACCCCAGGTCTACCGCGGTGCGTACGTCGGTATTGGGGATTGCCGCGACCAAGTCACGGACCGGACGGGTACGCTGCTGTTCAAACATCGTGTACTGCTTGGCTGACCAGGTCATCACGGCTTTCCTTCTTTTTTAGAGGTTGGTCACAGCCTAATTCTTGTGAGCCATGAGAACAAATGCCAGGATTGGAGCCTCCCCATACCTGGAAAGTATCCCAATGTTGGAACTGCGCCAGCTCAAAGCCTTTGTTGCCATCGCCGAAGAAGGCTACATCACTCGCGCCGCAGAACGCCTGGGCATGCAACAACCACCGCTGACACGGATGTTGCAAAGCCTGGAGGCTGAGTTGGGTGTAATCCTGATGGAGCGCTTACCCCGTGGTGTGCGACCGACCACTGCGGGCCTGGCCTTGCTGGACGAAGCACGGGGAATACTCGCCCAGGCCGAGGGCTTGGCCGACGTGGTACGCCGTGCCGCGCGCGGTGAGCGCGGTCGCCTGGCGATAGGCTTCACCAGCTCTGCTGCGTTGCATCCGTTTGTCCCCAGCGTTTTGCGGCTGTTCCGCGAAACCTTCGTCGGTGTCTCGGTGATGCTGGAGGAAGCCGGTACCGGTGAACTGCTGGATGCTTTGGTGCACGAGAAACTCGACGCCGCGTTTATCCGCTCACCGCTCAGTGGAACGCAGTCGTTGCAGGATGAGCCAATCCTCGTGGAACCGATGTTGCTGGCACTCCCCACCGATCATCCGTTGGCAGCCGATCCAAGCTCACCCCTGCCCTTGGCAGCATTGGCAACCGAGTCGTTCGTGCTTTATCGCCGGCGCGTGGGGCTGGGGTTGTACGACGCGATTCTGGTGGCTTGTCGTGAAGCAGGGTTCAGCCCGCAAGTGGTCCAAGAGGCACCGCGCATGACTGCAACATTGAGCCTGGTAGCGGCAGGTCTTGGGGTGTCGATTGTGCCGGCATCGATGCAGCGGTTACGTGGCGACGGCATCGTCTATCGAGAGCTGACGGAGTGCCGCAGCCTGGTGGCGCCATTGCATCTGGCAACTCGGATCGGCGACGGCTCGGCGGTATTGCGCCGGTTCAAGGAAATGGTGGTCACAGCGGCGTCGACGGATGCGTGATCACACACAATAAAAAACCCCCGAGGCGTTAGCCGTCGGGGGTTTTGCTCGCTTCGGGTCGTGAGACCTCAGAACGGGATATCGTCATCAAAACTGTCGAAATCCGGAGCCGGTTGTGGAGCGGCCTGTTGTGGCGCTGGACGCGACTCACGCTGTGGCTGCTGGCTTGGCTGCGGACGCGACTGCTGTGGACGCGGTGCCGAGTTGGACATACCGCCCTGGCCTTGTTGGTCGCCCTGTGGACGGCCGCCCAGCAGTTGCATGGTGCCTTGCATGTCGACCACGATTTCAGTGGTGTAACGCTTGATACCGTCCTTTTCCCACTCGCGGGTTTGCAGCTTGCCTTCGATGTAGACCTGCGAACCTTTGCGCAGGTACTCACCGGCGATCTCTGCTACCTTGCCGAACATCGACACACGGTGCCATTCGGTTTTCTCGACCTTCTGGCCGGTCTGCTTGTCGGTCCACTGTTCGCTGGTCGCCAGACTCAGGTTGGTCACGGCGTTACCGTTAGGCAAGTAGCGAACTTCGGGATCCTGGCCGCATGTACCGACCAATATGACTTTGTTAACCCCACGGGCCATAACGTTCTCCTAGGCTGGGCGCGCTGTCGGCACTGGGTTGACCAGTTGCTCGAGCGTCGCGCGATCCAATAATTCGGTGTCCAATTTGATGTAGATGGCGGCTTCTTCAGCAATAACCACGGCATCCGTAACCCCAACGACGGCCTTGAGGCGCTCAACCAGACCGGCTTCGCGGATCGCTTCTGGCGATAACGGCAAACGCAGGCTCGTCACATAGGGAGGTTCGCGCATGGTAACAGCAAAGGCTAGCCAGAGGGCAGCCAGACCTGCGCATCCCAGGAACACAACCGACAAACCGCCATGCTGGAACATCCAGCCACCCATGATGCCGCCCAACGCAGAGCCGAGGAACTGGCTGGTGGAATACACCCCCATCGCCGTGCCTTTGCCACCCGCCGGTGAAACTTTACTGATCAGCGAAGGCAACGAAGCTTCCAGCAGGTTGAACGCGGTGAAGAACACCACCGTACCGACCACCAGCGCCCGTAGGCTGTCGCCGAACTGCCAGAAGAATAGCTCAGTGAGCATGAGCGTCGCGACGGCGCCGAGCAGAACTCGTTTCATTTTGCGTTTCTTCTCGCCATAGATGATGAACGGGATCATGGCGAAGAACGAAATCAACAGCGCTGTAAGGTAGACCCACCAGTGCTGCTCCTTGGGCAGGCCGGCTTTTTCGACCAGCGCCAGGGGCAGCGCGACGAAGCTGCACATCAGCATTGCGTGTAATACGAAGATACCTAAATCCAGGCGCAGCAAGTCGGGATGCTTGAGTGTCGGCAACAAGGCCTTGCGCGCAACGCCTGACTCGCGATGCTGCAACGTGCCGGTGGAGCGCGGCACCATAAAGGCTACGATCACGATCCCGAACAACGCCATGCCGCCGGTGGCCAGGAACAGCCCGTGCAGGCCGAACGCTCGGGTCAACAAGGGGCCGACCACCATGGCGACCGCGAACGACAACCCGATAGTCATGCCGATCATGGCCATGGCCTTGGTGCGGTGTTGTTCACGCGTGAGGTCGGACAGCAGCGCCATCACAGCGGCGGAAATCGCGCCGGCGCCTTGCAGCACGCGCCCGGCGATGACGCCCCAGATCGAATCGGACTGAGCGGCGAGCACACTGCCGAGGGCAAACACGATCAAGCCGAGGTAAATCACCGGGCGGCGCCCAATGCGGTCAGAAATGATCCCGAACGGAATCTGGAAAATCGCCTGGGTCAGGCCATAGGCGCCAATCGCCAGGCCAATCAATGCGGGGGTCGCTCCTGCGAGATCCATTCCATAGGTCGCCAGCACCGGCAACACCATAAACATGCCAAGCATACGGAAGGCGAACACCAGGGCCAGACCGCTTGCCGCTCGGGTCTCGCCGCTACTCATGCGTTCGCTGTGGGGATCGTGCATGGAAAAACCTCGTGTGAACCGGCGGCGATTCTACCAGTCCCATCGATTGAGAGGGTATATGCGGCGCTTTGCCGCGCAGCTTTCATGTAAGGCTGCAAGCGGTCTTTTGACAGTGTATATTCATCCAGTCTTTAGCCGTATACTCCAGCATTATTTACGCCCGCCGTGCGAGGCCATCTTGGACAAGATCCTGATTCGTGGGGCTAGAACCCACAACCTGAAGAACATCGACCTGACCCTGCCCCGGGACAAGCTGATCGTCATCACCGGCTTGTCCGGGTCCGGCAAATCGTCCCTGGCGTTCGACACGCTGTATGCCGAAGGCCAGCGGCGCTATGTGGAATCGCTGTCGGCCTATGCCCGGCAGTTCCTGTCGATGATGGAAAAACCCGACGTCGACACCATCGAAGGCCTGTCGCCGGCGATTTCCATCGAACAGAAATCGACCTCCCACAACCCGCGCTCCACTGTCGGCACCATTACCGAAATCTACGACTACCTGCGCTTGCTGTACGCACGCGTGGGTATCCCGCGTTGCCCGGACCACGATATTCCCCTGGAGGCCCAGACCGTCAGTCAGATGGTCGACCTGGTACTGGCCCAACCGGAAGGCGCGAAGCTGATGTTGTTGGCGCCAGTGATTCGTGAGCGCAAGGGTGAACACCTTTCTGTCTTCGAAGAACTGCGAGCACAGGGTTTTGTACGCGCGCGCATCAACGGCAAGCTCTATGAGCTGGACGAAGCGCCGAAGCTCGACAAGCAGAAGAAGCACTCCATTGATGTAGTGGTCGACCGCTTCAAGGTACGGGCTGATCTACAGCAGCGCTTGGCGGAATCGTTCGAGACCGCATTGAAGCTGGCGGATGGCATTGCCCTGGTGGCGCCGATGGACGATGAGCCGGGCGAAGAGATCATCTTCTCCGCGCGCTTCGCCTGCCCGATCTGTGGCCATGCGATCAGCGAACTGGAACCCAAGCTGTTCTCCTTCAACAACCCGGCTGGCGCCTGCCCGACCTGTGACGGCCTGGGGGTGAAGCAGTTCTTCGACATCAAGCGCCTGGTCAACGGCGAGCTGACCTTGGCCGAAGGCGCGATACGCGGCTGGGACAGGCGTAACGTCTATTACTTCCAGATGCTGGGGTCGTTGGCATCGCACTATAAATTCAGCCTGGAAGTGCCGTTCAACCAACTGCCGACCGAGCAGCAGAAAGTCATCCTGCACGGTAGTGGCTCGCAGAACGTCGACTTCAAGTACCTGAACGACCGAGGCGATATCGTCAAACGCTCTCATCCGTTCGAAGGCATTGTGCCGAATCTGGAGCGCCGTTACCGCGAGACCGAATCGGCCAGCGTGCGTGAAGAACTGGCGAAATTCCTCAGCACTCAACCGTGTCCGGATTGCCGGGGCACGCGCCTGCGTCGTGAGGCGCGGCATGTGTGGGTGGGCGAGAAGACATTGCCGGCTGTGACCAACCTGCCGATTGGGGATGCCTGCGAGTACTTTGGCGTACTCAAGCTGACCGGACGTCGTGGGGAAATCGCGGATAAGATCCTCAAGGAAATTCGCGAACGCTTGCAGTTCCTGGTCAACGTTGGCCTGGACTACCTGTCGCTGGATCGCAGTGCCGATACCTTGTCTGGTGGTGAAGCCCAGCGTATTCGTCTGGCCAGCCAGATTGGTGCCGGCCTCGTAGGCGTGCTGTACATCCTCGATGAACCGTCGATTGGCTTGCATCAGCGGGATAATGACCGCCTGCTGGGCACGCTGAAACATCTGCGGGATATCGGCAACACAGTGATCGTGGTCGAGCACGATGAGGACGCGATTCGCCTGGCGGATTACGTAGTCGACATTGGCCCAGGCGCGGGCGTGCATGGCGGACATATCGTCGCCGAGGGCACGCCTGCCGAAGTCATGGCTCATCCAGACTCGTTGACCGGCAAATATCTGTCCGGCCGCGTGAAGATCGAAGTTCCAGCCAAACGCACTCCGCGCAACAAGAAGCTCGCACTCCACCTCAAGGGCGCGCGTGGCAACAACCTGCGCAATGTCGACCTGGAAATTCCGCTAGGCCTGCTGACATGCGTGACCGGGGTCTCCGGTTCGGGCAAGTCGACACTGATCAACAACACGCTGTTTCCGTTAAGCGCCACCGCGCTGAATGGCGCGACAACCCTGGAAGCGGCTGCGCACGACAGCATCAAAGGCTTGGAACACTTGGACAAGGTGGTCGATATCGACCAAAGCCCGATTGGCCGCACACCGCGCTCCAACCCAGCGACCTATACCGGGCTGTTCACACCCATTCGTGAGCTGTTTGCGGGCGTTCCGGAATCCCGCTCACGGGGTTACGGGCCAGGCCGGTTCTCGTTCAACGTCAAGGGCGGACGCTGCGAGGCGTGCCAGGGCGATGGCTTGATCAAGGTGGAGATGCACTTCCTCCCGGACATCTACGTGCCGTGCGACGTATGCAAGAGCAAGCGCTATAACCGCGAAACCCTGGAGATCAAGTACAAGGGCAAGAGCATCCACGAAACCCTGGAGATGACCATCGAGGAGGCGCGGGAGTTCTTTGACGCGGTTCCTGCGTTGGCGCGCAAACTCCAGACATTGATGGATGTAGGCCTGTCGTACATCAAGCTGGGGCAGTCGGCGACTACGTTGTCCGGTGGTGAGGCGCAGCGGGTGAAGCTGTCTCGCGAGCTGTCCAAGCGCGATACAGGCAAGACCCTGTACATCCTCGATGAACCAACCACGGGCCTGCACTTTGCGGATATTCAACAACTGCTGGACGTGTTGCACCGTCTACGTGACCACGGCAATACCGTGGTGGTGATCGAACATAACCTGGATGTGATCAAGACAGCCGACTGGCTGGTGGACCTTGGGCCGGAAGGCGGCTCCAAGGGCGGCCAGATCATTGCAGTCGGCACCCCAGAGCAGGTTTCCGAAATGCCGCAGTCGCATACCGGTTATTACTTGAAACCGCTGTTGGCGCGCGACCGGGCCTGACTTATCGGGCCCAATAAAAAGCCCCTGTCACTTCGCGGTGACAGGGGCTTTCTTGTAGCCAGGAATCAGAACTGCGATTGCAGGTAATTCTCCAGACCCACCAGCTTGATCAGGCCCAGCTGCTTTTCCAGCCAGTAGGTGTGATCTTCTTCGGTGTCGGCCAACTGCACGCGCAGGATTTCGCGGGTGACATAGTCGTTGTGCTTCTCGCAGAGCTCGATGCCCTTGCAGAGTGCGGCACGCACCTTGTACTCGAGGCGCAGGTCGGCCGCGAGCATGTCAGGTACCGCGGTGCCCACATCCAGGTCGTCAGGACGCATACGCGGCGTGCCTTCGAGCATCAGGATACGGCGCATCAACGCGTCAGCGTGCTGTGCCTCTTCTTCCATTTCGTGATTGATACGTTCGTAGAGTTCGGTAAAACCCCAGTCTTCGTACATGCGCGAATGGATGAAATATTGGTCACGAGCTGCCAGTTCGCCCGTCAGCAACGTGTTGAGGTAATCGATTACGTCGGGGTGACCTTGCATCGCCCTACATCTCCCTGCTTGAAAGTCTGTAGTTTGAACCATGATGACTCGGAGGTCACGGGACCAACGGCAGAAAAGTGAAGATTCCCTGAGAAAAGTAGCTGAAATAACGCAAAAACCGCCCAAATGAGGGCGGTTCTGCTTATCGTTTAGAGTCAGTTAAGCGATACACCCAACGCCTTTGCGATTGCTTCTCCATAAGCCTTGTCTGCCTTGTAGAAGTGCCCCAGCTGGCGCTGAACCACATCGCTGGACACCCCAGCCATTGCACCGGCGATGTTGTTGACGAGCAATGCTTTCTGCTCATCATTCATCAGTCGGAACAGCGCACCGGCGTGGCTGTAGTAGTCAGTATCTTCGCGGTGATCGTAACGATCAGCGGCGCCGCTCAGGGCCAGCGCTGGCTCTGCGTACTGTGGCGCTTGTTTCGGAGCGTCCGCGTAGCTGTTCGGCTCGTAGTTCGGCGTTGCGCCACCGTTGCTGCCGAAGGCCATCGAACCATCACGCTGGTAGCTATTCACTGGGCTACGTGGGGCATTCACCGGCAATTGCTGGTGGTTGGTGCCTACACGGTAGCGGTGCGCATCGGCGTAAGCGAATACACGGCCTTGCAGCATGCGGTCTGGTGACAGACCTACGCCTGGAACCATGTTGCTTGGACCGAACGCGGCTTGCTCCACTTCAGCGAAGTAGTTTTGCGGATTGCGGTTCAATTCCAGCTCGCCGACTTCGATCAGCGGGAATTCCTTCTGCGACCAGGTTTTGGTCACATCGAAAGGATTTTCGTAATGAGCGTTGGCCTGAGCCTCGGTCATGATCTGGATGCACACTCGCCATTTCGGGAAGTCACCGCGTTCGATCGCACCGAACAGATCACGCTGAGCGTAATCAGGGTCGGTACCGGCCAGGCGTGCTGCATCGGCTGGCGCCAGGTTCTTGATGCCTTGCTTGGTTTTGTAGTGCCACTTAACCCAATGACGCTCGCCCTTGGCATTGATCAGGCTGTAAGTGTGACTACCGAAGCCGTGCATGTGGCGGTAGCCGTCAGGGATACCACGGTCCGAAAACAGAATGGTGACCTGGTGCAGCGCCTCTGGAGAGTGCGACCAGAAGTCCCACATCATTTGAGCGCTTTTCAGGTTGCTTTGCGGCAGGCGCTTCTGGGTGTGGATGAAGTCCGGGAACTTCAATGGATCGCGAATGAAGAACACCGGAGTGTTGTTACCCACGATGTCCCAATTGCCTTCTTCGGTGTAGAACTTCAAGGCGAAACCACGTGGATCGCGCTCAGTATCAGCCGAACCGCGCTCACCACCTACAGTAGAGAATCGCAGGAAGGTTGGCGTTTGCTTGCCGACGGACTCGAACAACTTCGCGCTGGTGTATTGCGTGATGTCTTTGGTGACCGTGAAGGTGCCATAGGCACCCGAGCCCTTGGCGTGAACACGACGCTCAGGAATGTTTTCACGGTTGAAGTGAGCGAGCTTCTCGATCAGGTGAAAATCATCGAGCAGCAACGGACCGCGCGGGCCTGCGGATCGGGAATTCTGGTTGTCCGCAACGGGTGCACCGCTGGCGGTGGTAAGGATTTTATTCTGGCTCATGCTCAATTTTCCTCAGGTCGGACTTGGAACTGCCGGCTAATCGGCCTGAGGGGAGTATTGATCATCAATATGACGTCTACAAATTCATAAAATTATAGACATCAATAGAAAATAACTACCATCCCCCCAGATGCCCATAGTGTGACCGTGGAAAACTGTTGAAATTGCATTTTTATAACGCGCACAAAAAACCGGGCACTTGGCCCGGTTCTTCGTTGCAGACTGTCGTCTTACTCGGCGCTTACAGCTTCGCCGGCAGTAGCACGATCAACCAACTCGACGTACGCCATAGGCGCGTTGTCGCCAGCGCGGAAACCGCACTTGAGGATGCGCAGGTAGCCACCCTCACGGGTAGCGTAACGCTTGCCCAGGTCGTTGAAGAGCTTACCAACGATAGCTTTCGAACGAGTACGGTCGAAAGCCAGACGGCGGTTAGCCAGGCTGTCTGTCTTGGCCAAAGTGATCAGCGGCTCAGCAACGCGACGCAGTTCTTTAGCTTTCGGCAGTGTAGTTTTGATCAGCTCGTGCTCGAACAGCGACACCGCCATGTTTTGGAACATGGCCTTGCGGTGCGAGCTGGTACGGCTCAGGTGACGACCACTTTTACGATGACGCATGGTTCATTCCTTACCAAACTCACGTTCGGTGATTACGACGATCAGGCAGTCGCCTTGTCGTCCTTCTTAAGACTTGCAGGCGGCCAGTTGTCGAGGCGCATGCCGAGGGACAGACCGCGGGAGGCCAGAACGTCCTTGATTTCAGTCAAGGATTTCTTGCCCAGGTTCGGAGTCTTCAACAGTTCTACTTCGGTACGCTGAATCAGGTCGCCGATGTAGTAAATGTTTTCCGCCTTAAGGCAGTTAGCCGAACGTACAGTCAGTTCCAGATCGTCAACCGGGCGAAGCAGGATCGGATCGATCTCGTCTTCCTGCTCGATTACCACTGGTTCGCTGTCACCTTTGAGGTCGACGAACGCAGCCAACTGCTGTTGCAGAATGGTTGCAGCGCGGCGGATAGCCTCTTCAGGATCCAGAGTACCGTTGGTTTCCAGATCAATAACCAGCTTGTCCAGGTTAGTACGCTGTTCGACACGGGCGTTTTCCACCACGTATGCGATACGGCGAACCGGGCTGAACGAAGAGTCAAGCTGCAAGCGGCCAATGCTGCGGCTTTCGTCTTCATCGCTCTGACGCGAGTCGGCCGGCTCATAACCACGACCACGAGCTACGGTGAGCTTCATGTTCAGGGCGCCGTTAGACGCCAGGTTAGCGATTACGTGATCGGGGTTAACGATCTCGACATCATGATCCAGCTGAATATCGGCAGCGGTAACCACCCCCGAACCCTTCTTCGACAAGGTCAGCGTAACTTCGTCACGGCCATGCAGCTTGATAGCCAGACCTTTAAGGTTCAACAGGATTTCAATTACGTCTTCCTGTACACCTTCGATGGCGCTGTACTCGTGGAGCACACCGTCAATCTCGGCCTCGACTACTGCACAGCCGGGCATTGAGGACAACAGGATGCGGCGCAGCGCGTTGCCCAGGGTGTGGCCAAAACCACGCTCGAGAGGCTCGAGAGTAATTTTGGCGCGGGTTGGACTGACAACCTGCACATCAATATGGCGGGGTGTCAGGAACTCATTTACCGAAATCTGCATGGATGCACCTATTTTCTAGCCCTTACTTGGAGTAGAGCTCGACAATCAGGCTTTCGTTGATGTCGGCGGACAGATCACTGCGAGCAGGAACGTTCTTGAAAACGCCCGACTTCTTCTCAGTGTCTACTTCTACCCATTCTACGCGGCCACGTTGGGCACACAGATCGAGAGCTTGGACAATGCGAAGTTGGTTTTTTGCTTTCTCGCGAATCGCGACCACGTCACCAGCACGAACCTGGTAAGACGGTACGTTAACGGTTTGGCCGTTTACGCTGACGGATTTGTGCGATACCAGCTGACGGGATTCGGCACGAGTCGAACCAAAGCCCATACGGTATACAACGTTGTCCAGACGGCATTCGAGCAGTTGCAGCAGGTTTTCACCGGTTGCACCTTTCTTGCCAGCAGCTTCTTTGTAGTAGCCGCTGAACTGACGCTCGAGAACGCCGTAGATACGACGGACCTTCTGCTTTTCACGCAGTTGGGTGCCGTAGTCGGACTGGCGACCGCGGCGTTGGCCGTGGATACCAGGTGCTGCTTCAATGTTGCACTTCGATTCGATCGCGCGCACGCCGCTCTTCAGGAAGAGATCGGTGCCTTCGCGACGAGCGAGTTTGCATTTTGGACCAATGTAACGAGCCATTCTTTACAATCTCCTGGATTACACGCGGCGCTTCTTCGGCGGACGGCACCCGTTGTGCGGGATTGGCGTCACGTCGGTGATGCTGGCGATCTTATAGCCACAGCCGTTCAAAGCACGGACAGCAGACTCACGACCTGGACCTGGACCTTTGACGTTAACGTCGAGGTTTTTCAGGCCATATTCCAGCGCAGCTTGACCAGCACGTTCAGCAGCTACTTGAGCAGCAAACGGGGTGGACTTGCGGGAACCGCGGAAACCCGAACCACCGGAGGTAGCCCAAGAAAGCGCGTTACCTTGACGGTCGGTGATGGTCACGATGGTGTTGTTAAAAGAAGCATGGATGTGGGCGATGCCATCAACCACTGTCTTTTTAACTTTTTTACGAGGACGAGCAGCAGGTTTTGCCATGATAATTTTCCTGTCGATTCGCTGGGGCGATTACTTGCGGATCGGCTTACGCGGACCTTTACGGGTACGCGCGTTAGTCTTGGTACGCTGACCGCGTACTGGAAGACCACGACGATGACGCAGACCGCGATAGCAACCGAGGTCCATCAAACGCTTGATTTTCATGTTGATTTCGCGACGCAGGTCACCTTCAGTGGTGAACTTCGCCACTTCGCCACGCAGCTGTTCAATCTGCTCGTCGCTCAGATCCTTGATCTTAGCGGCTGGGTTTACCCCAGCAACTGCGCAAATCTTCTGCGCAGTAGTGCGACCAACACCATAGATGTAGGTCAGCGAGATAACAGTGTGCTTGTTATCTGGAATGTTAACGCCTGCAATACGGGCCATTCAGTGGGACTCCAATTGACAGCTACCTACGCCCCGGAAGCCAAGAAATAGGGCGCGAGATAATATCGCTGTAATAACAAATAATCAACCCGGCAGCGCACTAGCTGCCGGGCTTCAAGCGGATCACACTCAGCCTTGGCGCTGTTTGTGACGCGGTTCCGCGCTGCAAATTACTCGAACAACACCTTCGCGGCGAATAATCTTGCAGTTACGGCACAGCTTTTTCACCGATGCACGAACTTTCATCACCAACTCCTCGAACCTTATGGGTACTCAGCGCAACATGCCGCTGCCGTAACCCTTCAGGTTGGCTTTCTTCATCAGGGATTCGTACTGGTGCGAAACGAGGTGCGATTGTACTTGGGACATGAAGTCCATCACAACCACGACCACGATCAGCAACGAGGTCCCGCCAAGGTAGAACGGAACGTTTGCTGCAACCACCAGGAACTGGGGCAACAGGCACACGGCCGTCATATATAGAGCACCGAACAGGGTCAAACGAGTCAGAACGCCATCAATGTAGCGTGCCGACTGCTCACCTGGACGGATGCCCGGAATAAAGGCACCGGACTTCTTCAGGTTTTCCGCTACGTCTTTCGGATTGAACATCAACGCCGTATAGAAGAAGCAGAAGAAAATAATCCCTGCACTAAACAGCAGAATATTCAACGGCTGACCAGGAGCGATCGACTGAGAGAGGTCCTGCAGCCAGCCCATATTTTCAGACTGACCAAACCAGGTACCCAACGAAGCCGGAAACAGCAAAATGCTGCTCGCGAAAATTGCCGGGATAACACCGGCCATATTCACTTTCAGCGGCAAGTGGCTGGTCTGCGCAGCGAAGACCTTACGGCCCTGCTGACGCTTGGCGTAGTGAACAGCAATACGACGCTGGCCACGCTCAATGAACACCACAAAACCGATAATCGCTACTGCCAGCAAACCGATGGCAACCAGGGCAAAGATATTGATATCACCCTGACGCGCAGACTCGAAAGACTGCCCAATTGCCCTCGGAAGACCGGCGACGATACCTGCGAAAATCAACATCGAGATACCGTTACCAACACCACGCTCAGTAATCTGCTCACCCAGCCACATCATGAACATCGCACCAGCCACAAAAGTGGATACCGCGACGAAATAGAAGCCAAAGTCACCAGTGAACGCAACGCCCTGCCCGGCCAGGCCAACGGACATGCCGATAGCTTGGACCAGGGCGAGGACGACAGTGCCGTAGCGGGTGTACTGGCTAATCTTGCGACGGCCAGCTTCACCTTCCTTCTTCAACTGCTCCAGCTGCGGGCTGACGGCGGTCATCAACTGCATGATGATCGATGCCGAGATGTACGGCATGATCCCCAATGCAAAGATGCTCATCCGTTCCAGCGCGCCGCCGGAAAACATGTTGAACAAGCTAAGAATGGTCCCCTCATTCTGTCGAAACAGGTCTGCGAGTCGGTCCGGGTTGATACCTGGAACCGGGATGTGTGCGCCTATTCGGTAGACGATAATCGCCAGGAACAGAAAACGCAGACGAGCCCAGAGTTCAGACATACCGCCTTTGCCGAGCGCTGAGAGAGCACCTTGCTTAGCCATTTATTCCTCGAACTTGCCGCCAGCTGCTTCGATAGCCGAACGCGCACCTTTGGTGGCGCCGATTCCCTTGCCGATAGTGACAGCGCGAGTCACTTCACCGGACAGCATGATTTTCACACGCTGTACGTTGACGTTGATCACGTTGGCATCTTTCAGGGTCTGCACAGTAACGATATCGCCTTCCACTTTAGCCAGCTCGGACAGACGCACTTCTGCGCGGTCCATGGCCTTCAGGGATACGAAACCGAACTTAGGCAGGCGACGATGCAGCGGCTGTTGACCGCCTTCAAAGCCTGGAGCAATGGTGCCACCGGAGCGGGAGGTTTGACCTTTGTGACCACGGCCACCAGTCTTACCCAAACCGCTACCGATACCACGGCCCGGACGATGCTTTTCGCGACGGGAACCCGGCGCTGGACTCAGATCATTGAGTTTCATCGATTAACCCTCTACACGCAGCATGTAGTAAGCCTTGTTGATCATCCCGCGATTCTCGGGAGTATCCTGGACTTCTACAGTGTGACCGATGCGACGCAGACCCAGACCTTTAACGCACAGTTTGTGGTTAGGGATGCGGCCGGTCATGCTTTTGATCAGCGTTACTTTAACGGTAGCCATGATCAGAAGATCTCCTTGACAGTCAGACCACGCTT
Source organism: Pseudomonas sp. GW821-FHT03A09 (assembly GCF_059421065.1). Classification (NCBI taxonomy): domain Bacteria; kingdom Pseudomonadati; phylum Pseudomonadota; class Gammaproteobacteria; order Pseudomonadales; family Pseudomonadaceae; genus Pseudomonas; species Pseudomonas sp. GW821-FHT03A09. Next base: position 28,175 of record NZ_JBWKUX010000015.1, on the reverse strand, counting down.
CGCAGCGATGGACTCAGGAGATTGCATAGCTTTCAAACCTTTGAAAGTGGCGTGAACCACGTTTACCGGGTTAGTCGAGCCGTAGCACTTGGCCAGAACGTTCTGAACGCCAGCAACTTCGAGGACAGCACGCATAGCGCCGCCAGCGATGATACCGGTACCTTCAGAAGCAGGCTGCATGTACACCTTCGAAGCGCCGTGAGCGGACTTCATTGCGTACTGCAGAGTGGTGCCGTTCAGATCAACTTGGATCATGTTGCGACGAGCAGCTTCCATTGCCTTCTGGATCGCAGCAGGCACTTCACGCGACTTGCCACGGCCGAAGCCAACACGCCCTTTACCATCACCAACCACGGTCAACGCGGTGAAAGTGAAGATACGGCCGCCTTTAACGGTTTTGGCTACGCGGTTAACTTGAACCAGCTTCTCAATGTAGCCTTCGTCGCGCTTTTGGTCGTTATTTGACATAACTTAGAACTCCAGCCCAGCTTCACGAGCAGCATCAGCCAGCGCTTTAACGCGGCCGTGGTACTTGAAGCCAGAGCGGTCGAAAGCCACTTGCGAGACGCCAGCGGCCTTAGCACGCGTAGCGACCAGCTGGCCAACCTTTGTGGCCGCGTCGATGTTGCCAGTGGCACCATCACGCAGTTCTTTATCCAAAGTCGAGGCGCTTGCCAGGACTTTGTTGCCGTCGGCCGAGATGACCTGGGCGTAGATGTGCTGCGACGAGCGGAACACGCAGAGACGCACGACTTCGAGTTCGTGCATTTTCAGGCGTGCTTTGCGAGCGCGACGCAGTCGAGTAACTTTTTTGTCGGTCATTTGCTATGCCCTACTTCTTCTTGGCTTCTTTACGACGGACGACTTCGTCCGCGTAGCGCACACCTTTGCCTTTGTACGGCTCTGGTGGACGGAAGTCGCGGATCTCAGCGGCCACTTGACCTACCAGCTGCTTGTCGATGCCCTTGATCAGGATATCGGTCTGGCTAGGGGTCTCAGCAGTGATGCCCGCTGGCAGTTCGTAATCCACAGGGTGCGAGAAGCCAAGGGCCAGGTTCAAAACCGTGCCTTTTGCTTGCGCTTTGTAACCAACACCGACCAGCTGGAGCTTACGCTCGAAGCCTTGGCTTACGCCTTGGACCATGTTGTTTACCAACGCACGCGTGGTACCGGCCATTGCGCGAGTTTGTTGATCGCCATTGCGAGCAGCGAAACGCAGCTCACCAGCTTCTTCAACGATCTCAACGGACGAATGGATGTTCAGTTCAAGAGTACCCTTGGCACCCTTCACCGAAAGCTGTTGGCCTGCGAATTTGACTTCGACACCGGCTGGCAGCTTAACGGGGTTCTTAGCGACGCGAGACATGCTTATCCCCCCTTAGAACACAGTGCAAAGAACTTCGCCGCCGACACCGGCAGCGCGCGCAGCACGATCCGTCATCACACCTTTGTTGGTGGAGACGATAGACACGCCCAGACCGCCACGAACTTTCGGCAGATCTTCAGCGGACTTGTACTGACGCAGGCCTGGACGGCTAACGCGCTTCACTTCCTCGATGACCGAACGGCCTTCGAAGTACTTCAGCTCGATGGACAGCAGTGCTTTTACATCGCTGCTGATCTGATAACCCGCAATGTAGCCTTCGTCTTTAAGGACTTTGGCAACAGCTACCTTCAACTTGGAAGATGGCATGCTTACGACGGACTTTTCAGCCATCTGGGCATTACGGATACGAGTTAGCATGTCCGCTAACGGGTCCTGCATACTCATGGGCTAGACGCTCCTAATACAAAAAAATTAGCCTTGCGGCTACATATGTCGCCGAGAATCTCCGGGCATAGAAAACACGGGCTCAGGCGAGCCGGGTATTCTAGACACACTCCAGAAATGAAACAAGCCCCAAAAGGGGCTTGTTCCAGATTCAAGGTCACCGGTGGTCGTTATCTTGCGATGCCAACCACCTGGACTTCGAAAGTACTTACCAGCTGGCTTTAACCAGACCTGGTACGTCACCACGCATTGCCGCTTCACGCAGTTTGTTACGGCCGAGGCCGAACTTGCGGTAAACGCCGTGTGGACGACCGGTCAGGCGGCAGCGGTTACGCATGCGCGAAGCGCTTGCGTCACGTGGCTGCTTCTGCAGAGCAACTGTAGCTTCCCAACGCGCTTCTGGACTTGCGTTCAGATCAACGATGATTGCTTTCAGTGCTGCACGCTTCTTGGCGTACTTGGCAACCGTGAGCTGACGCTTCAGCTCGCGGTTTTTCATGCTCATCTTGGCCATGGTCCTACTCCAATCAGTTGCGGAACGGGAATTTGAAAGCACGCAGCAGGGCGCGACCTTCATCATCGTTCTTGGCAGTGGTGGTCAGGGTGATGTCCAGACCGCGGAGAGCATCGATCTTGTCGTAGTCGATTTCCGGGAAGATGATCTGCTCTTTCACGCCCATGCTGTAGTTACCACGACCATCGAAGGACTTGGCATTCAGGCCGCGGAAGTCGCGAACCCGAGGCAGGGAGATCGACAGCAGACGATCCAGGAACTCGTACATACGCTCACGGCGCAGGGTCACTTTGACGCCGATCGGCCAACCTTCACGGACTTTAAAGCCAGCGATGGATTTCCGAGCGTAGGTCACGACGACTTTCTGGCCGGTGATCTTTTCCAGGTCAGCAACAGCGTGCTCGATGACTTTTTTGTCGCCGATCGCTTCGCCCAGACCCATGTTCAGGGTGATTTTGGTGACGCGCGGAACTTCCATCACGTTCCCGAGCTTAAGTTCTTCCTTAAGCTTGGGGGCGATTTCCTTCCGGTAAATCTCTTGTAGTCGTGCCATGGTCTTATCTACCTAGCAGTGTTCAAGCATCAACCGCTTTTTGGGTCGACTTGAAGACACGAATTTTCTTACCGTCTTCTACTTTGAAACCAACGCGGTCAGCCTTGTTGGTTTCGCCGTTGAAGATGGCGACGTTAGAAGCGTGCAATGGCGCTTCTTTCTCGACGATACCGCCCTGTACGCCCGACATCGGGTTAGGCTTGGTATGACGCTTGACCAGGTTCAGACCACCAACGACCAGACGGTCATCAGCAAGAACCTTCAGCACCTTACCGCGCTTACCTTTGTCTTTGCCGGCGATCACGATGATCTCGTCGTCACGACGAATCTTTTGCATGTCGGATCTCCTTACAGCACTTCTGGGGCGAGCGAGACGATCTTCATGAACTTCTCAGTACGAAGTTCACGGGTCACTGGCCCAAAGATACGGGTGCCGATCGGCTCTTGCTTGTTGTTCAGAAGAACAGCAGCGTTGCCATCAAAGCGGATAATGGAGCCATCAGCACGACGTACGCCGTGACGAGTGCGGACTACAACAGCAGTCATCACTTGGCCTTTTTTCACTTTACCGCGAGGAATTGCTTCCTTCACGGTAACCTTGATGATGTCACCGATACCAGCGTAACGACGATGGGAGCCACCCAGCACCTTGATGCACATAACACGGCGAGCGCCGCTGTTATCGGCCACATCGAGCATGGATTGAGTCTGAATCATATAATTTCTCCGACCCCTAGTCCTTAGACTTCCACAGCGCGTTCGAGAACATCAACCAGTGCCCAAGACTTGGTCTTGGCCAGCGGACGAGTTTCACGAATAGTGACTTTGTCGCCGATGTGGCACTGATTGGTTTCGTCGTGCGCGTGCAGCTTAGTCGAACGCTTAACATATTTACCGTAGATCGGGTGCTTAACGCGACGCTCGATCAGAACGGTGATGGTTTTGTCCATCTTGTCGCTGACAACACGGCCAGTCAGCGTACGGACAGTCTTTTCGGCTTCAGCCATGATCACTTACCTGCCTGCTGGTTGAGCACAGTCTTCACGCGAGCGATGTCACGCTTAACTTGCGAGAGCAGATGCGACTGCCCCAACTGGCCAGTTGCTTTCTGCATGCGCAGATTGAACTGGTCGCGCAGCAAGCCGAGCAGTTGCTCGTTCAGCTGCTGTGCGGATTTTTCACGAAGTTCATTCGCTTTCATCACATCACCGTCCGTTTAACAAAGGAGGTGGCGAGCGGCAGCTTTGCAGCAGCCAGGGCGAAAGCCTCACGCGCCAGCTCTTCAGAAACACCCTCGATTTCATACAGGACTTTGCCTGGCTGAATCTGGGCTACCCAGTATTCCACGTTACCCTTACCTTTACCCATCCGCACTTCGAGAGGCTTCTTGGAGATCGGCTTGTCCGGGAATACACGGATCCAGATCTTGCCGCCACGTTTTACGTGACGGGTCAGAGCACGACGCGCTGACTCGATCTGACGAGCGGTGAGACGACCACGAGCTACAGACTTCAGCGCGAACTCGCCGAAGCTGACTTTGCTACCGCGCTGAGCCAGACCACGGTTGTGACCTGTCATCTGCTTGCGGAACTTCGTACGCTTAGGTTGCAACATTTGGCGTACCCCTTACTTAGCAGCTTTTTTACGAGGCGCTGGTGCTTGTGGTTTCAGTTCTTCTTGGCGACCACCAATTACTTCGCCTTTGAAGATCCAAACCTTTACACCGATCACACCGTAAGTGGTGTGAGCTTCGTAGTTGGCATAGTCGATGTCGGCACGCAGGGTGTGCAGTGGCACACGACCTTCGCGATACCATTCAGTACGTGCAATTTCAGCACCGCCGAGACGACCGCTCACTTGGATTTTGATGCCCTTGGCACCAATGCGCATGGCGTTCTGTACTGCGCGCTTCATAGCGCGACGGAACATTACGCGACGCTCCAGCTGCTGAGCTACGCTCTGCGCAACCAGCATACCGTCGAGCTCCGGCTTGCGGATCTCTTCGATATTGATGTGCACAGGCACACCCATTTGCTTGGTCAGGTCCTGACGCAGTTTCTCAACATCTTCACCTTTCTTCCCGATAACGATACCTGGACGAGCAGTGTGGATGGTGATACGTGCAGTTTGGGCCGGACGATGGATATCGATACGGCTTACGGACGCGCTTTTTAGTTTGTCTTGGAGATACTCACGCACCTTCAGATCAGCGAACAAGTAGTCCGCATAAGTCCGACCGTCTGCGTACCAGACGGAGGTGTGCTCCTTGACGATTCCCAGGCGAATGCCAATGGGATGTACTTTCTGACCCATCTCTTCGACTCCGTTACTTGTCAGCAACCTTGACAGTGATATGGCAAGACCGCTTGACGATGCGATCAGCACGGCCTTTGGCACGTGGCATGATGCGCTTCAGCGAACGCCCTTCGTTGACGAAAACGGTGCTGACCTTCAGGTCATCAACGTCTGCGCCTTCGTTATGCTCGGCGTTGGCTACGGCCGACTCCAGCACTTTCTTCATGATCTCGGCGGCTTTCTTACTGCTGAAAGCCAACAGGTTGAGCGCTTCGCCCACCTTCTTCCCGCGGATCTGGTCGGCGACCAAGCGGGCTTTCTGGGCGGAGATTCGAGCGCCCGACAACTTAGCGGCTACTTCCATTTCCTAACCCCTTAACGCTTGGCTTTCTTGTCAGCCACGTGCCCACGATAAGTGCGGGTACCGGCGAACTCGCCCAGTTTGTGGCCGACCATGTCTTCGTTAACGAGAACTGGGACGTGTTGACGACCGTTGTGTACTGCGATGGTCAGACCGACCATTTGTGGCAGGATCATCGAACGACGCGACCAGGTTTTAACTGGTTTGCGATCGTTCTTTTCCGCCGCCACTTCGATCTTCTTCAGTAGGTGAAGATCAATAAAAGGACCTTTTTTCAGAGAACGTGGCACTGTCGTATCCCTCTATTTACTTGCGACGACGGACGATCATTTTGTCGGTACGCTTATTACCACGAGTCTTCGCGCCCTTAGTCGGGAAGCCCCATGGCGATACCGGATGACGACCACCAGAGGTACGACCTTCACCACCACCGTGTGGGTGGTCAACCGGGTTCATGGCAACACCACGAACGGTTGGGCGAACGCCACGCCAGCGTTTGGCACCAGCTTTACCCAGCGAACGCAGGCTGTGCTCGGAGTTCGAGACTTCGCCCAAGGTCGCACGGCATTCAGCCAGTACTTTACGCATCTCACCAGAACGCAGACGCAGGGTCACGTAGACACCTTCACGAGCGATCAGCTGAGCCGAAGCACCAGCGGAACGAGCGATCTGTGCGCCTTTACCTGGCTTCAATTCGATGCCGTGTACGGTGCTACCAACTGGAATGTTACGCAGTTGCAGAGCGTTGCCCGGCTTGATCGGCGCCAGAGCACCTGCGATCAGCTGGTCGCCAGCGCTCACGCCTTTAGGGGCGATGATGTAGCGACGCTCGCCATCTGCGTACAGCAGCAGAGCGATGTGAGCAGTACGGTTTGGATCGTATTCGATACGCTCGACAGTGGCAGCGATGCCATCTTTGTCGTTGCGACGGAAGTCGACCAGACGATAATGCTGCTTATGGCCACCACCGATGTGACGAGTGGTAATACGACCATTGTTGTTACGACCACCAGACTTCGATTTTTTCTCGAGCAGCGGTGCGTGAGGAGCGCCTTTATGCAGCTCCTGGTTGACCACCTTGACCACAAAACGGCGGCCAGGGGAAGTCGGTTTGCATTTAACGATTGCCATGATGCACCCCTTCCTTACTCAGCACTGCTGCTGAAATCGAGATCTTGGCCTGGCTGAAGGGAGATAACTGCCTTCTTCCAGTCATTACGCTTGCCCAGACCGCGAGCAGTGCGCTTGCTCTTACCCAGAACATTCAGGGTAGTAACACGCTCTACTTTCACGCTGAACAGGCTTTCGACGGCCTTCTTGATTTCCAGCTTGGTTGCGTCAGTTGCAACCTTGAAAACGAACTGGCCTTTCTTGTCAGCCAGAACCGTAGCCTTTTCGGAAACGTGCGGGCCAAGCAGAACTTTAAATACGCGTTCCTGGTTCATCCCAGCAGCTCCTCGAATTTCTTCACGGCCGACACGGTGATCAACACCTTGTCGTATGCGATCAGACTAACTGGATCGGAACCTTGCACGTCACGTACATCAACGTGTGGCAGGTTGCGAGCAGCCAGGTACAGGTTCTGATCAACAGCTTCCGACACGATCAAAACGTCGGTCAGGCTCATGTTGTTCAGTTTGCCCAGCAGATCTTTGGTTTTCGGGCTTTCAACAGCGAAATCCTGAACCACGACCAGACGGTCAGTACGCACGAGTTCAGCAAGGATGGAGCGCAGAGCTGCGCGGTACATCTTCTTGTTGAGCTTCTGCGAGTGATCCTGCGGACGAGCTGCGAAAGTGGTACCGCCGCCGCGCCAGATTGGGCTACGGATAGTACCGGCACGAGCACGGCCAGTACCTTTCTGACGCCAAGGGCGCTTACCGCCACCACGAACGTCGGAACGGGTCTTTTGCTGCTTGCTACCTTGACGGCCGCCGGCCATGTAGGCCACGACTGCTTGGTGAACCAGCGTCTCGTTGAATTCGCCGCCAAATGTCAGTTCGGAAACTTCGATCGCTTGAGCGTCATTTACATTTAATTGCATGTCAGCTTCCCCTTAACCGCGAGCCTTGGCCGCTGGACGTACAACCAGGTTGCCGCCAGTAGCGCCAGGAACAGCACCCTTGACCAACAACAGATTGCGTTCAGCGTCGACGCGCACTACTTCGAGGGACTGCACGGTCACGCGCTCAGCGCCCATATGACCGGACATTTTCTTGCCCTTGAATACACGACCAGGAGTCTGGCACTGGCCAATAGAGCCCGGGACGCGGTGGGAAACGGAGTTACCGTGAGTGTTGTCTTGACCACGGAAATTCCAACGCTTGATCGTACCCTGGAAGCCTTTACCCTTGGACTGACCGGTTACATCAACCAGTTGACCAGCGGCGAAGATTTCAGCGTTGATCAGATCGCCAGCCTGGTAGTTGCCGTCTTCGAGACGGAACTCCATAACAGTGCGACCAGCTGCAACGTTTGCTTTAGCGAAGTGACCTGCTTGAGCAGCAGTCACACGCGAAGCACGACGCTCGCCGACAGTGACTTGCACTGCACGATAGCCATCGGTTTCTTCAGTTTTGAACTGGGTGACGCGATTCGGCTCGATCTCAATGACCGTGACCGGAATGGAGACACCTTCTTCGGTGAAAATACGGGTCATACCGCATTTACGACCGACTACACCAATAGTCATGTTGTAAACCTCATGAGTGTACGGGGCTTTCACCCGCTATGGCCGCCCATTTCAGAGCGTTACACGACTAAGACCCAAGTCTTAGCCGAGGCTGATCTGTACTTCCACACCGGCCGCCAGATCGAGCTTCATAAGTGCATCAACGGTTTTATCCGTTGGCTGGACGATGTCCAGTACGCGCTTATGAGTACGGATCTCGTACTGGTCACGCGCGTCTTTGTTGACGTGCGGGGAGACCAGAACGGTGAACCGCTCTTTACGGGTAGGCAGTGGAATTGGACCACGCACTTGAGCACCAGTACGTTTCGCGGTTTCCACGATTTCCTGGGTGGATTGGTCGATCAGGCGATGGTCAAAAGCCTTCAACCTGATACGGATTTGCTGATTTTGCATTGGATTTCAGACTCCGGCTGCTATTCCCAGCGAGCGCAATACGCCCGTTAAAAGGAGGCGCAATTCTATAGACGCCCCAGATAGGTGTCAACCCAATAAAAAAGGCCCCCGCTGAGCGGGGGCCTTCTCAAAAAACCGAGCTATCTCAGAAGAGATAATTACTCGATGATTTTAGCTACAACACCAGCACCAACGGTACGGCCGCCTTCACGAATAGCGAAGCGCAGACCGTCTTCCATTGCGATGGTTTTGATCAGGGTAACTTCCATTTGGATGTTATCGCCTGGCATTACCATTTCAACGCCTTCTGGCAGCTGGCAGTTACCAGTCACGTCAGTAGTACGGAAGTAGAACTGTGGACGGTAGCCTTTGAAGAACGGAGTGTGACGACCGCCTTCTTCTTTGCTCAGAACGTAAACTTCTGCGGTGAACTTGGTGTGCGGCTTAACCGAACCCGGCTTAACCAGAACCTGGCCACGCTCAACGTCGTCACGCTTGGTACCACGCAGCAGAACGCCGCAGTTCTCGCCAGCACGACCTTCGTCGAGCAGTTTGCGGAACATTTCAACACCGGTGCAGGTGGTGGTGGTGGTGTCACGCAGACCAACGATTTCCAGCGGATCTTGAACGCGAACGATACCGCGCTCGATACGACCGGTAACAACAGTACCGCGACCGGAGATCGAGAATACGTCTTCGATTGGCATCAGGAACGGCTTGTCGGTCAGACGAACTGGTTCTGGGATGTAAGCATCCAGAGTTTCTACCAGCTTCTTAACAGCGGTAGTACCCATTTCGTTGTCGTCTTTGCCTTCCAGAGCCATACGAGCAGAACCGATGATGATCGGAGTGTCGTCGCCTGGGAAGTCGTAAGTGCTCAGCAGATCGCGCACTTCCATCTCAACCAGCTCCAGCAGCTCAGCGTCGTCTACCAGGTCAGCCTTGTTCAGGAAAACCACGATGTACGGAACGCCTACCTGACGGGACAGCAGGATGTGCTCACGAGTTTGTGGCATCGGACCATCGGCGGCCGAGCAAACCAGGATCGCGCCGTCCATCTGGGCAGCACCAGTGATCATGTTCTTCACGTAGTCAGCGTGACCTGGGCAGTCAACGTGAGCGTAGTGACGAATCTTCGAGTTGTACTCGACGTGCGCGGTGTTGATGGTAATACCACGAGCTTTTTCTTCTGGAGCGCTGTCGATTTTATCGAAATCAACGATTGCAGAACCGAATACTTCGGAGCAAACGCGAGTCAGAGCTGCGGTCAGAGTGGTTTTACCGTGGTCAACGTGACCGATGGTGCCAACGTTTACGTGCGGTAGGGAACGATCAAATTTTTCTTTAGCCACGACAATTAACTCCTTGCCTAAAGGACTGAATCAGCCTTGTTTTTTGGATACAGTTTCAGCGATGTGCGCCGGAGCTGTGTTGTATTTTTTGAATTCCATAGAGTAGCTTGCGCGACCCTGGGACATGGAGCGAACGTCGGTCGCATAACCGAACATCTCACCCAACGGAACCTCGGCGCGAATCACTTTGCCGGAAACCGTGTCTTCCATACCCAAGATCATGCCGCGACGACGGTTAAGGTCGCCCATGACATCACCCATATAGTCTTCAGGTGTAACAACTTCTACCGCCATGATCGGCTCAAGCAACTCACCACCGCCCTTCTGGGCCAGTTGCTTGGTTGCCATGGAGGCAGCCACCTTAAACGCCATCTCGTTGGAGTCGACGTCGTGGTAAGAACCGTCAAAAACGGTTGCTTTCAGGCCGATCAGCGGATAGCCGGCAACAACACCGTTCTTCATCTGCTCTTCGATGCCCTTCTGGATAGCCGGGATGTATTCCTTAGGAACCACACCACCAACTACTTCGTTCACGAATTGCAGACCTTCCTGACCTTCGTCAGCAGGTGCAAAACGGATCCAGCAGTGACCGAACTGACCACGACCGCCGGACTGACGAACGAACTTGCCTTCGATTTCACAGTTCTTCGTGATGCGCTCACGATAGGAAACCTGAGGCTTACCGATGTTGGCTTCGACGTTGAACTCACGGCGCATCCGGTCAACCAGGATGTCCAGGTGCAACTCGCCCATGCCGGAGATGATCGTTTGACCAGTCTCTTCATCAGTTTTAACGCGGAAAGATGGATCTTCCTGAGCAAGCTTGCCCAGAGCGATACCCATTTTTTCCTGGTCATCCTTGGTCTTAGGCTCTACGGCAACCGAAATAACCGGCTCCGGGAAGTCCATACGAACCAGGATGATTGGCTTAGCAGCGTCGCACAGAGTCTCACCAGTGGTGACATCCTTCATGCCGATCAGGGCCGCGATGTCGCCAGCGCGCACTTCCTTGATCTCTTCACGGGCGTTTGCGTGCATTTGCACCATACGACCCACGCGCTCTTTCTTGCCTTTAACCGAGTTGATCACGCCGTCGCCGGATGCCAACACGCCCGAGTAAACGCGGACGAAGGTCAAAGTACCCACGAATGGGTCGGTAGCGATCTTGAACGCCAGAGCCGAGAACGGCTCGCTGTCGTCAGCATGACGCTCCATTTCTTCTTCCTCGTTATCAGGGTTGGAACCCTTGATAGCAGGAATATCGGTTGGAGCAGGCAGGAAGTCGATAACGGCGTCGAGAACCAGGGGAACGCCCTTGTTCTTGAAGGAAGAACCGCAAACAGCCAAGACGATTTCGCCAGCGATAGTACGCTGACGCAGAGCGGCCTTGATTTCCACGTTGGTGAGTTCTTCACCTTCGAGGTACTTGTTCATCAGCTCTTCGCTGGCTTCGGCAGCAGCCTCAACCATGTTGTTGCGCCACTCGTCAGCCAGCTCTTGAAGCTCGGCAGGGATTGGCTTGCGAACAGGAACCATACCTTTGTCGGCGTCATTCCAGTAGACAGCTTCCATGTTGATCAGATCGATCTGACCCTGGAAGTTATCTTCGGAACCGATAGCCAATTGGATTGGCACCGGGGTGTGACCCAGACGCTGCTTGATCTGACCGATCACGCGCAGGAAGTTGGCACCAGCACGGTCCATCTTGTTTACGTAAACAAGACGTGGAACGCCGTATTTGTTGGCTTGACGCCATACGGTTTCCGACTGAGGCTCAACACCCGAGGTACCGCAGAACACAACGACCGCGCCGTCGAGTACGCGCAGGGAACGCTCTACTTCAATAGTGAAGTCTACGTGGCCCGGGGTATCGATTACGTTGAAGCGATGCTCGTCTTTGTACTGCTTCTCGGAACCTTTCCAGAAGGCGGTAATAGCAGCAGAAGTAATGGTAATACCACGCTCCTGCTCCTGAACCATCCAGTCTGTGGTCGCGGCGCCGTCATGCACCTCGCCCATTTTGTGACTTTTGCCGGTGTAAAACAGTACGCGCTCGGTGGTGGTGGTTTTACCAGCATCCACGTGAGCGACGATACCGATGTTACGGTAGCGGCTAATCGGAGTAGTACGAGCCATAAAGCCCTCGCAAAATTAGTGAAGCTAAAATTAGAAGCGGTAGTGCGAGAAAGCTTTGTTAGCTTCAGCCATACGGTGCACGTCTTCACGCTTCTTAACAGCAGCACCTTTACCTTCAGCAGCGTCCAACAGTTCGCCAGCCAAACGCAGAGCCATAGACTTCTCGCCGCGCTTACGGGCGAAGTCTACCAACCAGCGCATTGCCAGAGCGTTACGACGGGACGGGCGAACTTCAACCGGAACCTGGTAAGTAGCACCGCCTACACGGCGCGACTTCACTTCGACCAGCGGAGCGATGGCGTCGAGAGCTTTCTCGAAGATTTCCAGGGGGTCGCTGTTCTTGCGCTCTTTAACCTTTTCCAGCGCGCCATAAACGATACGCTCGGCAACGGCTTTCTTGCCGCTTTCCATCACGTGGTTCATGAACTTGGCCAGAATTTGGCTTCCGTATTTTGGATCGTCAAGCACTTCGCGCTTGGCTGCTACGCGTCTTCTTGGCATGGATAAGCCCTCAAACGGTCTTCAGGTTCGCTCGGAATCGGTGCCCTTTCGGGACGCCTCCGACCTTACTCTTATCGACTCAGAAAATAAGATGATTCAGTTTTACAAAAAGCCGCTACTACTTAGGCTTCTTGGTACCGTACTTCGAACGACCCTGGTTACGACCTTTAACGCCGGAAGTATCCAAGGAGCCGCGTACGGTGTGGTAACGAACACCTGGCAAGTCTTTTACACGACCGCCGCGGATCAGCACCACGCTGTGCTCTTGCAGGTTGTGGCCTTCACCGCCGATGTACGAGGAAACCTCGAAACCGTTGGTCAGACGCACACGGCATACTTTACGCAGTGCCGAGTTAGGTTTTTTCGGCGTGGTGGTATACACACGGGTGCATACGCCACGACGTTGCGGGCAGTTCTGCAGCGCAGGTACGTCGGATTTCTCGACGATACGCTTACGCGGCTGACGTACCAGCTGGTTGATAGTTGCCATCTACTAGCTCCACTGTTGTCTTGCGACGCTATTGTCTTGCAAGAAAAGCAAAATGGCAGGAACGTATTCCCGCCAAATTTAGGGGTACAAGAGTCTAAAGAGGATCTTGCCCCCAGTCAAGGCAAGGCCCCGACCGCCCCTTCCATCGAACCGGGGCAAAAATGCCTCGATCCGACGAATGGGGCTGCCAGGGCCCAGACTTATTTATCGCAGAACTCAGTTACCGCTAGAGTTCAGCGCTTCGGTCAGTGCAGCTTCCACTTCACTGGCGCTTACGCGCAACGGCTTGTCAGCATCACGGCGACGCTTACGCTCGCTGTGGTATGCCAAACCGGTACCGGCCGGGATCAGACGACCCACGACCACGTTTTCCTTCAGGCCGCGCAGGTAATCGCGCTTGCCGGTTACCGCCGCTTCGGTCAGTACGCGAGTGGTCTCCTGGAAGGAGGCCGCCGAGATGAACGACTCAGTGGACAACGACGCCTTGGTGATACCCAGCAGCACGCGAGTGAACTTGGACACGAATTTGTCTTCGTTCGTCAGGCGCTCGTTTTCCACCAGTACATGAGTCAGTTCCATCTGGTCGCCCTTGATGAAACTGGAATCGCCGGATTCAGCGATTTCAACTTTACGCAGCATCTGACGCAGGATGGTCTCGATGTGCTTATCGTTGATCTTCACGCCTTGCAGACGGTAAACGTCCTGGATCTCGTTAACGATGTACTTGGCCAGCGCACTCACACCCAGCAGACGCAGGATGTCGTGTGGATCGCTCGGGCCGTCGGAGATAACTTCGCCGCGGTTTACCTGTTCGCCTTCGAACACGTTCAGGTGACGCCACTTCGGAATCAGCTCTTCATACGGATCGCTACCGTCGTTCGGCGTAATGACCAGACGGCGCTTGCCCTTGGTCTCTTTACCGAACGCGATGGTGCCGCTGACTTCAGCCAGAATCGACGCTTCTTTCGGACGACGAGCTTCGAACAAGTCGGCAACACGCGGCAGACCACCGGTGATGTCACGGGTCTTCGAAGTTTCTTGCGGGATACGCGCGATAACATCACCGATCGCGATCTTCGCACCATCCGCTACACCGACCAGGGCGTTGGCTGGCAGGAAGTACTGAGCGATTACGTCAGTGCCTGGCAGCAACAGATCCTTGCCGTTGTCATCGACCATCTTCACGGCAGGACGGATGTCTTTACCGGCAGCTGGACGATCTTTCGCGTCGAGTACTTCAATGTTGGTCATACCGGTCAATTCGTCAGTCTGACGCTTGATCGTGATGCCTTCTTCCATGCCCACGTAGGTCACGGTACCTTTCATTTCGGTAACGATTGGGTGAGTGTGCGGATCCCACTTGGCCACGATTGCGCCAGCGTCGACCTTGTCACCTTCTTTAACCGAAATCACAGCACCGTACGGCAGCTTGTAACGCTCGCGCTCACGACCGTAGTCATCAGCGATTGCCAGCTCACCGGAACGGGACACAGCAACCAGGTGGCCATCCACTCGCTCAACGTGTTTCAGGTTGTGCAGACGGACAGTACCGCCATTCTTCACCTGAACGCTGTCGGCTGCGGAGGTCCGGCTTGCCGCACCACCAATGTGGAACGTACGCATGGTCAGCTGGGTACCCGGCTCACCGATGGACTGGGCAGCGATAACGCCGACCGCTTCACCGATGTTCACCTGGTGACCACGAGCCAAGTCACGGCCGTAGCACTTGGCGCAAATGCCGTAGCGGGTTTCGCAGCTGATCGGCGAGCGAACGATCACTTCGTCGATGCTGTTGAGCTCGATGAACTCGACCCACTTCTCATCAACCAGAGTACCGGCAGGAACGATAACTTCCTCGGTACCCGGCTTGAATACGTCACGGGCAATGACACGACCCAATACGCGCTCACCCAGCGGCTCTACAACGTCACCGCCTTCAATGTGCGGAGTCATCAGCAGGCCGTGCTCAGTGCCGCAATCGATCTCGGTCACAACCAGATCTTGTGCAACGTCTACCAGACGACGAGTCAGGTAACCGGAGTTAGCGGTTTTCAACGCGGTATCCGCCAGACCTTTACGAGCACCGTGAGTCGAGATGAAGTACTGAAGTACGCTCAAACCTTCACGGAAGTTCGCAGTAATCGGCGTTTCGATGATGGAGCCGTCCGGCTTGGCCATCAGGCCACGCATACCGGCCAGCTGACGGATCTGCGCAGCAGAACCCCGTGCGCCCGAGTCGGCCATCATGTACATCGAGTTGAAGGACTCTTGGTCAACTTCGTCGCCATGACGGTCGATGACCTTCTCTTTCGAGAGGTTGGCCATCATCGCCTTGGAAACTTCGTCGTTCGCCTTCGACCAAAGGTCGATTACCTTGTTGTACTTCTCGCCCTGGGTTACCAGGCCGGAGGCATACTGGCTCTCGATCTCTTTCACTTCGTCGGTGGCAGCACCGATGATGCGGGCCTTTTCATCCGGGATAACGAAGTCGTTAACACCGATGGAAACGCCGGAGATAGTCGAGTAAGCAAAACCGGTGTACATCAACTGGTCAGCGAAGATCACGGTCTCTTTCAAACCAACCACGCGGTAGCACTGGTTGATCAGCTTGGAGATCGCCTTTTTCTTCATCGGCAGGTTGACGACGTCGTACGACAGACCTTTTGGCACAACTTGATACAACAGCGCACGGCCAACAGTAGTGTCGACGATACGGGTGTTGGTCACGCTGCCGCCATCACGGTCGTTGACGGTTTCGTTGATCCGCACTTTGACCTTGGCATGCAGTGCGGCTTCGCCGGCACGGAACACACGGTCAACTTCCTGCAGGTCAGCGAACACACGACCTTCGCCCTTGGCGTTGATCGCTTCACGCGTCATGTAGTACAGACCCAATACAACGTCCTGCGACGGAACGATGATTGGCTCACCGTTGGCTGGCGACAGAATGTTGTTGGTCGACATCATCAACGCACGCGCTTCCAACTGGGCTTCCAGTGTCAGCGGTACGTGCACGGCCATTTGGTCGCCGTCGAAGTCGGCGTTGTACGCGGCGCAGACCAGAGGGTGCAGCTGGATAGCCTTACCTTCGATCAGTACCGGTTCAAACGCCTGGATACCCAGACGGTGAAGGGTCGGTGCACGGTTGAGGAGAACCGGGTGTTCGCGAATCACTTCAGCGAGAACGTCCCAAACCTCTGGCAGTTCACGCTCGACCATTTTCTTAGCCGCTTTGATGGTGGTCGCGAGACCGCGCATCTCCAGTTTGCCGAAGATGAATGGCTTGAACAGCTCAAGTGCCATCTTCTTAGGCAGACCGCACTGGTGCAAACGCAGGGTCGGGCCTACGGTAATTACCGAACGACCGGAATAGTCCACACGCTTACCGAGCAAGTTCTGACGGAAACGACCCTGCTTACCCTTGATCATGTCAGCCAAGGATTTCAAAGGACGCTTGTTGGAACCGGTGATAGCGCGGCCACGACGACCGTTGTCGAGCAAGGCATCTACAGCTTCTTGCAACATACGCTTTTCGTTGCGCACGATGATGTCCGGAGCGGACAGATCAAGCAGGCGCTTCAAGCGGTTGTTACGGTTGATCACGCGACGGTACAGGTCGTTGAGGTCGGAAGTCGCGAAACGACCACCATCCAACGGTACCAGCGGACGCAGGTCTGGCGGAAGAACCGGCAGAACGGTCAGCACCATCCACTCTGGCAAGTTGCCGGAACCCTGGAAGGCCTCCATCAACTTCAGACGCTTGGACAGTTTCTTGATCTTGGTTTCGGAGTTGGTTTGCGGAATTTCTTCACGCAGGCGGCCAATCTCGTGCTCCAGGTCGATAGCGTGCAGCAGTTCGCGGACAGCTTCGGCACCCATGCGGGCATCGAAATCGTCACCGAATTCTTCCAGCGCTTCGAAGTACTGCTCATCGTTCAGCAGCTGACCTTTTTCAAGGGTGGTCATGCCTGGATCGATAACGACATAGCTCTCGAAGTAGAGAACGCGTTCGATATCACGCAGGGTCATGTCCATCAGCAAGCCGATACGGGACGGCAGCGATTTCAGGAACCAGATGTGGGCAACCGGCGAAGCCAGTTCGATATGCGCCATGCGCTCACGACGAACTTTAGCCAGTGCAACTTCAACGCCGCACTTCTCGCAGATCACACCACGGTGCTTCAAGCGCTTGTACTTACCGCACAGGCACTCGTAATCCTTAACCGGGCCAAAGATCTTGGCGCAGAACAGGCCGTCACGCTCAGGTTTGAACGTACGGTAGTTGATGGTTTCCGGCTTTTTAACTTCACCGAACGACCACGAACGGATCATCTCAGGCGATGCCAACCCAATACGGATGGCGTCGAACTCTTCGACTTGACCCTGGTTTTTCAGCAAATTCAGTAGGTCTTTCAAGGCCTTTCCTCCTGGCGGAGCAGAGAGCGGGCTAAACAGCCCCGCTCTCGATTCGCGTCACGTGTTATTCGGTTTCCAGATCGATATCGATGCCGAGGGAACGAATTTCTTTGATCAACACGTTGAAGGACTCGGGCATGCCCGGCTCCATACGGTGATCGCCGTCCACGATGTTTTTGTACATCTTGGTCCGACCGTTCACATCGTCCGACTTCACTGTGAGCATTTCTTGCAGAGTGTAAGCAGCACCGTATGCTTCCAGTGCCCAGACCTCCATCTCCCCGAAACGCTGACCACCGAACTGAGCCTTACCACCCAGCGGCTGCTGGGTAACCAGGCTGTACGAACCGGTAGAACGAGCGTGCATCTTGTCGTCTACCAAGTGGTTCAGCTTCAGCATGTACATGTAGCCAACAGTAACCGGGCGCTCGAACTTGTTGCCGGTACGGCCGTCGAACAGCTGCATCTGGCCGCTTTCTGGCAGGTCTGCCAGTTTCAGCATGGCCTTGATTTCGCTTTCCTTGGCACCGTCGAATACCGGGGTAGCCATTGGAACGCCGCCGCGCAGGTTCTTCGCCAGATCCAGGATTTCCTGGTCGGAGAAGGTGTCCAGCTCTTCGTTGCGACCGCCGATCTCGTTGTAGATCTCGTGCAGGAACTTACGCAGGTCTGCGACCTTGCGTTGCTCTTCGATCATACGGTTGATCTTCTCGCCCAGACCTTTGGCCGCGAGGCCCAGGTGGGTTTCAAGGATCTGACCAACGTTCATACGCGAAGGTACGCCCAACGGGTTGAGGACGACGTCGACCGGGGTGCCATTGGCATCGTGCGGCATGTCTTCAACCGGCATGATCACGGAGACCACACCCTTGTTACCGTGACGACCGGCCATCTTGTCGCCCGGCTGGATGCGGCGACGGATTGCCAGGTAAACCTTGACGATTTTCAGCACGCCTGGAGCCAGGTCATCGCCCTGCTGCAGTTTGCGCTTCTTGTCTTCGAACTTGTCGTCCAGCAGACGGCGACGATCAACGATGTAGGCCTGGGCCTTCTCGAGCTGCTCGTTCAGAGCATCTTCAGCCATGCGCAGTTTGAACCACTGACCATGCTCAAGACCGTCGAGAACTTCGTTTGTGATGTCCTGACCTTTCTTCAGACCCGCGCCGCCTTCAGCCTTGTGGCCTACCAGAGCGGAACGCAGACGTTCGAAGGTCGCGCCTTCAACGATACGGAACTCTTCGTTCAGGTCCTTGCGGATCTCGTCGAGCTGGGTCTTCTCGATGGACAGTGCACGAGCATCACGCTCAACGCCGTCACGGGTGAAGACCTGTACGTCGATGACAGTACCCTTGGTACCAGTAGGTACACGCAGGGAGGTGTCTTTAACGTCGCTGGCTTTTTCACCGAAGATGGCACGCAGCAGTTTTTCTTCCGGAGTCAGTTGGGTCTCGCCTTTCGGAGTGACCTTACCCACCAGGATGTCGCCTGCGCCTACTTCAGCACCTACGTAAACGATACCGGCTTCGTCCAGCTTGTTCAGTGCAGCCTCACCCACGTTCGGGATGTCTGCAGTGATTTCCTCTGGCCCAAGCTTGGTGTCACGCGCCACACAGGTCAGTTCCTGAATGTGGATCGTGGTGAAGCGGTCTTCTTGAACAACACGCTCGGACAGGCAGATGGAGTCTTCGAAGTTGAAGCCGTTCCATGCCATGAACGCGATGCGCATGTTCTGACCCAAAGCCAGTTCACCCATGTCGGTGGACGGGCCGTCGGCCATGATGTCGCTACGCTGAACGCGATCACCCTTGCTCACCAGCGGACGCTGGTTGATGCAAGTGTTCTGGTTCGAGCGGGTGTATTTGGTCAGGTTGTAGATGTCGACACCGGCTTCGCCAGTTTCAACTTCGTCATCGGCAACACGAACCACGATACGGCTAGCATCAACGGAATCGATCACGCCGCCACGACGAGCCACGACGCAAACGCCGGAGTCACGCGCTACGTTACGCTCCATGCCGGTACCTACCAGCGGCTTGTCAGCACGCAGGGTCGGTACAGCTTGACGCTGCATGTTGGAACCCATCAACGCACGGTTGGCGTCGTCGTGCTCCAGGAACGGGATCAGAGACGCTGCAACCGAAACTACCTGCTTCGGCGAAACGTCCATCAAGGTGACGTCTTCCGGCGCCTTGACGGTGAACTCGTTCAAGTGACGAACAGCTACCAGCTCGTCGATCAGGACTTTCTTGTCGTTCATCGTGGCCGAAGCCTGAGCGATCACGTGATCAGCTTCTTCGATGGCGGACAGGAACACGATCTCGTCGGTGACCAGAGCGTCTTTCACCACGCGGTACGGGCTCTCGAGGAAGCCGTACTGGTTGGTGCGCGCATAAGCGGCCAGGGAGTTGATCAGACCGATGTTCGGACCTTCCGGCGTTTCGATCGGGCAAACACGACCGTAATGCGTCGGGTGTACGTCACGAACTTCAAAGCCAGCACGCTCACGGGTCAGACCGCCCGGGCCCAGTGCGGAAACACGGCGCTTGTGGGTGATCTCGGAGAGCGGGTTGTTCTGGTCCATGAACTGGGAAAGCTGGCTGGAACCGAAGAACTCTTTCACCGCCGCAGCCACTGGCTTGGCGTTGATCAGGTCTTGCGGCATCAGGCCTTCGCTTTCAGCCATCGACAGACGCTCTTTGACCGCACGCTCAACACGCACTAGGCCAACGCGGAACTGGTTCTCGGCCATTTCGCCTACGCAGCGAACACGACGGTTACCCAGGTGGTCGATGTCATCGACGATGCCTTTACCGTTACGGATGTCGACCAAGGTCTTCAGCACCGCAACGATGTCTTCCTTGCACAGCACGCCCGAACCTTCGATCTCGGTACGACCGATACGACGGTTGAACTTCATCCGGCCGACCGCAGACAGGTCATAGCGCTCAGGGCTGAAGAACAGGTTGTTGAACAGGGTCTCGGCAGCGTCTTTGGTTGGTGGCTCACCAGGACGCATCATGCGATAGATCTCGACCAGCGCTTCCAATTGGTTGCTGGTGGAGTCGATCTTCAGAGTGTCGGAGATGAACGGACCGCAGTCGATGTCGTTGGTGTACAGGGTCTCGATGCGAACGACCTGGGCCTTGGCGATCTTGGCCAGGATCTCGGTGTTCAGCTCGGTGTTGCACTCAGCCAGGATTTCGCCTGTAGCCGGGTGAACGATGACCTTGGCGGTAGTACGACCCAGGACGTAGTCCAGAGGCACTTCCAGCTCTTTGATACCGGCTTTTTCGATCTGGTTGATGTGGCGCGCAGTAATACGACGGCCAGCTTCAACAATGACCTTGCCCTTCTCATCCTGGATGTCCAAGACGGCAATTTCACCACGCAGACGCGAAGCGATCAGCTCCAGCTTGAGGGTTTCATCCTTCAGGCTGAATACGTTGGTGGTGTAGAAGGCATCCAGCACTTGCTCAGTGGTATAGCCGAGCGCGCGCAGCAGTACCGAGGCCGGCAGCTTACGACGACGGTCGATACGCACGAACACGCAGTCTTTCGGGTCGAACTCGAAGTCCAACCACGAACCGCGGTACGGAATGATCCGCGCGGAGTACAGGAGCTTACCGGAGCTGTGCGTCTTGCCGCGGTCGTGGTCGAAGAACACGCCCGGGGAACGGTGCAGCTGGGAAACAATTACACGCTCGGTACCGTTGATTACGAAGGTACCGTTTTCAGTCATCAGTGGGATTTCGCCCATGTAGACTTCTTGCTCTTTGATGTCCTTGATCGCTTTGTTCGACGATTCTTTGTCGAAAATGATCAGGCGGACTTTTACCCGCAAAGGTACGGCGTACGTAACACCGCGCAACACGCATTCTTTGACATCAAATGCCGGTTCGCCCAGGCGATAACCCACGTACTCCAGCGCAGCATTGCCGGAGTAGCTGATGATCGGGAAAACGGATTTGAAGGCCGCATGCAGGCCCACGTCGCGGAACTGATCTTTGGTCGCTCCCGCCTGCAAGAATTCACGATACGAATCCAGCTGGATAGCCAGAAGGTACGGGACATCCATGACGTCCGGCAACTTGCTAAAGTCCTTGCGGATACGTTTTTTCTCAGTATATGAGTAAGCCATCAGCGTTCCCCAGCTTGGTCACCTGCTTGTTTGGCCCCTCCGACGGGAGCAGCCAGAAAATCTTGCAAACCCCATGGTTTGCACCACCACATCGGGTGGCTACAGCGCGTTAATGGCGGCGACCGAGTCGACAGCCAAGAACGGAAAAAGGCCGGTGGCAAGAGCCACCAGCCATCAGCCTTCAGCTTAACGCTTGGGCTGGAGACGCAAGGTCGATGCTTACTTCAGCTCGACTTTAGCGCCTGCTTCTTCCAGTGCTGCTTTGGCTTTGTCAGCTGCGTCTTTGGCAACAGCTTCCAGAACCATGGCAGGAGCGCCGTCAACTACAGCCTTGGCTTCTTTCAGGCCCAGACCGGTCAGTTCACGTACTGCCTTGATCACGTTTACTTTCTTCTCGCCAGCTTCGGTCAGCATGACGTTGAATTCGGTTTGCTCTTCAGCAACAGCAGCAACAGCAGCTGGGCCAGCGGAAGCAGCGGCAGCGGAAACGCCGAATTTTTCTTCGAAAGCTTTGATCAGCTCAACAACCTGCAGAACCGACATTTCAGCTACGGCGTTGAGGATATCTTCTTGGGAGATAGACATTACTGTATTTCCTGAATTGGGGGACGGCCTACGCGGCCATCGAAATAAACAAAAATACGCGAAAGAAGTCGTTCAGCCTTAGGCTGCGGCGGCTTCTTTTTGCTCGCGAACTGCAGCCAGAGTACGAGCCAGCTTGCTGGTAGCGCCTTGAATCACGCTCATCAGCTGCGAAATGGCTTCGTCGCGGGTCGGCAGTGTTGCCAGTACGTCGATTTGGTTAGCTGCGAGGAACTTGCCCTCGAACGCAGCTGCCTTGATCTCGAACTTATCCTGACTCTTGGCGAACTCTTTGAACAAACGGGCAGCAGCGCCTGGATGTTCTTTGGAGAACGCGATCAGAGTCGGGCCGGTGAACACGTCGTTGAGGACACTGTATTCAGTGTCAGCAACAGCGCGCTTGAGCAGGGTGTTACGTACAACACGTACGTATACGCCAGCTTCACGAGCCTCTTTACGGAGTCCGGTCATAGCGCCTACTGTCACACCACGGGCATCAGCCACGACAGCGGACAGAGCAGCTTTGGCAGCCTCGTTGACTTCAGCGACGATGGCCTTCTTGTCTTCGAGATTAATTGCCACGGGTTTAACTCCTGCTTGTTACCGTTTCATCTGGCCGAAGCCGGATGTCGTTTTGGTGTCTGATTCGGTAAGGAACCGGGAGCACCATCTGCGTAGGCTTGTGGTTTAAGACTCGCGCCGCCTACGGTCTTGGATAGCCCCCGCCAGGCAGGGACCCCAATTTTTTTCAGTTGGCACAATCTCTTGCGCCAACCTGTGTCTTATACGTCCAGCGAGCCTTGGTCGATGACCAGACCTGGGCCCATAGTGGTGCTCAGGGTAACGCGCTTGACGTAGATACCTTTCGAGGAAGCAGGCTTGATACGCTTCAGATCAGCGATCAGGGCTTCAACGTTTTCCTTCAGCTTGACGGCGTCGAAGCCGACCTTGCCAACGGAGGTGTGAATGATGCCGTTTTTGTCGGTGCGATAACGAACCTGACCAGCCTTGGCGTTTTTAACCGCGGTAGCTACGTCTGGAGTTACGGTGCCGACTTTAGGGTTAGGCATCAGGCCGCGTGGACCGAGGATCTGACCCAACTGACCTACAACGCGCATTGCATCCGGGGAAGCAATAACTACGTCGTAGTTCAGGTCGCCGCCTTTCATTTCGGCAGCCAGGTCATCCATGCCAACGCGATCAGCGCCAGCAGCCAGAGCAGCTTCAGCTGCCGGGCCTTGAGTGAAGACAGCAACACGTACAGTCTTGCCAGTACCGTGTGGCAGCACAGTAGCGCTACGAACGACCTGGTCGGATTTACGTGGGTCAACACCCAGGTTCACAGCAACGTCAACGGACTCGCTGAACTTGACAGTCGACAGCTCGGTCAGCAGGGCAGCAGCGTCTACAAAGTTGTAGGACTTGCCCGCTTCGATTTTGCCGGCGATAGCCTTTTGGCGCTTGGTCAGCTTAGCCATTACACACCCTCCACGTTAAGGCCCATGCTACGAGCAGAACCGGCGATGGTACGCACGGCTGCATCCATATCAGCTGCAGTCAGATCCGCGTTTTTGGTTTTCGCGATTTCTTCCAGCTGAGCACGAGTTACGGTGCCAACCTTAACGGTGTTAGGACGAGCGGAACCGCTAGTCAGACCTGCAGCTTTCTTCAACAGAACCGAAGCCGGAGTCGACTTGGTTTCGAAAGTGAAGCTACGGTCGCTGTATACAGTGATGATCACTGGAGTCGGCAGACCTGGCTCAAGACCCTGAGTACGGGCGTTGAAGGCCTTGCAGAATTCCATGATGTTCACGCCGTGCTGACCCAGAGCTGGACCGACGGGTGGGCTAGGGTTGGCCTGAGCGGCCTTCACTTGCAGCTTGATGTAAGCGGTAATCTTCTTGGCCATGAGGCACTCCAATTACGGGTTCAGACGCCTCGAAAGGCTCCCCGGTTACTTGCGCGTTTATCCCAGTGACGACAAAACCCCACAGCCTAAGGCTGCGGGGTTGGGATGCTTGCCCAGCTAGACCTTCTCGACCTGGCTGAACTCCAACTCTACCGGAGTAGAGCGACCGAAAATGAGCACCGCCACTTGGATCCGGCTCTTTTCGTAGTTAACTTCTTCGACAGTACCGTTGAAATCAGCAAACGGACCATCTGTGACACGAACAACCTCACCTGGCTCGAACAACGTCTTCGGCTTAGGCTTGTCGCTACCATCCGCAACACGGCGCAGAATCGCTTCTGCTTCCTTATCGGTGATAGGAGCAGGCTTATCAGCGGTACCGCCAATGAACCCCATGACACGAGGAGTATCCTTGACCAAGTGCCAAGTACCTTCATTCATGTCCATCTGAACCAGCACATAGCCAGGGAAGAACTTGCGTTCGCTTTTGCGCTTCTGGCCATTCCGCATTTCAACCACTTCTTCAGTGGGAACCAGAATTTCGCCGAAGCCATCTTCCATGCCTGCCAGCTTTACGCGCTCTAGCAAAGAGCGCATAACATGCTTCTCGTAACCCGAGTAAGCATGCACAACGTACCAACGCTTAGCCACGGGACACCCTTAGCCAACAATCAAGGAAACAAGCCAGCCGAGCAGGGAATCAAGCCCCCACAACAGCAACGCCATAACCAGAACAACAGCCACAACGATCAACGTGGTCTGCGTGGTTTCTTGGCGAGTCGGCCAAACGACTTTACGAATTTCGGTGCGAGCTTCCTTTACCAGGACCGCGAAAGACTTGCCTTTAGCAGTCTGCAAGCCTACAAAGGCAGCTACAGCAGCAAGAGCGAGCAGTGCAAGCACGCGGTACAGGATCGGCGAAGCAGAGTAGTACTGATTGCCAACAACGCCTACGACCACCAATGCGACTACGACGAGCCACTTGACGAGATCGAAACGAGAGCTTTGAGCTTCAGCCTTAGGAGTCATCTATGAAGATCCTGTGAAAAGAAAGCCAGATACACCACGTGAATCTGGCAGGTCAGGAGGGAATCGAACCCCCAACCTACGGTTTTGGAGACCGTCGCTCTGCCAATTGAGCTACTGACCTAAAACAAAATCAGGCCGACCATTATGCAGGCCTGAAAAAGACTTTACAACAACCAACCCCACTAGACTTGAAATCATCTGACGACAAAGCCAGACGCAACACCAACAAGCCGAGGCAGCTGTTAAAACAAAGGCAGATATTTTCATATCTGCCTTGTTATATGGAGCTCTTGAGCGGATTTGAACCGCTGACCTCACCCTTACCAAGGGTGTGCTCTACCAACTGAGCTACAAGAGCGAAACACTTGCACAACCTGCAAACTTGGAGCGGGTAGCGGGAATCGAACCCGCATCATCAGCTTGGAAGGCTGAGGTTCTACCACTAAACTATACCCGCGGAGCTTGCAGCTCACGCTAAAAATGGTGGAGGGGGAAGGATTCGAACCTTCGAAGTCGTAGACGTCAGATTTACAGTCTGATCCCTTTGGCCGCTCGGGAACCCCTCCTAAGCGAGCCGGCATTTTACATTACGCCGACCTTCTGTCAAGCATTTTCTCATTTAAAAATATGAGGTTAGCTGCGTTGACCTTCGCTCCACACCTTGGACCGTAAAGGTCTTCACTGCGAAGCGGGCGCCATTCTATGCAAACTAATCGAGAGTTGCAACGCCTTCGCACAACATTATTTTATGTTTTAACTCATTGAATTCCTTAGCAAGGTTTTCAAAGGGCAGATCATCAGCAAGGCGCCTGCTTTCAGGGGCGACACGGAGCCAGTAGCCAGAGGCCTCCGGTGTATTCAGCAACTGGACTTTGACCTTTATATCCAAGCTGATGAGGCGCTGCTCAAGCATTGACGCTTGTCGCTGATCCGCAAAACCACCCAGGTACAAACAGGTGCTCATATCCGGCGCCTTGGCTCGATCACGCCTTTGCACCGCATCGGAGGACTCACTCAGAAGACGGATATCCTGCTGAGTTCCCTTGTAAAGACTCAGAGGAGTGACATCCTTTGCGCGCAATGGCGCCTCTTGCTGATGCCAAATGTAGTAAAACACGTTAAGGACCAGCAAAAGCAGAAACAGCCAACGCATAAACACCTCAGGACAAAGGGCATGCCATCGCCAGACCAACAAAGACCAGGTCCGGAACAAGCCGGGCCTGCGGCACGGCGTCCGAAACCAGTTCGGCATCCCCGCCCGTGAGAAACACCGTGAACTCATCCCCCCAGTAACTTCTGGCAAGCTCCAACTGAGTCAACACAAACCCTCTGAGCATGAGCGTACAGCCGCGCTCGACCGCCTCCACAGTGGTACGACCTGGCGACAAGCGCTCCAAGGCCTGCTCGGCAGCAACATCGTCATACCGTATCTTGCGGGTATGGGTTCGCAGCTGGTTACGCATGAGCGGCATACCAGGACAAATGAAGCCCCCGAGATGCTCACCATCTGCCGCAATAAAATCTGCCGTTGCTGCAGTTCCAAAATCAAGCACTAGACAAGCACCGGATGCCAACTTGAACCCTCCGAGCATTGCCAGCCAGCGATCAAGCCCAAGGCGCTCGAATTCCTCATATCCATTGCGAACACCCGCCATCTCACGCGCGGACGCAGCGCAGGACACGGCAACCCCAAAAGCCGCCTCCAGCGCAGCAACCAACTTGCTCGTTTCCTCTAATGCCCGAACACTCACCAGACGGCAACGCGTCAGCAAGAGACCCGGCAGCGCCGTCAGGCTATCAATCAGTGCGACATCCGAACCGACGACACCTTCCGCGAAGGCGTCGACTATCCCCGAATCAAGTACGCGCCATTTGATGAAGCTATTCCCACAGTCGAGCTCAAGAATCATCACGCAACCTCAGGCTTAACTCACCACCACTATATGTTTTTTCGACGCCTTCCACGCTCAACCGTAAAGCCCCCTGACTATCGACGCCCAAGACCACCCCATCAATATGATTAACACCTGCGATGAGGGAAACAGCCTTGCCCTGCCACAAATGATTCTGCTCCCACTCATCCTGGAGCGCTGCGAAACCCGAAGCCTTATGCCGATCCAGGTAGCTCTGCAGCTGCAGACCAAGTTTGGCAACAAGAAGATTACGATCAAGAGGCGAGCCAACCTCCAACTGCACCGAAGTCCACTCCCGATCAACGTCGGCAGCCTTCTGCATATTCACGTTAACTCCAACTCCCAGAACAACGTGGCAGATGTCAGCGGGATCCCCGACCAATTCAAGCAAAATCCCGGCAATCTTCTTCTGACCGACCAAAACATCGTTTGGCCACTTCAAAGCTGCGCCTTGCACCCCAGACTCACGCAAAGCATGCATGACAGCCAAGCCAACGACGAGGCTCAACCCTTCCAGCTGCCTCAGCCCACCATCAATGCGCAACACCAGGCTGTAATATAAGTTTTGCGCAAACGGACTGACCCACTTTCGCCCTCGCCGCCCCCGTCCTGCCGTTTGCTGCTCTGCGAGCACCAGGAACGGCGCAGCGCAGCCAGCACCTACAAGACGCAGCGCTTCAGCATTGGTGGAGTCAATAGAGTCTGAAATATGGACAGGCCAGGCCAAGGAAGCCGCATTTGACGCGATCTCCTCAGCACTCAAAAATATAAGGGGCGATGCGAGCTGATATCCCCGTCCTCGGACTTTATGGATAGGGAGGTTCAATTCAGCTTCCAAATGCTGGAGTTGCTTCCAGACAGCACTACGACTGACGCCCAGGGCGGCACCCAATGCCTCCCCAGAGTGGAATCGACCATCTTTCAAGAGTTTCAACAACGTCAGCATGCAAGTATCGCCTCACAATGAGGCACGCATAATAGCCATGCGCAGAGCCATTGCATAGAAAGCTTGACCCTCGCGTGAAAAGCTTGCGCATCAAAAACTTCAAATAGTTTTCGAGCGCCCAAAACAAAACCCCATCTGCTTTCGCAAATGGGGTTTCGGAATTTAATCTTGACGATGACCTACT
>NZ_JBWKUX010000014.1:0-165704 GCF_059421065.1 Pseudomonas sp. GW821-FHT03A09 | reverse complement strand
ATGCAGGCACCTCGGTATGTCAGGTACACCGAGGTGACGCTATCGCAGGCAAGCCAGCTCCCACACAAGCCCCCTCCCACATTTTGATCTCCACTTGGTAGGGGAGTTTTTACAAGATTCGAACGCGCAGCGAACGGCCCTTGATCTTGCCGTCGTTCAAACGCTGCAGCGCCTGCTTGGCGATCCCGCGTTCCACGGCCACGAACGCCTGGAAGTCAAAGATCGCGATCTTGCCGACCTGGGCACCCGGAATGCCGGCTTCACCGGTCAGCGCGCCGAGGATATCGCCCGGACGCACCTTGTCTTTACGGCCGGCGGCGATGCACAGAGTGCTCATCTGCGGCAGCAACGGACCACCGCCTTGCGGCTTGAGGTTATCCAGTTGGTCCCAGTTCAACGGCGACTTCTGCAGTTGCTCGATGGCCTGGGCGCGGTGTGCTTCGGACGGCGCCACCAGGCTGATCGCAATGCCGGTCTCACCGGCACGACCCGTACGGCCCACACGGTGGATGTGGATTTCCGAGTCGCGGGCCAGTTCGACGTTGATCACCATGTCCAGCGAGTCAATGTCCAGGCCACGGGCGGCGACGTCGGTAGCGACCAGTACCGAAGTGCTGCGGTTGGCGAACATCGCCAGCACCTGGTCACGGTCGCGCTGTTCCAGGTCGCCGTGCAGGCCGACGGCGGAAATACCCTTGGACGTCAGGTGATCCACGGTTTCCTGCACTTGCTGCTTGGTAAAGCAGAACGCTACGCAGGACGCCGGGCGGAAATGCGCCAGCACCTTGGTCACGGCGGCCATGCGCTCTTCCGGCGAGATCTCGTAGAAACGCTGTTCGATCTGGTCGTCGGAGTGGAACGCTTCGGCTTTTACCTGTTGCGGCGCACGCATGAATTTCGAGGCCAACTGCTTGATGCTCACCGGGTAGGTGGCCGAGAACAGCAGGGTTTGGCGGCGCGGCGGAGTCTTGCTGATGATGTCTTCAATGGCATCGTAGAAGCCCATGTCGAGCATGCGGTCGGCTTCATCGAGGATCAGCGTGTTCAAGCCGTCCAGCACCAGCGAGCCCTTGCGCAGGTGCTGCTGGATGCGGCCCGGTGTGCCGACGATGACGTGGGCACCATGTTCCAGGGAGGCAATCTGCGGGCCGAGGGACACGCCGCCACATAGGGTCAGCACCTTGATGTTGTCTTCGGCACGGGCCAGGCGGCGGATTTCCTTGGCGACCTGGTCGGCCAGCTCACGGGTCGGGCACATCACCAGCGCCTGGCAGCCGAAATAGCGCGGGTTGACCGGGTTCAACAGGCCGATGCCGAAGGCGGCGGTCTTGCCGCTGCCGGTCTTGGCCTGGGCAATCAGGTCCAGCCCCTTGAGGATCACCGGCAAGCTTTGCGCCTGGATCTGCGTCATCTCGACATAACCCAGCGAGTCGAGGTTAGCCAGCATGGCGGCGGACAGGGGCAAAGTATTAAAAGCGGTGGCGATGGTAGTCACGGGACTGGCTCTGCAAAACAAAATGTCGCGCAGTGTACCAGCCTCGCGGGAATTTCCCTGCAAGTTCTAGACGAGAAGCCGGTTAATGCTCGATGTCGTGCTCGCGGCTGACCACCCGTTTGCCGTCGCTGGGCGACAGTTGCAGGAAGATCGCTGCCGCCAGCATGGCCATGATGCCCACGGTGAGGAAGGTCAGCTGGAACGCGCCGAGTACGCTTTCTACGCCATCGTTGCCGGTTTCGGCGGTAAAGCCGCCGAGCAATGCACCGGCACAGGCCACGCCGAGGCTCAGGGACAGTTGCGCCACCACCGACAGCAAACTGTTGCCGCTGCTGGCTTGGGCGTCGTCGAGGTCGATCAGGGTAACGGTGTTCATCGCGGTGAATTGCAGGGAGTTGATTGCCCCCAGCACCGCCAGCATGCACAGCAGCAACGGATAGGGCGTGTGCTCGCTGACCAGGCCCATGCTGGCGAGCATGATGCCCAGGAACAGGGTGTTGCCGGTCAGTACGATGCGATAACCCAGACGCTCGATCAGGGTGCGCGCGACGGACTTGGCAAACATCGCCGCTGCCGCCAAGGGCAACATGCTCATCCCGGCTTCTGACGGTGAATAACCCAGTGCCACCTGCAACAGCAGCGGCACCAGGAACGGCAGGGCACCGCTGCCCAGCCGTGCAAACAGGTTGCCGAGGATGCCCACGGCGAAGGTGCGGGTCTTGAACAGCACCGGCGAAAAGAGCGGGTTATCGATATGCCCGGCACGCAGCCAGTACGCCGCCAGGCACGCCAGCCCACCGAACAGCAGCAACATCACTCGCAGGTGGGGCAGGTGCAGTTCGCCCAGGCCTTCCATGGCGATGGTGATCAGCACCATCGCCGCGCCGAACAGCAAAAAGCCTATGCCGTCGAAACGGGTGCGCTCGCTGCCGCGCAGGTCGGGGATGAGTTTCCACACGGCGTAGCAGCCGATCATGCCCACGGGTAAGTTGATCAGGAAGATCCAGTGCCAGGTCAGGTATTGCACCATCCAGCCGCCCATGGTCGGGCCGAGCAGAGGGCCGAGCAAGCCGGGGATGGTGATAAAACCCATGATCCGCACCAGTTCCGAACGAGGGTAGGCGCGCAGCACCACCAATCGCCCGACCGGCAGCATCAACGCACCGCCCAAGCCCTGGATCACCCGGGCGCCCACCAACATGGTCAAGCTGCTGGACAGGGCGCACAGCAAGGAGCCGATGCTGAACAGCATGATCGCGCCGAAGAAGATTTTCTTGGTGCCGAAGCGGTCGGCGATCCAGCCCGAGGCCGGGATCAGCAAGGCGACGGTGAGCATGTAGGCAATCACCACCCCTTGCATGCGCAGCGGGTTTTCCGCAAGGTCCCGTGCCATGGCCGGCAGTGCCGTGTTCAGAATCGTCCCGTCCAGCGATTGCATGAAGAAGGCAATCGCGACCACCCAGGGTAGCCAGCGGGCGGTCTTGGCATCGAGAGGGACGCGATTCGGCATATGAACCCTTTTGTTAGCAGGCTATGTGTCGGCGATTATGCGCCATCCGCCGCGCCTTTTCCCACCAGGAAATCCAGCAGTTCGCGGTGCACCGCCACGGCCGCTTCGTTGGATTCAAGGTCGAGCAAGTGCCCTGTGTGTTCGGCTACCGCAAAGCTGCTGCGCCCCACGTATTGCTTGAACAGCTGCGCTTCGGCGGCGGGGGTGTATTCGTCCAGGGCGCCATTGAGGAAGTGCACCGGCGTTTCAATCTGAGTGAGTGCGGGCAGGTAGTTGCCATCGCCCAATGCCAGCACCTGATGAATGTGAAAGCGCGCCTGACGGTACTCGGTAGTGGCCATGGTCGACAGGTGTCGATGGTTATTGCGCTTGAGGCGTGGCGACAGGTATTTACCGACCGTTTCGTTGAGCAGATGCCCGACGGCGGACTTGTCGTCGGCCTCGATCAGCACGCGTACGCGCTCCACGTAGTCGAGCATGGCCTGGTTGAGGTTGGGTGCCAAGGCCATCACCACCGAGCTTTTGATGGACGGCGGATTGTGGGCCAGGGTCAACAGCGTGGAGATGCCACCCCAGGAGGCCGACACCAGATGGTTGACCTCAAAGCGCTCCACCAGGGCCCGCAGCATTTGCACTTCGTCGTCCTTGGTCACCAGGTCGAGGTCGGTATTGTGTTCACGGGAATACCCCGAGAACGGCAAGTCGAACAGCAGCACATTGAAATGCTCGGCCAGGCATTTGCTGGTGCGGGCAAAGGATCGCGTGGTGGACAGTGCCCCATTGACCATCAGGACGGTGTTTTTTTCCGAATCGTTTCCTAGCTGCTCAACATGAACGTTGTAGTGCTTGAACAGCTTTTCTATGACAAAACTTCCATGGTTCATGTCAACGCTCCAGCTTGCCCTTTCCCGGGCAAGGTCGTGCTCTCGTGGGTGAGGGTGGCGGGATGCCACCAACCCTTATAACGAGGTTTTTTGCAGGGGACAACAGAGCGTGGGGGAACAAGCGGGAGATGGGAATTGGCGGTAGGAAGGGTTGAACTGGGGTATCTGAAATCTGCGCAAAGCAATGTGGGAGCGGGCTTGCCCGCGAAGGCGGTGTGCCAGCCACCGGAAAAGTTGGCTGATACACCGCTATCGGGAGCAAGCCCCCTCCCACAGGGTAACTGCTGGGTTTAGAGGGTCAGGGTCAGGCGTTTGACCAAGGCCCCTGGCAACAGGTTGGATGCCGTGTTGCGTTGGTCGTAAGTGCTCGGTGACAGCAGCAGTTCCCGATCAGCGGTCAGTGCTTCCAACTGCGAACCCAGCAGGTTGTACACACTGTCATCAAACCGCATGGTGCTGACCGGCGCCTTGATCTCGCCGTCTTCCACCCAGAAGGTGGCAAAGCGGGTCATGCCGGTGAGGCGTGCGGCCGGCAGGTCAGAGTAGTTCAGGTACCACAGGTTGCTGATGTACAGCCCGGTGCCCAATTGCTTGAGAATATCGGCCTGGGCCAGCGTGCCTGCCGCCATTTGCAAGGCGCTCGGGGATTCATCACTGCTGGCGCCGTTGGTACTCAAACCGTATTCGGCGGCGCTACGCGAGTTGATCAATTGGCCTTCTGCCTTGCCGCCATTGATCAGCGTGACATCCCCGCGTGGGTAGCCTTCGGTGGAAAACGCCTGGCTCAGCGAACCGCTGATCTGCTCATCCAGTTTCACCAGCGGGCTCAACGACTGCTCACCGGCATACAGCTTTTGCAGTGAGCTGCCTTTGCTGGCGATGGCCTGGGCGGAAAAACCACCCCAGGTGATGATGCTGATGATCTCTTCCAGCGCCGCCGGGGCGAGGTAGGCGCGATATTGTCCGGGGGCCAGTTTGTGCAGCGGACGACCGAGAAACTCAAGCTGTTCGCGGGCCTGCTGGATGCGTGCCGCGAACTCGGCGCTGTCCCATGTGTGCCCGGCGTAGCTGGCTTTCACCGCTTCACCATTGGGGTGGAACAGGCTGAAATCGAAGTTGAAGCTGTTGGCGCGATGCCAGCCAAACGCCCCGTCCGAACTGGCGAAACCCCGGCTGATCGGGCCTGCGGCGTAAAAGCCGACCAGATCGACGCCGTCGGCGGCCTGGCTGATGGCGTCCAATACCTGGGCTAATTCCGGCAGTGGTCGCGCTTGTTCATTGTGGCTTTGCCAGGCGTTGTGGTTCAGCAGCAGGTATGGGTCCTGGGGCAGCAGTGGCAGGGTTTCGCGCAGTTGTTGCAGGCCGTCGGCCAGGCGTTGGCGATCCAGCTCGCGTTCGCCGGACAGGGTGATACCCAGGTCGGCATGGCGCCCCTCGTTGATCAGTTTCAGATTGAGGCTGGCTTGCTGCACTTGCCCGGCCTGGCGTACCTGTCCATGGTTGAAGCGCACGAACTCAGACGCTTCATCTGCATAGCCCAGGTGAAATTGTTCCTTGTCGGTGATGGCCTGCTTGAGCCATTCCACCAGTGCCTTGAAGTTGTTCATCAGGCATCTCCCCCAAAAACATCGACGTTGCTGAACACGCAGGCCGGCGAGGCATGGCCTACGCGGATCACCTGGTTGGGCTCACCTTTGCCGCAGTTCGGCGTGCCCAGCACCTTGAAGGTACTGGCGTCGCCGACGGCGCTGAGGTTGCGCCAGAACTGCGCGGAAATCGCTCGGTAGTTGGGGTTTTTCACAACGCCCTTGAGCTCGCCGTTTTCGATCAACTGGCCCCATTCGCAACCGAACTGGAATTTATTGCGTGCATCGTCGATGGACCAGGAGCGGTTGGTCGACATCAGGATACCGTTTTCGATGCCGCCAATCAGTTGCGCGAGGTTCTTGTCGCCCGCTTCGATATTCAGGTTGGCCATGCGATCGATCGGCGGACGGTTCCAACTGCTGGCACGGCTGTTGGCTACGCCGCCCAGGCCCGAGCGGAACTGCGACAGCGCACCGCCCAGCGGTTTGACCAGCAGCCCTTCGCGGATCAGGAACTGCTTGCTGGCTGGGGTGCCTTCGTCGTCATGGCCGTAGCTGGCGAGTTGTTCAGGGATGTCCGGGTCGAAGGTCACGTTGAGCAGCGGTGAGCCGTATTGCAAGTGGCCGAAGTCACTGGCTTTGACAAAACTGGTGCCGGCGTAATTGCGCTCGTCGCCCAGGATGCGGTCCAGTTCCAGTGGGTGGCCGATGGATTCGTGGATCTGCAGGATCATCTGGTCGGGCATCAACAACAGGTCGCGCGGCCCGCTGGGCGTGTTGGGTGCGGCCAGCAGTTGCAGGGCTTCATCGGCGATGCGCGGGGCGGCGCCGACCAGGCCGAAGCGGCTGATCACGTCGAACCCGCCTTGCTGGCCAAAGTTGCTGCCGCCGAAGGTACGGGTCTGGCTGTCGTTACCGTCGTAGGCCGTGACGTTCACGCCGGGGAACACAAAGCGCTGGGCCTGGCGCAATTGTGCGCCGGCGCTGTTGAGGTAGATCTGCTCGACGTGGGTCAGGCCGAGGCTGACGTCCCAGCTCACCAGGCGCTCGTCCTTGGGCACGGCGGCCGACTCGCTGCCGAGCAACTGGTAGCAGTCGCTCAAGGACGGGAAGGGCTGGTTGAGGTCGGGGGACAGGTAGTCGGCGACGTCACTGGAGACCGGTTGGTCGCGCAGGTCGAGCAGGGCGTGGGGCTTGATCAGGCGGGCTTGCTGTTCGGCGCGCTCGAGGGCCGCTTGCAGGCCGGCAAGGGAAATGTCGTTGGTCGCGGCGTAGGCTTCCACGCCATTGAGACGCACGGTGAGCATGGCACCTTCGTCGTAGCCCAGGTGGGGCGGCTCGGCGACGTTCTTGCGTACAGACAGGTATTGGCCTGATTCACGTACGTAGCGCAGCGAGAAGAACTCGGCGGTGGTACGCAGGGCACTGAAGTGTTTTTTGAGTGTGGCGTGGTGGTCGAACATGGGGCCTTCCTTGTGGGCGGCTCGTCGCGGGCAAGCGGACAGAGTAGCTGATCAAGGAGGGGTTTTGCATTGGCTGGTCGGGCCTCATCGGGGGCAAGCCCCCTCCCACAGGGGAACGCATTCCAAATGTGGGAGGGGGCTTGCCCCCGATGGGTGCGACGCGGTGTTTCAGTTACTGCGCAGTAGGACCCACTTCACGCAACGGCTTGCCACGCACCGGCGCGCCGCCTGCGACGTAGTAGTCGGCGGTGCTGCGCGGCAGCGGCTGGCGGCCACGGATCTTGTCGGCGATTTTCTCGGCGATCATGATCGTTGGCGCGTTCAGGTTGCCAGTGGTGATGATCGGCATGATCGACGCATCCACCACGCGCAGACCCTGCATGCCATGCACGCGGCCTTCGCCATCCACGACCGCCATGTCGTCGGTGCCCATCTTGCACGAGCAGGACGGGTGGAACGCGGTTTCGGCGTGCTCGCGGATGAACTTGTCCAGTTGCTCATCGGTTTGCACTTCAATACCTGGGCTGATTTCGCGGCCACGGTACTGGTCCAATGCCGGCTGCTGCATGATTTCACGGGTCAGGCGGATGCCGTCGCGGAATTCCTGCCAGTCCTGTTCGGTGGCCATGTAGTTGAAGAGGATGCTCGGATATTCCCGCGGGTTCTTCGACTTCAGCTGGATGCGACCACGGCTCGGCGAACGCATGGAGCCCATGTGCGCCTGGAAGCCGTGCTCTTTCACACCGTTGCTGCCGTTGTAGTTAATCGCCACCGGCAGGAAGTGGTACTGGATGTTCGGCCATTCGAACTCTTCACGGGTACGGATAAAACCGCCCGCTTCGAACTGGTTGCTGGCGCCGATGCCGGTGCCGTTGAACAGCCACTCGGCACCAATGGCCGGCTGGTTGTACCAGAGCAACGACGGGTACAGCGAAACCGGTTGAGTGCACGCATATTGCAGGTACAGCTCAAGGTGATCCTGCAGGTTTTCACCAACGCCCGGCAGGTCGTGGACCACCGGGATGTCGAGGCTTTCCAGGAGCTTGGCCGGGCCAACGCCGGAGCGTTGCAGCAGTTGCGGAGAACCGATGGCGCCACTGCACACGATGACTTCTTTGCGTGCACGGGCTTCAACGCGCTCTTCGGCGGCACCGATCAGGTAACGCACGCCAACGGCACGCTTGCCTTCAAACAGCACTTTGTCGCTGAGGGCGTGGGTGACGATGGTCAGGGTGGAGCGCTTCTTGGCGGTGTCCAGGTAACCGCGCGCGGTGCTGGCGCGACGACCTTTAGGCGTGACGGTACGGTCCATCGGGCCGAAGCCTTCTTGCTGGTAGCCGTTCAAGTCGACGGTACGTGGGTAACCGGCTTGCACGCCTGCTTCAACCATGGCGTGAAACAGCGGGTTGTTGCCGGCCTTTGGCGTGGTCACGCTGACCGGGCCATCGCCACCGTGCCAGTCGTTCGGGCCGATGTCCCGGGTTTCAGCTTTTCTGAAATAGGGCAGGCAGTCGAGGTACGTCCAGTTTTCCAGGCCTGGCAGTTTTGCCCAGCCGTCGTAGTCCATCGCGTTGCCACGGATGTAGCACATGCCGTTGATCAGGGAAGAGCCACCCAGGCCCTTGCCGCGACCGCATTCCATACGGCGGCCGTCCATGTGCGGTTCTGGATCAGTTTCGTAGGCCCAGTTGTAGCGACGGCCTTGTAGCGGGAACGCCAACGCCGCAGGCATTTGCGTGCGGAAGTCGAAGCGGTAGTCAGGGCCGCCGGCTTCCAGCAGCAGGACGGTGACGCCTTCGTCTTCGGTCAGACGGGTCGCCAGGGTGTTACCGGCGGAGCCGGCACCCACAATGATGTAGTCGTATTCTTGGGACATTGGATGCACCCTCTTTTGAGATAGTCAGGTCGGGCCTCATCGCGGGCAAGCCCGCTCCCACAGGGAAATGCATTCCAAATGTGGGAGCTGGCTTGCCTGCGATAGGGCACTCACAGGCAATACAAGGCTCGGTTCTTAGAACACCGAGGCGTAGTCGCCCAGCTCAACCTGTACCGATTTGATGCGGGTGAAGTTGTTCAGCGAGCTGATGCCGTTCTCACGGCCAACACCGGACTGCTTGTAGCCGCCAACCGGCATCTTCGCGTCGGATTCGCCCCAGGCGTTGATCCAGCAGATACCCGCTTCCAGCTGATGAATCACGCGGTGGGCGCGGTTCAGGTCTTTGGTCACCAAGCCTGCGGCCAGGCCGAAGTCGGTGTCGTTGGCGCGGCGGATCACTTCTTCTTCGGTCTCGTAGGTGAGGATGCTCATTACTGGGCCGAAGATTTCTTCACGGACGATGGTCATGTCGTCGGTGCAGTCGGTGAACACGGTCGGGGCCACGAAGGCGCCTTTGGCGAAGGCACCGTCGGTCAGACGGTCACCGCCGCACAGGAGGCGAGCGCCTTCTTCCTTACCTTTGGCGATGTAGCCCAGTACGCTTTCCATGTGGGCGAAGCTGACCAGTGGGCCGAAGTTGGTGTTGTCGTCTTCCGGGTTGCCAACGCGAATACGCGCAACACGCTCAACGATCTTGGCTTCGAACGCGGCTTGCAGGTGCTTCGGTACAAACACACGAGTGCCGTTGGTGCAAACCTGGCCGGAGCTGTAGAAGTTGGCCATCATCGCGGTGTCGGCGGCGCGGTCGAGGTCGGCGTCGTCGAAGATGATCAGCGGGGACTTGCCACCCAGTTCCATGGTCACGTCTTTCAGCGAGGAGCTGGAAGCGCTGGCCATGACTTTCTTGCCGGTGTCGGTGCCGCCAGTGAACGAGACTTTCTCGATGCGCGGGTGCTCGGTCAACCAGGTACCGACTTCACGGCCGCTGCCGGTCAGGACGTTGAACACGCCAGCCGGAACGCCGGCTTCGGTGTAGATCTCGGCCAGTTTCAGGGTGGTCAGCGAGGTGACTTCGCTTGGCTTGAAGATCATCGCGTTACCGGCCGCCAGGGCCGGTGCGGATTTCCACAGGGCGATCTGGATCGGGTAGTTCCACGCGCCGATACCGGCGACCACGCCCAGCGGCTCGCGGCGGGTGTAGACGAACGAAGTGTCGCGCAGTGGGATCTGCTCGCCTTCGATGGCCGGCACCAGGCCTGCGTAGTATTCCAGCACGTCGGCGCCGGTGACGATGTCGACGTATTTGGTTTCGGAGTAGGCTTTACCGGTGTCCAGGGTTTCCAGGGCGGCCAACTCATCATTGCGCTCGCGCAGGATGTCGACGGCACGACGCAGGATGCGCGAACGCTCCATGGCGGTCATGGCGGCCCAGATCTTCTGGCCTTTCTCGGCGCTGACTACGGCGCGTTCGACGTCTTCTTTCGTCGCACGTTGCACTTGGGCGAGAACTTCACCGTTAGCCGGGTTGATGGCTTCGAAGGTGGCATCGCTGCCAGCGTCGCTGTAGCCGCCGTCAATGTAGAGTTTTTGCAGTTCGAAACGGGCCATAAAGTCCTCGCAAGTGCATAAGTGGTTGGCGTTACCTACCGCCAGCGGGCCATTTGGTTGTGGCAACACTGAGCGGCAGACGTTCAGGGGTTGAGCGTTTATGTGTGCTCTAACTCACCTGCTTGGCCAATTGGAAGTCCATGTATTCGTAAGCGATCCGTTGCGCCTGCTCCGTGTCGAAAGCGTCTCCCGACAGGGCGCCGCGCAACCACAAACCGTCGATCAGTGCCGCCAGGCCCCGGGCTGCTTTGCGTGCGCGCGGCAGCGGCAGCACTCGGCGAAACTGGCAGCACAGGTTGGAATACAGACGTTGATCGTTGATCCGCTGCAACCTGTGCAATGACGGGTGGTGCATGCTGGTGGCCCAGAAGGCCAACCAGGTTTTCATTGCCGGGCCGTTGACCTGGCTGGCGTCGAAGTTGCCTTCGATAATCACCTGGAGGTGCGCCCGTGGGCTGTCATCCTTCAGGGCACGCCTGCGTTCGTGGACGTTCTCGATCAGCACATTCATCAAGTACCGCATCGTCGCGGCGATCAGGCCGTTCTTGTCCTGAAAGTAGTGACTGATGATGCCGTTCGAGACGCCGGCCAAACGGGCGATCAGCGCAATGCTGGCATCTCCCATTCCGACCTGATCGATGGCCGTTAGCGTGGCTTCGATCAACTGCTGGCGGCGTATGGGTTGCATACCGACCTTGGGCATGTAGCACCTCTCCTTAGGCCTGCCGATGGGCGATGAACGTCCGTCGGCTTGAGGGCCAGTCTATTTTGTTTTGATTGAACGTTCAATCAACAAAGAATAAGATCTGCGACAAATGGTCGCTGCCTACAGAAATTTCCTACCTGTGAGCCGTGACAGCTGACACCTGCAAAAAACCTTGAAACAGGCCGTATCAGGGCCTGGCCACCGCTTCGGCGGGGTACAAGAATTTTCGGGGTGTCTTTATAACACCCGTCCGTCGACTGCCGAAAAATCGATGTCCCGGGATAACCGTTGCCTTGTGTTTCTCTTTCGCACTGCCCGGAGCATCTGCGCCATGAGTTCTGCCTCTCTTATAAAGACCCCACCGGAAAAGGTGCGGGTCAACGGTTGGGTGTTTTACACCTCCACCGCGCTGATTCTGTTGTTGACCGCCATCCTGATCATCGCCCCGCAGGAGGCCGGGCGCATGCTCGGCGTAGCACAGGCGTGGCTTTCCAAAAGCTTCGGCTGGTACTACATGGTCGTCATCGCCGCCTACCTGGTGTTTGTGGTGGGTCTGGCGTTTTCGTCCTATGGCAAGTTGAAACTGGGCAGCAAGGACGACACCCCAGACTTCAGTTACGGCGCCTGGGCCGGGATGTTGTTCTCGTCGGGCATCGGCATCTCGCTGTTGTACTTCGGCGCTTCGGAGCCGTTGGACCACTACTTCAACCCGCCCGAAGGCGCTGCTGCCAGCAACATGGCCGCACGTCAGGCATTGCAACTGACTTTCCTGCATTGGGGCCTGCATGGCTGGGCGATCTACGCCTTGGTCGGCCTGGCCGTGGCGTACTTCGCGTACCGTCATAACCAGCCGCTGGCCTTGCGTTCGGCGCTGTATCCGCTGGTAGGCGAGCGTTGGGTGAAAGGTGCGGCCGGCCATGCGGTGGACGGCTTCGGTATGTTCGTGACCCTGCTGGGCCTGGTGACGAACCTGGGGATTGGTTCGATGCAAGTGTCGTCCGGGTTGGAAAACCTGTTCGGCATGGCGCACAGCAACACCAACTTGCTGATCGTGATCATCGTGATGAGCACCGTGGCGACCATCGCCGCCGTGTCGGGTGTGGAGAACGGCATCCGCCGCCTGTCCAACCTCAACATCGTGCTGTTCAGCGGCCTGTTGATCTTCGTGCTGTTGTTCGGCCCGACCCTGCACTTGCTCAACGGCTTCGTGCAGAACATCGGCGACTACATGAATGGCCTGGTGCTGAAGACCTTCGACCTGTACGTGTATGAAGGCGACGCCGACAAGACCGAACGCTGGATGGGCCTGTGGACCCTGTTCTACTGGGCGTGGTGGATTTCCTGGGCGCCATTCGTAGGCATGTTCATCGCGCGTATTTCCCGTGGTCGCACCGTGCGTGAACTGGTGGCTGGCGTGCTGCTGATTCCACTGGGCTTCACCCTGGCGTGGCTGTCGATCTTCGGCAACTCGGCGTTGGACCTGGTGCTGAACCACGGTGCCGTGGAGTTGGGCAAGACGGCGCTGGAACAACCGTCGATGGCCATCTACCAACTGCTTGAGCATTATCCAGCGTCGAAAATCGTCATCGGTGTGTCGATCTTTGTGGGCTTTGTGCTGTTCCTGAC
This sequence comes from Pseudomonas sp. GW821-FHT03A09, assembly GCF_059421065.1. NCBI lineage: Bacteria > Pseudomonadati > Pseudomonadota > Gammaproteobacteria > Pseudomonadales > Pseudomonadaceae > Pseudomonas > Pseudomonas sp. GW821-FHT03A09. The sequence goes on along the minus strand of NZ_JBWKUX010000014.1, from coordinate 152,950 downwards.
CCCAGCGGATTCTGGTGCGGTGATGATGGCCAACCTTTCCTGCAAAGGTGGCAACGTGGATGAAGATGCGCCGCACTGGCTGCGTATCTTCTGGTCGGCGGTAATCACCCTGGTGACCATCGGCCTGCTGTTTGCCGGTAACTTCGAAGCCATGCAAACCATGGTGGTGCTGGCGGGGCTGCCGTTCTCGGTGGTGCTGATTTTCTTCATGTTCGGTCTGCACAAGGCCATGCGCCAGGATGTGGCCATCGAACAGGAGCAGGCGCAATTGGCCGAGCGCGGTCGTCGTGGCTTCAGCGAGCGTTTGACGGCACTGGACCTGCAGCCGAGCCAGGGCACCGTGCAACGCTTCATGGACAAGCACGTTACGCCGGCGTTGGAAGAAGCGGCGACGGCGCTGCGTGATCAAGGGCTGGAAGTGCAAACCTTGCTCGGCAAGTCCAAGCGCTGCATCGGTGTGCGTATCGAGATGGCGGAGGGTAATCCGTTTGTCTATGAGGTGAGCCTGGATGCTTACTCGTCGGCACCGAACGACCTGCCCGAGGAAGAGCGCACCCGTTACTACCGTGCCGAGGTCTACCTGCACAACGGGCCTCAGGAGTACGACCTGATGGGCTTTACCCAGGAACAGATCACCCGGGATGTGCTCGACCAGTTTGAAAGCCATCGGCAGCTCCTTGGCCGTGTCTATAGCTGATAGTTGAGCTTGGCGGCGCCCTCACTGGCGCCGCTGTTTCAAGATTGGAATGAGGTCAAATGTGGGAGCTGGCTTGCCTGCGATAGCGGTAGTGAATTCACCACCGCTATCGCAGGCAAGCCAGCTCCCACATTGACCCAGTTCCTTCAGTTGTTCTTGAGGTATGGCTTAGCCCAGGTTTTTGCCCAACAGGGCATGGTAAAGCTCGCTATCCCCCAGAATTCCCACCACCTGGTTGTTGTCATGCAACACCAGCTTGTTCCCCGTCTGGTAGCGAATCTGCAGTGCATCGCGCATGCCGATATTCGAGTCCACCAGTGTCGGTACCCGACCCAAATCTTCCACCGCTTGTCCCGGTACCCAGTTCTGCAGGTTCATCACCGCGCCATTCTGGCGTGCACCTTTGATGGTGTTGCCCTCGGCCAGGTCCAGCCAGGAATCGCCGCCCGGGTCCAGGCACACCGAACCGTTGATGCGCTTGCAGTTGTCCAGGGTGCGCATCAGGCTGCGACCGCACAGCACGTTCAGCGGGTTGGTATGGGCGACGAAGGTGCGCACATAGTCATCCGCGGGGTTCAGCACGATCTCTTCCGGCACGCTGTACTGGATGATCTTGCCGTCTTTCATGATCGCAATACGGCTGCCCAGTTTGAGCGCCTCATCCAGGTCGTGGCTGACGAACACGATGGTCTTGCTCAGCTTGCGTTGCAGTTCCAGCAGCTCATCTTGCAGGCCCTGGCGAATCAACGGGTCGAGGGCGGAGAACGGTTCGTCCATCAGCAGGATATCGGCGTCCATCGCCAGTGCGCGAGCCAGGCCGACGCGCTGTTGCATGCCTCCGGACAGCTCGTCCGGCTTCTTGTTGCGCCACTGGCTCAGGCCCACCAGTTCGAGCTTGTCGTCGACCAGCTTGCGTCGATCTTTCTCCGGGCGACCTTGCATCTCCAGGCCGAAACTGATGTTTTCGCGCACCGTCAGCCAAGGCATCAGCGCGAACTTCTGGAACACCATGGCGATGCGCTTGGTGCGCATCATTTTCAACTCGGCGGGCGTGCAGGACGCGATGTCGATCTGGCGCCCTTCATGCTCCACGAACAGCTGGCCACGGCTCACGGTGTTGAGGCCGTTGATGCAGCGCAGCAAGCTCGACTTGCCAGAGCCCGACAGGCCCATCAGCACGCAGATCTCGCCTTTTTCGATGTCCAGGCTGGCTTTTTCAACGCCGACAATCTGCCCGGTTTTTTTCAGGATCTCGTTACGGCTCATGCCCTGGTCCAGCAGCTTGAGCGCTTCGCGTGGGTCTTTGGAAAAGATCACGTCGACTTGGTCGAATCGGATAATGCTCATGCATCACCCCCTACTTTGGCGTCGGGTTGTTTGCAGATGCGGTCGAGCATGATGGCCAGCAACACGATTGCCAGGCCGGCTTCAAAGCCCAGGGCAATGTCGGCGGTGTTCAGTGCGTTGACTACCGGCTTGCCGAGGCCATCGGCGCCTACAAGCGCGGCGATCACTACCATCGACAGCGACAGCATGATGCATTGGGTAATGCCGGCGGCAATGCTCGGCATGGCGTGGGGCAGTTCAATGCGCGAGAGCAACTGACGGCGCGAGCAGCCAAAGGCCTTGCCGGCGTCCATCAACTCTTGCGGTACATCGCGGATACCCAGGTAAGTCAGGCGGATCGGCGCGGCAATCGCGAACACCACCGTGGAGATCAAGCCGGGCACCACACCCAGCCCGAAGAGGGTCAGGGTAGGGATGAGGTAGACGAAGGTCGGTACGGTCTGCATCAGATCGAGCACCGGCCGCATCATGGTGTAGAACAGCGGTTTGTGCGCGGCAACAATGCCCAGCGGCACACCGATGACCACGCAGACCAGGGTGGCGAACAGCACCTGGGCGAGGGTTTCCATGGTTTCCTGCCAGTACCCTAGGTTGAGGATCAGCAGGAAGGAGGCGATGACAAAAACGGTCAGGCCCCATTTGCGTTGGATAAAGTGAGCGAGCAGCGCAATCAGACCGATCAATGCCAGCGGATTGAACCAGGTCAGCGCAAACGTCACGCCGTGGATCATCGTTTCCAGGGTCGATGCGATAGCGTCGAAGTAGTTGGCGCCATGCTTGGTCAACCATTCGACGAAGGCAGCGATGTACTGGCCTAGTGGGATTTTCTGTTCAGTCAGCATGGTAGTGAATGTCCACATGCGAAGAGGGAAAACATCCCGGGGCAGCGCACCGCCCCGGGGTCAGCAGTGTTATTTGGCGAGGTAGGCTTTCACGGCGTCCAGTCCAGGTTTGCCATCAACGGTGGTGACACCGGCCAGCCAGGTGTCGAGCACTTGCGGGTTCTTCTGCAGCCAAGCCTTGGCGGCGGCATCGGGCTTCATCTTGTCGTCCAGGACGTTGCCCATCAGCGAGCTTTCCATGTTCAGGGTGAACGACAGGTTCTTCAGCAACTGACCGACGTTGCTGCATTCCTGGGTGTAGCCCTTGCGGGTGTTGGTGTAGATGGTCGCCTGGCCGTAGTTGGGGCCGAACGAGTCGTCACCACCGGTCAGGTACTTGATCTTGAAGCGGGTGTTCATCGGGTGCGGTTCCCAGCCGAGGAACACGATGGCCTGGCCGCGCTTGGTGGCCCGTTCAACCTGCGACAGCATCCCGGCTTCGCTGGATTCCACGACCTTGAAGCCCGCATCTTTCAAACCGAACTGGTTCTTGTCGATGACGGTCTGGATGGTGCGGTTGCCGTCGTTACCCGGCTCGATCCCGTAGATCTTGCCGCCCAGCTCATCCTTGAATTTGGCGATATCGGCGAAGTCTTTCAGGCCCTTGTTGTACAGCTCTTCGGGCACTGCCAGGGTGTACTTGGCGTTTTCCAGGTTGGCGCGCACGGTTTCCACGGTGCCGGCATCGCGGTACTGCTTGATGTCGTTTTCCATGGTCGGCATCCAGTTGCCGAGGAAGATGTCCATGTTCTTGCCGTCGGCCAGGGACTTGTAGGTCACTGGCACCGAAATCATCGTGGTGCGCGGCTTGTAGCCCAGGCCCTTGAGGATTTCGCTGGTGGTCGCGGTGGTGACGGTGATGTCGGTCCAGCCGACATCGGAGAAGTTGACGGTCTGGCATTGTGCCGGTTCTGCAGCGTGCGCCAGGACTGGCAGACTCAGCATAGCGGCCAACAACAACGAGGGTGAACCTTTCATGGGGCTAGACTCCTGTGTTTTTTCTGGCGGCATTCGCCGCGCTTTATAAGGGTTGCGGTTGGAGCGTGCTTTGAAGCGGCGCCACGGTGCCTTGCAAACGAGTCGAGACTGATCATGTACCAGTGAAAATCTGACGCCTACAGGGAGCGTCGTATCCAGTACAGGGAGGGTCGTATCCAGTGTCGGTGACGTCGCTTACAGATTTTTCCAAAGGCAAAACAGCTGTTTTTGCCCATCTGCACCGCTAAAAACGGCCAAAACGCCCTATCGCCTGGCAGCGACGCTGGTGAGCATGGGTACGTCGGTGTGAGACGCCGTGTGGGGCAATAAAAGCCTGATGATGCCGCAATTCGGGCGAGTTCAGCGTAGCAGGTAGCCCGTGCTTATCGAGGAGTTCCACGGCAATGGCTATCAGCGTTTTCGACCTGTTCAAGATCGGCATCGGGCCTTCGAGTTCTCACACTGTCGGCCCCATGCGCGCCGCGGCGTTGTTCGTTCAAGCGTTACGTGAGCGAGACCTGCTGGAGCAGGTGCGGCACGTCGAGGTCCAGCTTTATGGTTCCTTGTCGGCCACTGGCATCGGCCACGGCAGCGACACCGCCACCATCATGGGCTTGATGGGCGAATGGCCGGACGCAATCGACCCGTCGCAAATCGGCTTGCGCATCCACACCCTGCGCGAGACCGAGACGCTGTTGCTCGACGGACGCCTGCCGGTGCCTTTCATCTGGTCCCGCGACATGCGCCTGCTCGACGAAAACCTGCCGTTCCATCCCAACGCCATGACGCTGGTGGTGTCCGGCGATGACGGCGAGTTGCACCGTGACACCTACTATTCCGTCGGCGGCGGTTTTGTGGTGGATGAAGCCCAGGCGCGAAGCGGCGTGGCTGACATGGACCACACCGAGCTGCCTTACGACTTTTCCAGCGCGGTGGAGCTGTTGCAGCTGTGCAAGACCCACAACCTGCGCGTGGCCGAGTTGATGCTGGCCAACGAAAAGGTCTGGCGCTCTGAAGATGAAATCCGCAGCGGCCTGATGAAACTCTGGCGGGCCATGCAAGATTGCGTGGAGCAGGGCCTCAAGCACGAAGGTATCCTGCCCGGTGGCCTCAACGTGCGCCGTCGCGCCGCCAAGTTGCATCGCAGCTTGCAGGAGTTGAACAAACCGAATGTGATCGGTTCGACCTTGAGTGCCATGGAGTGGGTCAACCTGTTCGCCCTGGCCGTCAACGAAGAAAATGCCGCCGGTGGACGCATGGTGACTGCACCTACCAATGGCGCGGCGGGGATCATCCCGGCGGTGCTGCACTACTTTATGAAGTTCAGCGAAGAAGTCACTGAAGCCAACGTAGTCGACTACCTGCTCGGAGCGGCGGCGGTGGGCATTCTGTGTAAAAAGAACGCCTCGATCTCCGGTGCCGAAGTGGGTTGCCAAGGCGAAGTCGGCTCGGCCTGCGCCATGGCCGCTGCCGGGTTGGCCGAGATCCTGGGCGCTACGCCGGAACAGTTGTGCAATGCCGCCGAAATCGGCCTGGAACACAACCTCGGCCTGACCTGCGACCCGGTGGGCGGGTTGGTGCAAGTGCCGTGCATCGAGCGTAATGCGATTGCGGCGGTCAAGGCGATCAACGCGGCGCAAATGGCACTGCGGGGTGACGGTCAGCACTTCATCTCCCTGGACCGAGTGATCCGCACCATGCGCGATACTGGCGCGGATATGCATGACAAATACAAAGAGACATCGCGGGGTGGGTTGGCCGTGAGTGCCGTGGAATGTTGAGACAGTGACACCGCTATCGCAGGCAAGCCAGCTCCCACAGGGCAATGCATTCCAAATGTGGGAGCTGGCTTGCCTGCGATGGCGATGTTCCTGGCACCCCTGCTCATAAAGTGAACACCCGAATCCAAAAGCGCCACCTTTTAGCGCGTCGCAAACAGATAAGTAGCTACCAAACGATTTTTCGCCGAGCCCCCCGTCACCCGTGCTTGCGGTGACAGAGTTTTCCTACGCCTGCAAAGCGCCTTCCCACAAGTGCTACCGTTCTGCTCACACCCCTTGAGCAGGCTCGTTCCTACGACGATATCCGCGCTTCCTGCATGGGCTTATTTAGACGGCTCATGAGGTCGTTTTTAGGAGTTATTGGACGGCCATTCAACTTTAGGCATGGCATTTGCTCTATCAAGCCAAAGCCTCTCCTTCCCAGGACGAGCGCAATAACAAGAGCCTCGCCTGAGGCCATCACCCGCTTTGTGTGAGGAGATACCGCGATGACGTCGTTCAACTCCGGGGCCCAACCCCAGAACCGTGCGCCTCAATCCATCGGCTTTTTGCTGCTGGACAATTTCACGCTGATTTCCCTGGCTTCGGCAGTGGAACCCCTGCGCATGGCCAACCAGCTGTCCGGCCGCGAGCTGTATCGCTGGACAACCCTGAGTGTCGACGGAAACCAGGTGTGGGCCAGCGACGGTCTGCAAATCACTCCCGATGCATCCATGCACAAAGCCCCGGCCCTGGACACTGTGATTGTGTGCGGTGGCGTGGGTATCCAGCGGACCGTCACCCGCGAACACGTGTCGTGGCTGCAAAGCCAGGCGCGCCAGTCCCGTCGTCTTGGCGCGGTGTGCACCGGCAGTTGGGCATTGGCGTGCGCCGGCTTGCTCGACGGTTTCGATTGCAGCGTGCACTGGGAATGCCTGGCGTCGATGCAGGAAGCCTTCCCCCGTGTGTCGATGAGCACTCGCTTGTTCACTCTCGACCGCAATCGCTTCACCAGCTCGGGCGGTACCGCGCCGCTGGATATGATGCTGCACCTGATCAGCCGCGACCACGGCCGTGAACTGTCGGCGGCCATCTCCGAGATGTTTGTGTACGAACGCATCCGCAACGAACAAGACCACCAGCGTGTGCCGCTCAAGCACATGCTCGGCACCAATCAGCCGAAGTTGCAGGAAATCGTCGCGCTGATGGAGGCCAATCTGGAAGAGCCTATCGACCTGGATGAACTGGCGGTGTACGTCGCCGTGTCCCGTCGCCAGCTGGAGCGCCTGTTCCAGAAATACCTGCACTGTTCGCCATCGCGTTACTACCTCAAGCTGCGTCTGATCCGTGCGCGGCAGTTGCTCAAGCAAACGCCGATGTCGATCATCGAAGTGGCCTCGGTGTGCGGCTTCGTGTCCACGCCGCACTTCTCCAAGTGTTACCGCGAATACTTCGGCATTCCACCACGGGATGAGCGCGTTGGGTCCAACACCACCCAGCAGGTGGCGATGATGCCAATTCCGCAGGCGCTGGTGTTGTCACCGTTGTCGGGGCCGATGTCGGCGTTGAGTCAGGCGCGCAATGAGTCGACGTTTGCCAGCGTAAGGCTTTAAACCGAGTCGACTGCATCGGGGGCAAGCCCCCTCCCACACTTTGATTTGTGAACACCTTCAAAATGTGGGAGGGGGCTTGCCCCCGATAGCGGTCTGTCAGGCGCCAGAGTTCTGCTTGAACTGCACCAAGGCCGGCAACAACTGCTTATCGATTGCCTGGCGCACGGCCGGCAAGATCGTCGCGCTACCGGTGTACATCTGCTCCACCATGCCTTTTAGCGCCTTGGCCCGCGCCGGGCTCAAACCGCGTACCGCACACTCGCAGGCCTGCTCGGCGGTGGCACCGCTGGACACTTCAAAACCCAGTGAGCGCAGTTGGCCCAGCAGGTCATCCTGGTCAATCAAATCCGCGTGCATCATGACGTTCATCCTGGTGTAGAGAGCGGGGATTGGTTTGGATTCTGGTAGGCCACCGGCCGGTCGGCAAGGGCAGAATCCACGAATGGCTCAGATGGCTATGAGCAGGTCGTTTTCGGGTCATTTACCGATAGCAGTAATAGGCACACTGAATGCCAGGCACGCACCTCGAAGGTTTGGTCACCCTCGGGATGTCACGCTCACACCAAGCGCTCTGCCCCGATCCAGTCACGGCTGGACCGGGGCTTTTTTTGTCTGGGAATTTGTGGCGTGAGTACCGGCCTCATCGCAGGCAAGCCAGCTCCCACCTTTGACGGTGTTCACAAATCAAAATGTGGGAGCTGGCTTGCCTGCGATGGCCACACCTCGGTCTAGCGTTGCAACACCAGGATGCGCGACAGCAATTCATCCCGGTCGATATAGCAGCCCTGAAAATGCCGCGCCCCGGAAGCCGGGTCAAACGCATTGCGCGCATGCAAGGTACGGCGGTTGTCGAAGCACCACAGTTCGCCCGGGTTCAGGCGCTTTACCAGGCGGAAACGGTCTTCGCGGGTCATGGCAATAAAGCGTCGATACGCGCGATACAACAACGGCATCTGTTCCTCGCTGGTCTCGAACGGGCCACGCAAAAAGTTGGCCATGCGAATCTCCGCCACATCGCCCAAGGCGTCCAACGCAATGATCGGTGCGAGGCGTCTATAGTCGCTGTGACGATCTTTATTGCGAAACTCCACCGGGATTTCACACAGGGCCTTGAACGCTTCGGGATCTTCCTCGCGCAAGGCGTTGGCAATGGCAAAACCGTCGACAAAAATACTCTCGCCACCGTCGGCCTCATTCACCAGGCAATGCAGGAATTGCAGCCCCGGTTGCAGCTCCCGGGTCGGCAAATCGCTGTGCAGCGGCAAGTTGAAAGCGGTGTAGGCATTACTGTCGGCATTGGCCTTGGATTGCACGTTGAACAGCACGCCAAAGTTACTCTCGCGGATAAACGAAATGCGTTTGGCGATCAGCGCCAGGGAGCCAGGCTCGGTGGGTACGCCGCGGATTTGCGTCAGGCCTGAGTCACGTAGCGCCAGTAGCCATTGGAGCAACGCGTTCGAGTTTTCCATGACTGCCGAATACTCAAAAACCGGTAACTGAAAGCGGCTGTCCCACAGCTGGGATTTTGGCTTTGCCGCACGACGTTCAGCGCGTGAATCGTCATCGTAGGCATGGGCTCGCAACCAGCCAGGATCGTATTGGCTGCGATGACCTCCACTCCACGTCACACTCAGAAAGCCCTGGTCGATATGGGCGTCGATGGCGCGCAGATGTGCGTCCACATCGACGATTTCCAGCACCTGCTCGCGGGTCACGCTGTATACGCATTCCCCGCAGGGGCAGTTATCCCGCAACCACTGATGATGAAACGGACTGACCCGCCCATCGGCCCATCGCACGCGAATCTGATCGTCCAGCACTTGCGCATCAAAGAGGTCGCAGATCTTCGGGTAAATACGGAAATCGGCAACAGCGGCGACGGTTTGCATGGTGGCTCCTTATTGTTTTTTGGAGGGCAGTCCAATCACTCGACCGAGCAGGGCAGGGCGTGGCAGGTCGGCCTGCTCTGCGCGGATGGCGATGAGTTTTTCCAGCGTCGTCTCGCTGAACGGTGCCGAATGCGGGCCGGCAAGGTCGACGTGCAGCAGCATCTGTTCGTTACCCGCCAGTTCTTTTTCATCACCGACCCAATGCAGGCTGTGATAGAGGTGCAGGCGCTTGGCATCAAAGGCGATCAACTGCGTATGCACCTCAACGTCGGCACCGAGTTTCACTTCATGCAGGTAGTTCAGGTGCAACTCCAGGGTGAACAGCGAATGGCCGCTGGCCTCGCGGTTTTCACTGTCCAGGCCCAGGGTGTCCATCAAGGCGTCAGTGGCGTAGCTGAAGATCAGCAGATAGAACGCGTCGCGCAGGTGGCCGTTGTAGTCCACCCAGTCGGGCTGGATGTTGGTGGTGTACGTCGTCAATGTAGGCATCACATAAATTCCGGATCTGTACTCGGTCAACTGTGGGAGCTGGCTTGCCTGCGATAGCCGTGGTGAATCTTGCATCGCCATCGCAGGCAAGCCAGCTCCCACAGAGGTCAACAGCGGTTATTCAGCGAAGCTCATGCCGTGCTTGGCCTTGGTGGTTTTCACCGCCTCCAGCACTGCCAACAAGCAATCATCACGATAGCGCTCCAGCGCCGAAATGCTGTGCTTGCCCAACTGGTCGCGGGTGCCATCGACCACATCGTCGATCAACTTGTCGGTCAGCTCCGGTGCTGGCAGATAGGTCCAAGGCAACTGCAAGGCCGGGCCGAATTGCGCCATGAAGTGCCGCATCCCGGCATCACCGCCAGCGAGGGTGTAGGTCAGAAAGGTGCCCATGAATGACCAGCGCAAGCCCGCGCCAAAACGGATCGCGTCGTCAATTTCGCCGGTGGTTGCCACGCCGTCATTGACAAGGTGCAGCGCCTCGCGCCACAACGCTTCAAGCAGGCGGTCAGCGATAAAGCCAGGCACTTCCTTGCGTACATGCAACGGGCGCATGCCGAGGGATTCGTACACCGTGATCGCCGCTTGAATAGCCTCTGGCGCGGTGTGCTTGCCGCCCACCACTTCCACCAGCGGCAGCAGGTAAACCGGGTTGAACGGGTGGCCGACCACGCAGCGTTCCGGGTGTGTCGAACCCTCATAGAACTCGCTTGGCAGCAGGCCGGAGGTGCTGGAGCCGATCAACGCGTTTGGCTTGGCGGCAGCGCTGATCTTGCTGTGCAACTCCAGCTTCAACTCCAGGCGTTCCGGGGCGCTTTCCTGGATGAAGTCGGCGTCTTTCACGCACTCTTCAATCGTGGCGACAAAGCGCAGGCGATCCTGGGATGCACCCGGTGCCAGGCCCTGTTTCTCCAATGCGCCCCACGCATTGGCGACGCGTTTGCGCAAGGCGGCTTCGGCACCGGGCGCCGGGTCCCAGGCCACCACATCCAGGCCATGGGCCAGGGCGCGGGACACCCAGCCGCTGCCGATGACACCGCTGCCGAGGGCGGCGAAGGTTTTGATCTCAGTGATAAAGCTCATTGGCTACGTTCCTAAGGGTGGCGATGATCACCTGTGAGAGCCGGGCTTGCCCGCGATGGCTGTATTCCAGGCTATAGAGATGAGCCGGATGTACTGGCTTCATCGCGGGCAAGCCCGCTCCCACAGGGTGTTGTGGTGTCTGTGTTACCCGCGCTTGGTCAGGCCCATCTTCGCGCGGCCTTCGGCGGGGGTCAGGACTCGCGCACCCAGGCGGCTGAGGATTTCACTGGCGCGCTCTACCAACTGGCCGTTGGTGGCGAGTACGCCCTTATCCAGCCACAAGTTGTCTTCCAGGCCGACCCGCACGTTGCCGCCCAATAGCACCGCTTGCGCCGCCATCGGCATTTGCATGCGGCCGATGCCGAAGCCTGCCCACACTGCGTCGGCGGGCAGGTTGTCGACCATGGCTTTCATGGTGGTGGTGTCGGCCGGTGCACCCCATGGGATGCCCAGGCACAGTTGGAACAGCGGGTTGTCGAGCAGGCCTTCCTTGATCATCTGTTTGGCAAACCACAGGTGACCGGTGTCGAAGATTTCCAGCTCGGGCTTTACTCCCAACTCCTGGATGCGTTTGGCGCCCGCACGCAGTTGCGCCGGGGTGGACACGTATATGGTGTCGCCATCGCCAAAGTTCAGGGTGCCGCAGTCCAGGGTGCAGATTTCCGGCAGCAGTTCTTCGACGTGGGCCAGGCGCGTCAGCGGGCCGACCAGATCGGTATTGGGGCCGAACTCCATCGGGTTTTCGCCGCCACCGATTTCCAGGTCGCCGCCCATGCCGGCGGTGAGGTTGACGATGATGTCGATGTCGGCCTCACGAATGCGCTCCATCACTTCACGGTACAGGGCAACATCGCGGCTGAACTTGCCGGTTTGCGGGTCACGGACGTGGCAGTGCACCACGGTGGCGCCGGCCTTGGCGGCCTCAACGGCAGCTGCCGCGATCTGTTTGGGCGTGACCGGCACGTGTGGGCTTTTGGCGGTCGTGTCGCCAGCACCGGTGAGTGCGCAGGTGATGATGACGTCGTGGTTCATGGTGCGGTTCCTTACAGGCGGGCGTAGTGATGCCGTGCGCAGCCGGGAGTGGCTGCGACACGGTGATTCGAATCAGGTTATTTACTGCTCAACTGCAGGTTGGCAGCCGCGGGTTTGCCGTCGAAGGTGGTCACGCCTTCAAGCCAGCGCTGCTGGTCTTGCGGGTGATCCTTGAGCCACTGCTTGGCGGACTCGATCGGGTCTTTGTGATCCAGCAACGGCTGCATCATTCGGCTCTCGTCGGCCGCGGTGAAGGTCAGGTTGGTCAGCAGTTTGTGCACGTTGGGACACTGTTCGGCGTAGGTCGGCGCGGTGACGCTCCACACCGTGGCCATGCCTTCGTTCGGGCCGAGGGCGTCGTCGCTGCCGGTCAGGTAGGTCATGGCGACGTTGACGTTCATCGGGTGCGGCGCCCAGCCGAAGAACACCACGGCTTCCTTGCGGCGTACCGCACGGTCGACGGCGGCGAGCATGCCGGCCTCGCTGGACTCTACCAACTGGAATTTACCCAGGCCGAACTGGTTTTTCGCAATCATGGCCTTGATCTGGGTGTTGGCGCCCGAGCCCGGCTCAATGCCGTAGATCTTGCCGCCCAGTTCTTTCTCGAACTTGGCGATGTCGGCGAAGGTTTTCAGCCCCTTGTCGGCCAGGTAAGTCGGCACGGCGAGGGTGGCGCGGGCGTCTTCCAGGCTGGGCTTTTCGAGGACCTTGACTTGCTTGGCATCGACGAACGGCGTGATGGTCTGGGTCATCAGTGGGTTCCAGTAGCCCAGGAACAGGTCCAGGCGCTGGTCGCGGATACCGGCGAAGATGATTTGCTGCGAGGCGCTGGTTTGTTTGGTCTTGTAGCCGAGGCCGTCGAGCAGCACTTGGGTCATGGCACTGGTGGCGATGACGTCGGTCCAGTTCACCACGCCCATGCGCACGTTCTGGCAAGAAGCCGCATCGGCTGCGATCACGTTCGTGCTCAAAATGGCGCTGGCGCTGAGTGCCAGCACGCAGCGGCTGATCAGTCGGTTCATGGTGGATCCCTCGGCAGGTCGTTATTGTGGGTTCCGGCGTCTTTGTGCGCCGTGGGATCAAGTTACGCAGCTTGAAGGGCGACAAAACGCACGGCGGCGACCAGCTCTTGCACTGCAGCGACCTGTGCTCTTGAATGGCCCGGTGAACTGGCGTATCACAGTGACCACGCTGCCCGTCCTACGAGTGCGCACCATGTCCCAGGATTTCTACTTCTTATTGATGCCGGGTTTCTCAGCCATCGGTTTTATCTCCGCCCTTGAACCGTTGCGGGTGGCCAACCGCTTTCGTGGTGAGCTGTACCGCTGGCACGTGTTGAGTGCCGACGGTGGGGCGGTGCTGGCGAGCAATGGCATGTCCGTCAACGCCGACGCTGCGCTGGAACCGCTGAAAAAGGGGGCGACGCTGCTGGTGGTTGCTGGCTTTGAACCGTTGCAGTTCGCCACACCTGCACTGGAACACTGGTTACGCCGTCTTGACCACGATGGTGTGACCCTCGGTGCCATCGACACCGGTGCCTGTGTGCTGGCTGAAGCCGGCTTGCTCGACGGCCATCGCCTGACCCTGCATTGGGAAGCCATCGACGCGTTCAAAGAGTCTTACCCACAACTCACCGTGACCCAGGAACTGTTCGAGATCGACCGCCGCCGCATCACCTGTGCGGGTGGCACCGCGTCCATCGACCTGATGCTTGACCTGATTGCCCAGGCCCACGGGCCGGAGCTGGCGATTCAGGTTTCCGAACAATTCGTGCTTGGCCGCATTCGCCCACGCAAAGACCACCAGCGCATGCAGATCGCCACGCGCTACGGCATCAACAACAAGAAGTTGGTGCAAGTGATCGGCGAGATGGAGCAGCACACCGAACCGCCGCTGAGTACGTTGGCCCTGGCCGAGGCGATCAAAGTGACGCGACGTCAGTTGGAGCGCCTGTTTCGCCTGCACCTGAACGACACTCCGAGCAATTTCTACCTCGGCCTGCGCCTGGAAAAGGCCCGGCAACTCCTGCGCCAGAGCGGTATGAGCGTGTTGGAGGTGAGCATTGCCTGCGGGTTTGAGTCACCGTCATATTTCACCCGCAGTTACCGCGCGCGGTTTGCGAAATGTCCAAGGGAGGATCGGCGACGGGAGGTGGTTTGACGGCCAATTATAGTAAATTATACTAATGACTATAATTTATAGTCGCTTCCATAATTGAGTATAAAACCATGTCCAAGCACAGCGGCTTTGTATTCCGCCGTCCCACCCTGGCAAGCAGCATTGCCGATGGCCTGGTGGGGGCTGGCATTCAGGATTTCACCTCTGGCCTGTTTCTCGCAGCGCCGCGTCGCACAGGCAAAAGTACCTTTCTGCGGGAAGACTTGATTCCGGAATGCCAACTCCGGGGTTGGTTGACCGTGTATGTCGACCTATGGGCCGACAAAGAGAAAGATCCAGCGGAGTTGATCGCCAGCGCGATTGCTGCTGCTCTGGTGCCCTACGAAAAGGGCATTCGCAAACTGGCCAAGAACATTGGCATCGAGAAGCTGAGCTTCCTGCGTACCCTGTCCTGGGACTTTACCAAGCCACAATTGCCTGCCGGTGCAACGCTGACCCAAGCCTTGGAATTGCTCCACAGTGCCGCTGAAAAACCGGTTGTGCTGGTGATCGACGAAGCGCAGCACGCATTAACCAGCGAGTCAGGCATCAACGCGATGTTTGCACTCAAGGCCGCCCGGGATCAGCTCAACCAGGGCCGTGACGAGGATGGCAGTGGCTTGCACCTGGTGTTCACCGGTTCCAACCGTGACAAGCTGGCTCATCTGGTATTAGGCAAAAGCCAACCGTTTTTCGGTTCCAGCATCACGCCGTTTCCGCTGCTGGGCAAAGAGTTCACCCAAGCCTACACGGCGCACCTCAACGCGCACCTGGCCCAGACCAACCAGTTTAATGCTGCCGATATTGATGAGGCCTTTGAGTTGGTAGGCCGCCGCCCGGAAATGTTGCGCACCATCATCGGCGAGGTCGCGTTGGAGTTGGGTGAGGCGAGTAACCTGGGCCAACTGCTGCACAGCCGTGCCGAACTGCTGCGCGCCGGGGTGTGGACCGAGTTTGAAAGCGCCTGGAATGCCCTGACCATTCCCCAGCGGGCTGTACTGGAAGTGATGGTGGAGCGTTCTCAAAACAACGAACCCTTCGCGCCGTTTACCGACAGCACCCTCACCGCAGTCAGCAGGAAACTGGAAGAGATGGGCAGCGATGTGGTGCCAGGCACCCAGACGATTCAGGCCTGCATTGATGCTCTGCGTGACAAGGAGTTGGTGTGGAAGTCGAGCCGGGGGGGATATGCCCTGGAAGACAAGACGTTTGGTGATTGGCTGTTGTACAAGCGTTGAAGCTAAGGCGGGACAAATGTGGGAGGGGGCTTGCCCCCGATAGCTGAGTGTCAGTCGATACATTCTGTGCTGACCCACCGCCATCGGGGGCAAGCCCCCTCCCACAATTGATTAGTGGTGTGGCTTACTTTTTCAGCAGGGCCGAACAGGCAGCCTTGTAAGCCTCATGCTGATACTTGTTCAGCGTCGCCGGCAGTTCAAAGTTGTGCTTCTTGTTCTGCGCATTGATGGTCTGCGGCGACAGCAATGCCACCTCAACCCCCTCCAGCAACTGAAAAACCCCTTCAATCTTGAACGTCGTCGGGCCACCGGCGAATTCGCCTTTCTTACTGCGCTTCTTGATCGCGATACGCTCGATGGCGTTTTCCAGCACAAACGCCTTCACCTGGACGGCGAAGGCTTTGACATTGGCCGCTTCATCGTCATCGTCGAGGGCGATTTTCTTGGTGGTCAGGGCGACGTGGGTCAGCGCCTGGTTGTCCAGGGAGGCGACGGCGATGATGGCTTCGCTGCCTTTGATTTCGATGCCGCAAATAGTCATGAGTGGCCTTGGTTCAGAGAGAGTGGCGGGGATTGTCGCTTATTCCTGGCCAATCGACTCCAGAAACTCCGACCGCTCATCACTCATCCGCGCCAGGCAATCGTTCTGCTGGATCGCATATTCCTTGGTGCCGGTCACCGCCGGGAAGGTGTCCACCGCGCAATCGGCGTCGCGCAGTTTTTCCCACTTTTGCTGGGCATCCTTCAGACGAGCGGTAATGTCGGCGAGCTGCGACTTGTTGCTGCCATAGGTCGAGCCCATGCGCTCCAGCAGTCCCTGATAGTTATCTTTGAGCAATTGCTCGGCAGTGGTTTTGTTGAAGGTGGCGCATTCCAGGGTTTGCTTGTCGTTTTCGATGCCATCGCACGGCGTGTTATCGGTGTCTTCAGCCGCGTGGGCGGTAGTTGCGATGAGTGCCAAAGCCAGGAAAATCGATTTCATTGCGCCGTCTCATATCAAGTGATGCGGGAATTCTGGCTCAAGCGTAAGACAAAGAACAGCCGCCAGTCAGACCTCCCTTGACCGCCTTTGTCGCGGATTGACGCTTTCGGCAATTCCCCTGTCGTTTTTGCACCCGGCTCCGTCGTCCCCTGGGCATATGCTGGCCCCAAAGCGCCGGCAGACGATTCGGCGCATGAATCGCCAATAAGGGGACGCCTGATGAGCCCAGCCGAATTGCACGCCGACAGCATCGTTATCGACGGGCTGATCATTGCCAAGTGGAACCGCGACCTGTTCGAGGACATGCGCAAAGGCGGCCTCACCGCCGCCAACTGCACCGTGTCGGTGTGGGAAGGGTTCCAGGCCACCATCAATAACATCGTGGCCAGCCAGACCTTGATCCGTGAGAACAGCGACCTGGTGATCCCGGTGAAAACCACCGCCGACATCCGCCGCGCCAAGGAACAGGGCAAGACCGGCATCATTTTCGGCTTCCAGAACGCCCATGCCTTCGAAGACCAACTGGGCTACGTCGAGATCTTCAAACAGCTCGGCGTCGGTGTGGTGCAGATGTGCTACAACACCCAGAACTTGGTCGGCACCGGCTGCTACGAGCGCGACGGCGGCCTGTCGGGTTTCGGTCGCGAGATCGTCGCTGAGATGAACCGCGTCGGCATCATGTGCGACCTGTCCCACGTCGGCTCCAAGACCAGCGAAGAAGTCATCCTCGAATCGAAGAAACCGGTGTGCTACTCCCACTGCCTGCCGTCCGGGCTTAAAGAGCACCCGCGCAACAAATCCGATGAAGAACTCAAGTTCATCGCCGACCACGGCGGTTTTGTCGGTGTGACCATGTTCGCACCGTTCCTGGCCAAGGGCATCGATTCGACCATCGACGACTACGCCGAAGCCATTGAATACACCATGAACATCGTCGGTGAAGACGCCATCGGTATCGGCACTGACTTCACCCAGGGCCATGGCCAGGATTTCTTCGAAATGCTGACCCATGACAAGGGCTACGCCCGCCGCCTGACCAGCTTCGGCAAGATCATCAACCCACTGGGCATCCGCACCGTGGGCGAGTTCCCCAACCTCACCGAGACCCTGCTCAAGCGCGGCCACCCCGAGCGCGTGGTACGCAAGATCATGGGCGAAAACTGGGTCAACGTCCTCAAAGACGTCTGGGGCGAATAAGCCACCGCCAACGCATCTTTTCCCCCGGCCGTTCGCGCCGGGGGCATTAACAAGAATTTTTCTGGAGTTAAGTTTCCATGGCCAAGATCGCCCCGCAATTGCCTATCGAAGTCGACAGCGAAACCGGTGTCTGGACCTCCGACGCCCTGCCGATGCTGTACGTGCCGCGCCATTTCTTCGTCAACAACCACATGGGTATCGAAGAAGTGCTGGGCAGCGAGGCCTACGCTGAAATCCTCTACAAGGCTGGCTACAAGTCCGCCTGGCACTGGTGCGAAAAAGAAGCCGAATGCCACGGCCTGGAAGGCGTCGCGGTGTTCGAGCATTACATGAAGCGTCTGTCGCAACGCGGCTGGGGCCTGTTCAAGATCCAGGACATCGACCTCGACAAAGGCACCGCCAGCGTCAAGCTCGAACACTCGGCGTTTGTCTATGTGTACGGCAAGGTCGGGCGCAAAGTGGACTACATGTTCACTGGCTGGTTTGCCGGCGCCATGGACCAGATTCTTCAAGCGCGCGGCAGCAAGGTCCGCACCGTCGCAGAGCAAGTCTACGGAGGCTCCGAAGAGGGCCACGATGACGGCCTGTTCACCGTCAAGCCGTTGTAAGCCGAGGACCGTGCCATGGCTTTCGAAGCAATGTTCCAGCCGATCCAGATCGGCAAACTGACCATCCGCAACCGCGTACTCAGTACCGCTCACGCCGAGGTGTATGCCACCGACGGCGGGATGACCACCGACCGCTATGTGAAGTACTACGAAGAGAAAGCCAAGGGCGGTATCGGCCTGGCAATCTGTGGCGGTTCCTCTGTTGTGGCTATCGACAGCCCGCAGGAATGGTGGAGTTCGGTCAACCTGTCCACCGACCGAATCATCCCGCATTTCCAGAACCTGGCCGACGCCATGCATAAGCATGGCGCCAAGATCATGATCCAGATTACCCACATGGGTCGTCGCTCGCGTTGGGACGGCTTCAACTGGCCGACCCTGATGTCGCCGTCCGGTGTACGTGAGCCGGTGCACCGCGCTACCTGCAAGACCATCGAGCCGGAAGAAATCTGGCGCGTGATTGGCAACTACGCCCAGGCTGCACGCCGGGCCAAGGCCGGTGGCTTGGACGGCGTGGAACTGTCCGCCGTGCACCAGCACATGATCGACCAGTTCTGGAGCCCACGGGTCAACAAGCGTACCGACGAATGGGGCGGCACCTTCGAAGGCCGCATGAAGTTCGGCCTGGAAGTGTTGAAAGCCGTGCGCGCCGAAGTCGGTGACGACTTCTGCGTGGGCATGCGCCTCTGCGGTGACGAATTTCACCCGGACGGCCTGTCCCACGAAGACATGAAGCAGATCGCCAAGTACTACGACGACACCGGCATGCTCGATTTCATCGGCGTGGTGGGCTCGGGGTGCGATACGCACAACACGCTGGCCAACGTGATCCCGAACATGAGTTACCCACCGGAGCCGTTCCTGCACCTGGCAGCCGGTATCAAGGAAGTGGTCAAGGTTCCGGTGCTGCACGCGCAGAACATCAAGGACCCGAACCAGGCCACACGCATCCTGGAAGGTGGCTATGTGGACATGGTCGGCATGACCCGTGCGCACATCGCCGACCCGCACCTGATCGCCAAGATCAAGATGGGCCAGATCGACCAGATCAAGCAGTGCGTCGGTGCCAACTACTGCATTGATCGCCAGTACCAGGGGCTCGACGTCCTGTGCATCCAGAATGCCGCGACCTCCCGTGAATACATGGGCGTGCCGCACATCATCGAAAAAACCACCGGCGTCAAACGCAAGGTTGTGGTGGTCGGTGCCGGCCCGGCCGGGATGGAGGCTGCACGCGTAGCTGCCGAGCGTGGCCACGACGTGACCCTGTTCGAGAAGAAAGAATTTATCGGCGGGCAAATCACTACGGCGTCCAAGGCGCCGCAGCGCGACCAGATTGCCGGTATCACCCGCTGGTACCAGTTGGAGCTGGCACGCTTGAAGGTTGATCTGCGCCTGGGCGTAGCCGCTGATGCGGACACCATCCTGGACGTGCGTCCGGATGTGGTGGTGCTGGCAGTGGGCGGGCACCCGAACGTCGAGCAGAACGAACATTGGGGCGCGGCCGAAGGTTTGGTGGTGAGCAGCTGGGACGTGCTCGATGGCAAAGTCGCGCCAGGCAAGAACGTACTGGTCTACGACACCATCTGCGAATTCACCGGCATGTCGGTGGCGGATTTCCTTGCAGACAAAGGCAGCCAGGTCGAGATCGTCACCGACGACATCAAGCCAGGCGTGGCCATTGGCGGTACGTCGTTCCCGACCTACTACCGCAGCATGTACCCCAAGGAAGTGATCATGACCGGCGACATGATGCTGGAAAAGGTCTACCGCGAAGGCGACAAGCTGGTCGCCGTGCTGGAGAACGAATACACCGGTGCCAAAGAGGAGCGGGTGGTGGACCAGGTGGTCGTCGAGAACGGCGTGCGCCCGGATGAAGCCATCTACTACGCGCTCAAGGAAGGCTCGCGCAACAAGGGCCAGATCGACGTCGAAGCCTTGTTCGCGATCAAGCCGCAACCGTGCCTGAGCGAGGCGGGTGATGGGTACTTGCTGTTCCGTATCGGTGACTGTGTGGCGCAGCGTAATACCCATGCTGCGATCTATGACGCCCTGCGCCTGTGCAAGGATTTCTAAGCCAGCCTTGAACCAATGTGTACTCGGTCCAAATGTGGGAGGGGGCTTGCCCCCGATGGCGGAGTGTCAGTTGATGCAGCTGTAGCTGACCCACTGCTATCGGGGGCAAGCCCCCTCCCACATTCAGCGCCAGTTTCACAGTAGACCTGTGTGGTCTGTGGGAGCTTCACCATGTTGAATACCTTGCTGCCTATTCTCTTGTTTACCGCCCTGGGCCTCGCCGTCCTCGGCGCCCTGCGCCGGGTGAACATGTGGCGCCGTGGCCGTGCATCCAAGGTCGACCTATTGGGCGGCCTTTTGGCAATGCCCAAGCGCTACATGGTCGACCTGCACCACGTGGTTGCTCGCGACAAATACATCGCCAACACCCACGTCGCCACTGCCCTGGGCTTTGTGCTGTCGGCATTGCTCGCGATCCTGGTTCACGGTTTTGGCCTGCATAACCGTATCCTCGGCTACGCCTTGTTGCTGGCGTCGGTACTGATGTTTGTTGGCGCCACCTTCGTTTACCTGCGCCGCCGCAATCCGCCTTCACGCTTGTCGAAAGGCCCGTGGATGCGCCTGCCGAAAAGCCTGATGGCGTTCTCGGTGAGTTTCTTCTTGGTGACGCTGCCGGTGGCCGGGATTCTGCCAGCGGACTTCGGCGGCTGGCTGCTTGCCGCGTTGCTCGGCGTGGGCGTTCTGTGGGGCGTGAGCGAGATGTTCTTCGGCATGACCTGGGGCGGTCCGATGAAGCATGCCTTCGCCGGTGCCCTGCACCTGGCCTGGCACCGTCGCGCCGAGCGCTTTGGCGGCGGTCGCTCCACGGGCTTGAAACCGCTGGATCTCAGCGATAAAACCGCGCCCCTGGGCGTGGAAAAACCCAAGGATTTTACCTGGAACCAACTGCTCGGTTTCGACGCCTGCGTGCAGTGCGGCAAGTGCGAAGCCGCGTGCCCGGCGTTCGCCGCCGGCCAGCCACTGAACCCGAAAAAGCTGATCCAGGACATGGTGGTCGGCCTGGCCGGTGGCACCGATGCCAAGTTCGCCGGCAGCCCTTATCCAGGTAAGCCGGTGGGCGAGCACGGCGGCAACCCGCACCAACCGATCGTCAACGGCCTGGTGGACGCCGAGACCCTGTGGTCGTGCACCACCTGCCGCGCCTGCGTGGAAGAGTGCCCGATGATGATCGAGCACGTGGATGCCATCGTCGACATGCGTCGTCATCTGACGTTGGAAAAAGGCGCCACGCCGAACAAGGGCGCCGAAGTCCTGGAAAACCTGATCGCCACTGACAACCCGGGCGGTTTCGCGCCGGGCGGTCGCCTGAACTGGGCGGCGGATTTGAGCCTGCCGTTGCTCAGTGAGAAGAGTAGCTGCGACGTGCTGTTCTGGGTCGGCGACGGTGCTTTCGACATGCGTAACCAGCGCACCCTGCGCGCCTTCGTCAAAGTGCTGAAGGCGGCCAAGGTCGACTTCGCAGTCCTCGGCCTGGAAGAGCGTGACAGCGGTGATGTGGCGCGGCGCCTGGGCGATGAGGCGACCTTCCAGCTGCTGGCCACGCGCAATATCCAGACCCTGGCCAAGTACAGCTTCAAACGCATCGTCACCTGCGACCCCCACAGTTTCCATGTACTGAAAAATGAATACGGCGCTTTCAACGGCAACTACCGGGTACAGCACCACAGCACCTTCATGGCCGAGCTGATCGACGAGGGCGCGTTGAACCTGGGCCAGCACAAGGGCAATAGCGTGACCTATCACGACCCTTGTTATCTCGGCCGCTACAACGGCGAGTACGAGGCGCCGCGCCAAGTGCTGCGCGCATTGGGGATCGAGGTCAAGGAAATGCAACGCTCGGGGTTCCGTTCACGCTGCTGCGGCGGTGGTGGCGGTGCGCCGATCACTGACATCCCCGGCAAGCAACGTATCCCGGATATGCGCATGGAAGACATCCGCGAAACCGGTGCCGAGCTGGTGGCTGTGGGTTGCCCGCAATGCACGGCGATGCTTGAAGGTGTGGTCGAGCCCCGGCCATTGATCAAGGACATCGCTGAGCTGGTCGCCGACGCGCTGCTCGAAGACGCCGCGCCTGCCAAAGCCCCATTGAAGCGTGAACCTGCGGAGGTGCACTGATGAGCGACATTATCCGCCGCGACCCACGCGCTGAGTGGATCGCCCGCAACCGCCTGCACCCGCTGCATGCGGCCATGCAACCGGTGCAACACAGCTGGATGGGGCCTAACGGCGTCATCCGCAAGAACGTACATGGCGTTGGTTTTATCGGCCCCAATGGCATCAAGCGTATCGACCGCAGCGGCGTCCAGCAGGGTGGCGCGGCCAAGCGCACGGCAGCGGTGGAAGTGCAGTTGCCGCTGCATCAGGTGCCGGCACCTGCGTTTTACATCAACGTGGTGCCGGACATGGTCGGTGGCCGCTTGAGCAGCCATGACCGTGACTTGCTCGGCCTGGCCCGGCAATTGGCCGGCAGCGACGGCGCGGTGCTTGCGGTGGTATTTGGCGAACACAAGGAAAATGCGTTTGCCACCGCAGGCGTCGACCGCCTGTTGGTATTGGAAGGCCACGAACTCGACGGTTATTCACCGGAACAACGTGTGCAAGGTTTGCGCGCTGTGGATAACCAGTTCAACCCGCGTCACTGGTTGCTGCCGGACAGCCGCAGCGGTGGCGGCGAGTTGGGTCGGCGTTTTGCCGCCAGCCTCAAGGAGCGCCCGGCCACGCGGGTTTGGCAGATCAAGGGCGACGAGTGCATCGGCCGTGCCGGTGCGGGCCAGGAAGACTTGGCCCGCCCGCTGCCGCGCTTGATCCTCGCCGCCGCCGAATGTGCCGACCCCGTCAGTGAAACCCGTCACGAAGCCTTGCCCGTGGAGTTATCCACAAGTCTGGCTCGCAGCCTGCCGCGTATCGAAGACCTTGGCGCGGTGGCGGTGGACCCGGCGGCGATTCCGATGGCCGAGGCGGAGTTCATTTTCTCCGGCGGTAACGGCGTGAGGGACTGGGCGCTGTTCCACCAGACCGCCGCCGCCCTGGGCGCCACCGAAGGTGCGTCACGGGTAGCGGTGGACGATGGCTTTATGGCTCGCGATCGCCAGGTTGGCGCCAGCGGTACCTGGGTCACTGCTCGCGTGTACGTCGCTGTCGGCATTTCTGGGGCGATCCAGCACCTGCAAGGCATCGGTGCCTGCGACAAGGTGGTGGCCATCAACCTTGATGCGGGCTGCGACATGATCAAACGCGCCGACCTGTCGGTGATCGGCGACAGTGCCGCGATCCTGCAAGCCTTGATCGCGGCGGTCGAGGCATACCGCAACGGCGCCAAGCGCGATGCAGCTTAAGGATATGGCCATGACGACGAATGTAATCAGCCTGGTGTCCATCGGCGCCCACCCCACCTCCGGGCGCCCGCGCCGGGCGGAGCAGGACGCACGCGCGGTCGAGCTAGGTCTGCAAATGGCTGGGGATAAGTTGCAGGTGCTGCATGCCGGCAATGTGGGCGAACCGACGCTGCGCAGCTACCTGGGCATGGGTTTGTCGCAGCTGCATGTGTTGGAACAGCCTGCGGGCAGTGATGCCTTGCCGGTACTCAGTGAATACCTGCGCGATGCGGGCGCCCAGGTGGTGCTCGCGGGCAGCCAAGCGGAAACGGGTGAAGGCTCGGGCATGTTGCCGTTCCTGCTGGCCGAGCAACTGGGCTGGCCATTGATTGTCGGGCTGGCCCAAGTGGAGTCCATCGAAGGCGGTGTCGCCCATGTACTGCAAGCCCTGCCTCGCGGGCAGCGGCGGCGTTTAAAGGTGCGCCTGCCGTTTCTGGCGACGGTGGATAACGCGGCACCCAAGCCCCGGCAGAGTGCCTACGGCCCGGCGCAGCGCGGCGAATTGGCCGCCCATGAAGTCGAGGTCGAGCACGACGAGTTATTCACAGGCGCGCTGCTGCAACCGGCCAAGCCTCGGCCCAAGCGTCTCAAGGTGATCAAGGCCAAGAGCGGTGCCGACCGCATGAAAGCCGCCACGGCCAAGGCCAGTGGCGGCGGTGGTCAAGTGCTCAAGGGCCTCAGCCCGGAAGCGGGCGCCGAAGCCATCCTCAAGCTGCTCATAGAAGAAGGCGTCGTACGCTGATTCCTTGTGGGAGCGGGCTTGCCCGCGAAAGCGGTCTATCAGTCGACAAATGCGTTGACTGACACTACGCCTTCGCGAGCAAGCCCGCTCCCACATTGGTTTTTACGGTGTCTGTCGGATTACCCACAATCCCTGTTGACCCGTCTGTGGATAACCTGTTCGCGGTTGTCCACATCCCCTGTGAATCAAGCCCTCCAGCCCTCTGTACGAAAAACAACCAAGCTAACTGACGGTTTTTACTTGGGTTTTTCGCCGTTCCTGTGCATTTTCCCGAGCCGACTTGCCCCCATAGTCTGTTGGCGCTTCTGTGGATAACATGTTCGCTCTCGGCTGAAGCCCTTATGAATCAAGGCTTTCATTGGGCTGATCAAAATATGATCGATTTGGGTTTTTCGTCGTCTGAAATCCCTGGAAACCGCGATTTATGAAGGTTTGAGGTGGTTTTCCACAGCGTTCTCCGAGTTGCCCCCAAAGTCTGTTGGTGCTTCTGTGGATAAGGTGTTCGCGTACCGCTACAGGCCACGCAAGTCGTGGCTTTCATTGGGTTGGTTAATAAATGATCAAAACAGGGGCGGAGCGACTTACTTGAATAAGTCACGGATTTTATTCACTTAACTTCGACAGGGAGGTGCACTTGCCCACAATTGCTGTGGGTGGCTTTGTGGATAAGTTGTTGGGTAAAGGCTGGAGGGCAGGGTTTCATTGATCTCTATAAGAGATGGTCAAATTTTGAACGATGATGCAATTCAAATGTGGGGCTTGTGTGGGAGTCGGGCTTGCCCGCGATGCAAGCACCTCGGTCTGTCAGGCAGACCAGGGTGATGCTATCGCAGGCAAGCCAGCTCCCACAGCGGTCACTCGTGAACGGCCACGCCCTTGAGGTACGGCGCAGGTGCTGCCCCGAGGTTGCTCAGTATGCGCTCGCTGTACCAATCCACAAAGTTCACCACGCCGAACTCATAAGTCTTGGAGTACGGGCCAGGCTGGTAGGCAGTGGAGTTGATCCCGCGCTGGTTCTCTTCGGCCAGGCGACGGTCCTGGTCGTTGGTGGCATCCCACACTTGGCGCATGCGCTCCACGTCGTAGTCCACACCTTCCACGGCATCCTTGTGCACGATCCACTTGGTAGTGACCATGGTTTCCTGGGCACTGATAGGCCATACGGTGAACACGATGATGTGATCGCCCATGCAGTGGTTCCACGAGTGGGGCAGGTGCAGGATGCGCATCGAGCCCAGGTCAGGGTTCTTGATGCGGCCCATGAGTTTGGCGCAGCCTTGTTTGCCATCCATGGTCATCGACACGGTGCCCTTGAGCAGCGGCATGCGCACGATGCGGTTACGCAGGCCGAAGCTGGCGTGGGCGTAAGGAATCTTCTCGGCATCCCAGGCAGCGGCGGAGGCGGCCACGTGGTCCTTGAACGCCTGGTCGGCGCGCGGGTCGGTGACGTCGTCCCATTCCAGCAGGGTTTTCAGCAGTTCAGGGTGCGAGGCGTTGCAGTGGTAACACTCGCGGTTGTTTTCCAGCACCAGCTTCCAGTTGGCTTTCTCCATCAAGGTGGTGGTAATCGCCACCTTGGTGTTCTCCATGTCGTAGGGTTCCATGTAGTGGTTCAGCGTCGACAGGAAGTCATCGATGGCCGGAGGGTTCTGCGCCAGGCTGATGAAGATGTAGCCGCCAGCAGTCTTCACATTCACTGGCTTCAAGCCGTACTGCTTCATGTCGAAGTCGGCGCCCATTTCGGTGCCGGCGAACAGCAGGCGGCCGTCCAGTTCGTAGGTCCACTGGTGGTAGTGACACACCAGTTTGGCGACCTTGCCCTTTTCGCTGGTGCACAAGCGCGAGCCACGGTGACGGCACACGTTGTGGAACGCATGCACCACGCCTTCGGCGCCACGGATCACGATGATAGGGTTCTTGCCCACTTGCAGGGTCAGGTAGTTGCCCTTGGTGGGGATTTCGCAGGTCATGCCGGCGATCAACCATTCCTTCTGGAAGATCTCCTGCATGTCGATATCGAACAGTCGCTCATCAGAGTAGAACGGCTGCGGCAGCGAGAAAGTGCGCTCGCGCTCTTGCAGCATTTGCGCGGTGGCCTTGCGTGCGGGTTCCAGCGGATCGCCCAAGCTTAAGGTTGCGGTGACGTCCATCGTGTGTGTCCTCATGGCCATTCGGTGTGGCCGGCGAATAGTGGCTACGGTTGTACTACGCAAGGCGTAAAGAAAGCGTCGTTGTTGACGCTGAGTGTGGGGCCGGCGAACGCCAGAACCTTGTCCATTAGCGACATGGCCCACTCTGATCCCGACGCGCAACGCCCGTGGTATGGGGGCTGGTCGCGATAAGTATGTGAATGTCGCAGATAGGTAAATGGGCGGTTCTGGCGTTACGCAGAATCGCCACCATAAGGCCGACCTACGGCTACGGAGAACAACATGTCCAATAATTTCCTGAATCCGGTAACCACCCAGACCTGGGCCAATGGTCGGCACATCGTCCGTTGCGTCAAAGTCATCCAGGAAACCTGGGACGTGCGCACCTTCTGCTTCATGGCCGACCAGCCGATCATGTTCTTCTTCAAGCCGGGGCAATTCGTCACCCTGGAGCTGGAGATCGACGGCCAGCCGATCATGCGTTCCTACACCATTTCCAGTTCGCCGTCGGTGCCCTACAGCTTTTCGGTGACCATCAAGCGTGTTCCGGGTGGCAAGGTCTCGAACTGGCTGCACGATACCCTTCATGAAGGGCAAGAGTTGGCGGTGCACGGGCCGGTCGGGCTATTCAATGCCATCGACTTCCCGAGCCCGAAAGTGCTGTACCTCAGCGGCGGTGTCGGCATAACGCCGGTGATGTCCATGGCGCGTTGGTTCTACGACACCAATGCCAACGTCGACATGACGTTTATCCACAGCGCCCGCTCACCCAAAGACATCATCTACCACCGCGAGCTGGAACACATGGCGTCGCGGATTGATAACTTCAGCCTGCACCTGATCTGTGAGAAGCACGGGTTGGGCGAGCCTTGGGCCGGTTATCGCGGTTACCTGAACCACAAGATGCTGGAACTGATGGTGCCGGACTTCCTCGAGCGCGAAGTGTTCTGCTGCGGCCCTACGCCGTACATGAACGCGGTGAAACGCCTGTTGGAAGTCGCCGGTTTCGACATGGCGCGCTATCACGAGGAATCCTTCGGCGCGACGCCACCGGAAGCCCGAGCGGATGCGGTGGAGCAAGCCGAACAAGCCGCCGAGGCGCCGGAAATCGACCTGGCGGATCTGCATCAGGTGGAGTTCATCGCATCGGGTAAAAGTATCCGCGTGGCGCCCGGCGAAACGGTTCATGCGGCTGCGGCCAAGCTCGGTCTGTTGATCCCGAAAGCTTGCGGCATGGGTATCTGCGGTACGTGCAAGGTGATGAAGCTGGGCGGGGAAGTCGAGATGGACCACAACGGCGGGATCACCGAAGAGGATGAAGCCGAAGGCTACATCCTCTCGTGCTGCAGTGTGCCGAAGGGTGATGTGCGTATTGAGTTCTGAGGCTCAGTACAGCTCTGGCCGGCGATCCTGGTGAACGTGGTTGTGGGCACTGATTGACTTGTTCCCGGCCTGTTCCAGGGGCAGGTCAGCTACCAGTCGCTGTTCCTCTTGGTGTGAGGTCGCGCCGGCCAGCGGGTAGCCATCGGCGTCGACAATGACCGAGCCGCCCACCCAATTGACACCCCGTTCTTCGCCACAGCGGTCGCACGCGGCGATAAACAGGCGGTTGACCGCTGCATTGGCCTGAACCCGCACGATCTCTGCAGGCCGCTCACCTACGGGGCGCGGGCCGTCCGGCCAGTTCACCGGAGCGCAGAGCAGGTCGGCTTGCGCCAGCGCTGGCAGGCGCACCCACTCGGGCAGTTCGAGGTCGTAGCAGATCATCACGGCGATCCGCCCGACGCTGGTGTCGACCACCGGAGGTGGCGCATCGCCGGGGGTGAAGATGAGTTTCTCGCGGTCCCACAGGTGCGCCTTGCGGTACACGGTCAGCCGTCCGGTGGGCTCGACCAGTGCGGCACTGTTGGCCACTTGCCCCGCACTCAAACGTTCGCAAAAACCCGCGATGATGATGATGCCGAGTTCCTGCGCCAGGCTTTTCCATAACCCAAGAGTTGGACCGTCGAGTGTTTCGGAAGCCTTGAAGGCTTCCTCCCGGTCGCTGAATGCATAGCCGCTCTGGATCAGTTCCGGCAAGACGATCAATTGGGCATTGAGGCCGGCCGCTCCACGAATCGCACGCTCGGTCAGCGCTCGGTTGTAGTCGGCATCGCCGATACGCGGGGCCAGTTGATGGCAAACAACGCGTAGCTGTGTCACGACAAGTCTCCTTCCAGTACTCGCTCACTGGCTTGCATAGCTCGCGACTCGGCGGCGTGGTCGAGTCGGCGACTCATCAAGCAGTAAACCACTGCCGAGACCGCCAGGCCAACGACGAACGCAATATCGGCGCCGCCCAGCATCACGCTGATGGGGCCTTGATAAAAACCCAGCGACATAAACGGAACCATTGCCGCCAGGCCGAGGAAATACGCAATGAGCCCGGCGCTGGACCAGCGACCGTAGATGCCGGACGGGTTGAAAATGTCGCTGATGGCGTAGCGCCCTTTTCGTACGACGTAGAAATCCGCGAGGTTGACTGCCGTCCAGGGCACCAGGAAATACAGCATCAAGAGTACGAAGGTGTTGAAGCTGCTCAGGTAGCTCTCGGGGATGCTCAAGGCGATCATGAAAATGATTGCGGCCACCAGGCTGATCCCAACAATGCGGCTCTTGATCCTGGGTTTGATCGGGACAAAACCGTCAATGGCACTGATCCCGGTGAGCATCGCGCCGTAGCAGTTGACCGCCATGATGCCGACCAGCGCTGGCACTGCAATCAACACGGTAAAGGTGCCGAACCCAGGCAGCAGTTGGTTGCCCACGGCCTGCACACTGCCTATAGCGTCGGGCGAGGGCAGCGCCGAGGCCAGGAATGCCCCCAGCGACATCAGCCACAGTGCCGAGCCAGCAGCCCCCAGATAGGTCCAGATGATGACGCTGCGCGACGGCGTGTTATGGGGCAGATAGCGCGAGTAATCCGAGACATAGACGGCGTAGCTGATCTGGTAGCCCGCGGCAGCCGACAGTTGGATCAGGAATGCGGACCAGGAAAAGTGTGCGCCGAACACGGCTATATCGGCCTGCAGATGCAGGATGGCCGCGACGGTCAGGACCGCGAACACACTGATCATCACGTAGGTCAGCCAGCGTTGCACGGTGTGCAGCAGGTCGTGGCCGATCACAGCAATCACCACGGCCAGGATGATCATCAGCGCGTACCACGGGGCGCGGTTGCCAGGCAGCACGGTATTGATGGCATCGGTTGCCAGGATCACGTTGAACACGTTGAAACCGATGTATACGAAGACCACCGCGATAAACGGCACGATGGCGCCACGCAGGCCGAATTGGGCGCGCGACTGGATCATCTGCGGCAAGCCCATGCGCGGGCCCTGGTTGGCGTGGAAGGCCATGGCGAATGTGCCCAGGCACACGCCGATCACGATCGCCAGAATCGAGTACACCAGGCTCAGCCCCAAGGCGGCGCCGGTAAATCCGGTGACCATGGTGGTCAGTACGAAGTTGCCGGTGAACCAGAACGGTGCCTGGTGCCAGACTTTGCCATGACGTTCGTTACGTGGCACGTAGTCAATGGAACGGGTTTCGATTTTCAGCGTAGCGGAAGGCGGCGCAGCCGATCGGTTGGAGGGCGTGTTCATAGGCATCACTGTCTGTTTTTATTGAGTGAGATCACGCAGAGTCTTGTAAGTAAAAAAACTATTGAATCGGCATTCTCAAATAATCACTTCATGCGTTTCTGAACTTTCTACCTAAAGTCCTTTGCTACAAGGCTCGCATTACGTAACCGCTCTTTATTTCCAAGTGATATAGGGATTTTTCCTACAGACGTCTACGCTGAGCAGCGCAGCCGTCGTAGTCGCCCTTCGCATTGAAGCAGTAGGTGGACGTGCTTTTTTTATAAACCAAGGATGAATGCCATGTCTGCTATTCCCTCCCGTAGTAAGGGCGCTGTGCGCTTGCTTGCCAATGATGTCACTGCACTGATTCCCGACTTTCCTTTTCATTACCGCCGGTTTCTTGATACCGCTGTCACTAATCGCACGCAGTTGGCGCAGGTATCCGACCAGGCGTATGGCCGCCGGGTATTGATCGTCGGAGCTGGCGTCGCTGGCATGGTGGCGGCCTATGAAGCCATGCGCATGGGGTTGCATCCAGTAGTGGTAGAGGCCAGCGAGCGCATTGGTGGGCGGCTGTATTCCTACGTAGCAGGCGATCCTCAAGATCCCGCTAACAGTGTTATCTGCGAAATGGGGGCCATGCGCTTTCCTGTTTCAGGCAAGGCGTTGATGCACTATTTCGAGAAGGTTGGCATGACGGCCAACTCAGCGGATTTCCCTAATCCAGGTTCGGAAGCGACCCCAAGTACAGTGGTCGACTACCAGCAAAAACAAGTCTATTACGAACGCAATAAACTGCCGCCCGAATATGCCGAGATCGAGCGGTTGTTGTTCGAGGTGTTCCTTGAGAAGGACCCGATCAAGTTCACTGAAATGGAAGCGGCAATGTCCGAAGGCAGTATTGATCAAAACAGGATCAAGACCCTGTGGAACGCGATCTTGGATGCTGATTGGGACAATCTCAGCTTTTTTTCGGCGTTGGTCGAGAAGGCCGAATGGACGCGCCAGCAGATCGACCTGTTCGGGCAGATCGGCTTTGGCACGGGTGGCTGGAATACCGATTATCCGAACTGCTTTCTGGAGGTGTTACGGGTGCTGTATACCGGGCTGGATGCTAACCACAAGTTGATGTACGAAGGTTCCAGCGAGTTGCCGCGCCGACTGTGGGAGCGTAGCCCCGATAGTTTCAATGACCCCATGGCCCATTGGTCTGCGGGCACCACTGTCAAGAGCCTGAGCACCCAGGTGATCCCCCAGACGTTCAAGCAGGAGGTGCGGCAAATCATACGTCGGCCGGATGGCGAGTTCGACGTGTGGGTGTATGACCATAATCTGGGAAGCGAGCGTCAATACACCTTTCCTGCTGTGGTCTATACCCCTCACAAGCGGATCCTCGACAAATTCCGCTACATGGATGGTGCCGCCCGTTTCAACCAAATGAATGACCTGTTATCCCCAAAGGAATGGGAAGCGGTGATGTACACCCATTACATGCAGTCAGCAAAAATCTTCGCGCAAACCAAACGGCCTTTTTGGACCGATGTAGGGATTGATTTTCAATACAAAATGAGCGTGACCCTATCGGACCGAATCACCCGTGGCACCTACCTGCTGGACTATGCCCAAAGCCCTGGCCCTTACAGGGGGAGCGGCATGTTTTTGTCTTACACCTGGAATAACGACAGCGTCAAATTCCTGGGGGATCGCAGTGCGCCGCTGCCGTCCCACGTGGAAGTATGCACAACCCTACTGGACAGTGCGTATGCCCATCATCAGTTGGACCTGGCGGCTGAGTTCGGTATGACCAACCCCTTTGTTGAAATCAATTGGGAAGAGCAGCCGTTTTTTCTGGGGGCATTCAAAATGAACCTGCCGGGACAGTACGAGTACCAACGCTTGCTGTTTTCCCAGTTCATGCACGATGTGTCGAGCCCCAATCCCGATGGCTTCATTCTGGCAGGTGATGACGTTTCGTTTACGGGAGGTTGGGCGGAAGGTGCGGTGACAACAGCATTGAACGCCGTAAATAAACTGGCGGTGAAATTCAACGGAGGGACCTTTCCTGCAAACCGTGGCCCCATTGATGATTGGCAAGCGCTCCAGCCTAAGGCGTTGTGAGCGAAGTCACGTCAGTCCCGCGTCGCAGGTCATGAGTCTGCGACGCGGTCCTTAGCGATTAACGAACGTACAGGTTGACGACATAACGTTCGCCAGAGGCTGTCATTTCAAACTCTTTACCCGTAACGGTAAAGGTTCTGGATGGCTCGACGATGGTGTCGCCAACGTTCGCCAGCTTCCTCAGATCGTCCAGGCTGACGAGTGTGGCGTTGACGTCGGTGCGGAGTTGCGAATCAGTCGTGTAGCATTGAATTTCCATGATGTTGCCCTCTATAGGATTTCCATTTCCAGCCGACTATTCGGCAGGCAGTCAGCCCCGAAATAACGCGTCCGTTCGTTCGGGGTGACGAGATCCTATCCAAGGCAGGGGGTAAATAGATACTGTCAGAAATACGTACAAACAGTCTCTGAAAAAGGGCTGAAAGACCCGCCGTTTCAGGCTCCCATCACTGTCCGAATATCCGCGGCCAATTCTCTTACACGCTCTTCCTCGGTATCCCACGCACACATGAAACGTGCGCCGCCTTTGCCAATGAAGGTGTAGAAACGCCAGCCTTTGGCTGTCAGCGCGGCGATGGCCGGTTCCGAGAGCTGCAGGAACACGCCGTTGGCCTGTACCGGGAACATCAGCTCAACCCCCGGAATATCCGCCACCAGGCTGCTCAGCAATTGTGCGCAGTGGTTGGCGTGGCGTGCGTGTTTGAGCCAGGCGTCGTTTTCCAGCAGGCCCACCCATGGGGCAGACAGGAAGCGCATTTTCGACGCCAGTTGGCCGGCCTGTTTACAGCGGTAGTCGAAGTCTTCGGCCAGCTTATGGTTGAAGAACAGGATCGCCTCACCCACGGCCATGCCGTTCTTGGTGCCGCCGAAGCACAGCACGTCCACGCCGGCTTTCCAGGTCAGATCGGCAGGGGAGCAGCCGAGGAACGCGCAGGCGTTGGAGAAGCGTGCGCCGTCCATGTGCAGGTTCAGGCCCAGTTCCTTGCAGGTCACGCTGATGGCGCGGATTTCATCCGGGGTGTACACGCTGCCGACTTCCGTGGCTTGGGTCAGGGTGACCACGCGTGGTTTCGGGTAATGAATGTCCTGGCGCTTGAGGGCGATCTCGCGGATCGATTCCGGGGTCAGCTTGCCGTTTTCGGTGCGGGCGATAAGCAGTTTGGAGCCGTTGGAGAAAAACTCCGGCGCGCCGCATTCGTCGGTTTCGACGTGGGCGGTTTCCGAGCAAATCACGCTATGGTAGCTCTGGCACAACGAGGACAGCGCCAGGGAGTTGGCCGCAGTGCCGTTGAAGGCAAAGAACACTTCGCAGTCGGTTTCGAACAGGTTGCGGAAACCGTCGGCGGCGCGGTGGGTCCATTCATCATCGCCGTAGGCGCGTTGATGACCCTGGTTGGCTTGTTCCATGGCGGCCCAGGCCTCCGGGCAGATGCCGGAATAGTTGTCGCTGGCGAATTGTTGGCTCTTGTCGGTCATGGCCCGTTCCTGTGGTCGATGTTGGTGCGC
Organism: Pseudomonas sp. GW821-FHT03A09; assembly: GCF_059421065.1. Taxonomy (NCBI): domain Bacteria; kingdom Pseudomonadati; phylum Pseudomonadota; class Gammaproteobacteria; order Pseudomonadales; family Pseudomonadaceae; genus Pseudomonas; species Pseudomonas sp. GW821-FHT03A09. Next base: position 119,410 of record NZ_JBWKUX010000014.1, on the reverse strand, counting down.
ACTGTAACCAAGAATGTTGGGCGGGCGCACGCACTGTAAATGCAAAGTCGTTGGGGAATTATGCACGGTACACACGTCTCGCCTGTCGGACCTGTCCGAGACGGCGCTTTGGACCTGCTCAAGTGGCTGGCGCTGCTGAGCATGGTGCTGGATCACCTGCGTTATGTCGGCTTGAGCCTGGATGGCCTGTATGTGCCAGGGCGCCTGGCGTTTCCGTGGTTTTGCCTGGCGATTGCGGCGAATTTGCACAGGGCCAGGAACATGCCGATGACCGGCCGGTGGCGCTATCTGGGCTGGCTGCTGCTGTTCAGTGTGATCAGTGAAGTACCGTATCGGCTGTTTATCGACGATGCCGATACGTTGAACGTGCTGCCAACCTTGGCGCTGGGCTTGCTGGTTGCCCGAGGATGGCAGCAGAAGACGATTTTTGATCGAGGATTGGCGCTGATTGCTGCCACGATTGCTGCGGTATTTACCACGCAACTGATGTTCGGTTTTTTCGGTGTGTTACTGCCGCTGGCGATGCTGCTGGTGTTTCGACGGCCCTGGTATTTCAGCGTATTGCCGGGTGTGGCCTGCGTTGCGGCCAATCAATGGCAGATTCTGCTCGATAGCGGCACGCCCGTGGCGCTGGCAGGATTGGCTGCGTGCCTGATCGCGCCATTGGCTGGTCTGTTCCTGTTGCGACATGCCAAAAACACCTCTCCACCGGCGATGCGACGCTGGGCGTATGCACTCTATCCCCTGCATTTCCTGCTGTTGCTAATCGTGCGCAAGATGATCGCCTAACCCTTGTGGGAGCTGGCTTGCCTGCGATGCAGGCACCGCGGTCTTTCAACAGAATCGCGGTGATGCCATCGCAGGCAAGCCAGCTCCCACATAAGCCCATTCCCACATTTGTTCTGCGCCGTTCAATGAATGTCGTAAACGCACCTTTGCGTGGCGTGCGTAGGCATTTGACCTGTCTGCACCAGCCCTACCATCGCATCAAAGGGCCCTGCACGGGCCTCAACAATACGAAAGGCTGGGAGAGACGCGATGTTCAGCAAAAAAGACCAGATCCAGGGATATGACGACGCACTGCTGGCGGCCATGAATGCCGAGGAGCAGCGTCAGGAAGATCATATCGAGCTGATCGCGTCAGAGAACTACACCAGCAAACGCGTGATGGAAGCTCAGGGCAGTGGCCTGACCAACAAATACGCCGAAGGCTACCCGGGCAAGCGCTACTACGGCGGCTGCGAGCACGTGGACAAGGTCGAAGCCCTGGCCATCGAACGCGCCAAGCAGTTGTTCGGCGCCGATTATGCCAACGTGCAGCCGCACTCCGGCTCGTCGGCCAACAGCGCGGTGTACCTGGCCCTGCTGCAAGCCGGTGACACCATCCTGGGCATGAGCCTGGCCCACGGTGGTCACCTGACCCACGGCGCCAAGGTGTCGTCCTCGGGCAAGCTGTACAACGCGGTGCAATACGGCATCAACACCGACACCGGCCTGATCGACTACGACGAAGTCGAGCGCCTGGCGGTGGAGCACAAGCCGAAAATGGTCGTGGCCGGTTTCTCTGCCTACTCCAAGACCCTGGATTTCCCCCGTTTCCGTCAGATCGCCGACAAGGTGGGCGCGCTGTTGTTCGTCGACATGGCCCACGTCGCCGGCCTGGTTGCCGCTGGCCTGTACCCGAATCCGCTGCCGTACGCCGACGTGGTCACCACCACCACCCACAAGACCCTGCGCGGTCCACGTGGCGGTTTGATCCTGGCCAAAGCCAACGAAGAAATTGAAAAGAAACTCAACGCCGCCGTATTCCCGGGCGCCCAGGGCGGCCCGCTGATGCACGTCATCGCCGGCAAGGCCGTGTGCTTCAAGGAAGCGCTGGAGCCGAGCTTCAAGGCGTATCAGCAGCAAGTGATCGATAACGCCCAGGCCATGGCCGACGTGTTCATCAAACGTGGATATGACGTGGTGTCCGGCGGCACCGACAACCACCTGTTCCTAGTCAGCCTGATTCGTCAGGGTCTCACCGGCAAAGAGGCGGACGCCGCCCTCGGTCGCGCCTACATCACCGTCAACAAGAACGCGGTGCCGAATGACCCGCAGTCGCCGTTCGTGACCTCGGGCCTGCGCATCGGCACCCCGGCAGTGACCACGCGTGGTTTCAAGGTGCCGCAGTGCATCGAACTGGCCGGCTGGATCTGCGACATCCTCGACAACCTCGGCGACGCCGACGTCGAGGCCAACGTGGCCAAGCACGTGTCTGCCCTGTGCGCTGATTTCCCGGTTTATCGCTGAGCGCGGTTTTGGAGTAATGACTATGCAACGCTACTCGGGCTTCGGCCTCTTCAAGCACTCACTCAGCCATCACGAAAACTGGCAGAAGATGTGGCGCACGCCCACCCCTAAAAAGGTCTACGACGTGGTCATCGTCGGCGGCGGCGGGCATGGTCTGGCGACCGCTTACTACCTGGCCAAGGAGCACGGCATCACCAATGTGGCCGTGGTCGAGAAAGGCTGGCTGGGCGGCGGTAACACCGCGCGCAACACCACCATCGTGCGTTCCAACTACCTGTGGGACGAGTCGGCGCACCTGTACGAACACGCGATGAAACTATGGGAAGGCCTGTCCCAGGACCTGAACTACAACGTGATGTTCTCCCAGCGTGGCGTCTACAACCTGTGCCACACCCTGCAAGACATCCGTGATTCCGAGCGCCGCGTGAGTGCCAACCGCCTCAACGGCGTGGACGGCGAGTTGCTCAACGCCAAGCAGGTTGCGGACGAGATCCCGTACCTCGACTGCTCCAAGAACACCCGCTACCCGGTACTCGGCGCCACCGTGCAACGTCGCGGCGGCGTAGCCCGTCACGATGCCGTGGCCTGGGGGTTTGCCCGTGCGGCTGACGCCCTCGGCGTGGACCTGATCCAGCAGACCGAAGTGATCGGCTTCCGCAAGGAAAACGGCGTGTGTATCGGCGTGGAAACCAACAAGGGTTTCATCGGCGCCAAGCGCGTTGGTGTGGTCACTGCGGGTAACTCCGGGCATATGGCCTCGCTGGCCGGCTTCCGCCTGCCGATCGAATCTCACCCGCTGCAAGCGTTGGTGTCGGAGCCGATCAAGCCGATTATCGACAGCGTGATCATGTCCAACGCCGTACACGGCTACATCAGCCAGTCCGACAAGGGCGACCTGGTGATCGGCGCCGGTATCGACGGCTACAACGGCTACGGCCAGCGTGGCTCGTACCCGGTGATCGAACACACCATCCAGGCCATCGTCGAGATGTTCCCAGTGCTGTCCCGCGTGCGCATGAACCGTCAGTGGGGCGGCATCGTCGACACCACGCCGGATGCGTGCCCGATCATCTCCAAGACCCCGGTGCCGAACATGTTCTTCAACTGTGGTTGGGGTACCGGTGGCTTCAAGGCCACGCCGGGCTCAGGCAACGTGTTTGCCGCCAGCCTCGCCAAGGGTGAGATGCACCCATTGGCCGCACCTTTCTCCATCGACCGTTTCCACAACGGTGCGTTGATCGACGAACACGGCGCTGCGGCCGTCGCCCACTAACAGGAGAAATTCCCTATGTTGCATATCTTCTGTCCTCACTGTGGCGAACTGCGCTCCGAAGAGGAATTCCACGCGTCCGGCCAAGCGCACATCCCGCGCCCGCTGGACCCGAACGCCTGCACCGATGAAGAGTGGGGCGACTACATGTTCTTCCGCGACAACCCCCGTGGCCTGCACCACGAACTGTGGATTCACGCCGCTGGTTGCCGCCAGTATTTCAACGCCACCCGCGACACCGTGACGTATGAAATTCTTGAAACCTACAAGATTGGCACTAAGCCGCAATTCACCGCCAAGGCTTCTGGAGAGAAGGTATGAGCCAGATCAATCGCCTGTCCAACGGTGGCCGGATCGACCGTAATAAAGTCCTGACGTTTACCTTCAACGGCCAGAGCTACAAAGGCTTTGAGGGCGACACACTCGCCGCCGCCTTGCTGGCCAACGGCGTCGACATCATCGGCCGCAGCTTCAAATATTCGCGTCCCCGCGGCATTTTTGCTGCCGGTGCGGAAGAGCCGAACGCGGTGCTGCAAATCGGCGCCACCGAAGCCACCCAGATTCCCAACGTGCGCGCCACGCAACAGGCGCTGTATCAAGGTTTGGTCGCCACCAGCACCAACGGCTGGCCGAACGTAAACAATGACGTGATGGGCATCCTCGGCAAGGTCGGCGGCAAGCTGATGCCACCGGGTTTCTACTACAAAACCTTCATGTACCCGCAGTCGTTCTGGATGACTTACGAGAAGTACATCCGCAAGGCGGCTGGCTTGGGCCGCTCGCCGACCGAGAACGATCCGGACACCTACGACAACATGAACCGTCACTGCGACGTGCTGATTGTCGGTGCAGGCCCGGCCGGTCTGTCGGCAGCCTTGGCCGCTGCGCGCAGTGGCGCTCGGGTGATCATTGCCGATGAGCAGGAAGAGTTCGGCGGCTCGCTGCTCGATTCCCGCGAAAGCCTCGACGGCAAGCCGGCCACCGAGTGGGTTGCCAGCGTTATCGCAGAATTGAAAGCCTTGCCGGACGTGGTGCTGCTGCCCCGCGCCACCGTCAACGGCTACCACGACCATAACTTCCTGACCATTCACGAGCGCCTTACCGATCACCTCGGCGACCGTGCCCCGATTGGTGTGGTGCGTCAGCGTATCCACCGTGTGCGCGCCAAGCGTGTGGTGCTGGCGACCGGTGCCTGCGAGCGTCCGTTGGTGTACGGCAACAACGACGTGCCGGGCAACATGCTCGCCGGCGCGGTCTCCACCTACGTGCGTCGCTACGGCGTGGCACCGGGCAAGAAACTGGTGCTGTCCACCAACAACGACCACGCCTACCGCGTGGCGCTGGACTGGTTCGATGCGGGTCTGACCGTGGTTGCCGTGGCCGATGCCCGCCACAATCCACGCGGCGCTTTGGTTGAAGAAGCCCGCGCCAAAGGCATCCGTATTCTCACCGGCAGCGCCGTGATCGAAGCCCGTGGCAGCAAGCACGTGACCGGCGCCCGTGTGGCGGCCATCGACGTCAAAGCCCACAAAGTCACCAGCCCCGGCGAGTGGCTGGACTGCGACCTGGTCGCCAGCTCCGGCGGCTACAGCCCGGTCGTTCACTTGGCCTCGCACCTGGGCGGCAAGCCGACCTGGCGTGAAGACATCCTCGGTTTCGTACCGGGCGAAGCACCGCAGAAACGCGTATGTGTCGGCGGTATCAACGGTGTGTACGGCCTTGGCGATTCCCTGGCGGATGGCTTTGAAGGTGGCGTGCGCGCTGCCAGCGAAGCCGGTTTCGCCCCGGTGGAAGGCACCTTGCCAAAAGCCTTGAGCCGTCTGGAAGAGCCGACCCTGGCGCTGTTCCAAGTGCCTCACGAAAAAGCCACGGCACGTGCACCCAAGCAATTCGTCGACCTGCAGAACGACGTGACCGCCGCCGCCATCGAACTGGCGACCCGCGAAGGTTTCGAGTCGGTTGAGCACGTCAAACGCTACACCGCGCTGGGTTTCGGCACCGACCAAGGCAAGCTGGGTAACGTCAACGGCCTGGCGATTGCTGCGCGTTCGCTGAACGTGACCATCCCGCAGATGGGCACCACCATGTTCCGTCCCAACTACACGCCGGTGACTTTCGGTGCTGTCGCGGGCCGTCACTGTGGGCACATCTTCGAGCCGGTGCGCTACACCGCGCTGCAGGCCTGGCACGTGAAGAACGGCGCCGAGTTCGAAGACGTCGGCCAATGGAAACGCCCGTGGTACTTCCCGCGCAATGGTGAAGACCTGCACGCCGCGGTTAAACGCGAATGCCTGGCCGTGCGCGACAGCGTCGGCCTGCTGGATGCGTCCACGCTCGGCAAGATCGACATTCAAGGCCCGGATGCCCGCGAGTTTCTCAACCGCATCTATAGCAACGCCTGGACCAAGCTCGATGTGGGCAAGGCGCGCTACGGCCTGATGTGCAAGGAAGACGGCATGGTCTTCGACGACGGCGTGACCGCCTGTCTCGCCGACAACCACTTCCTGATGACCACCACCACTGGCGGCGCTGCACGTGTGCTGCAGTGGCTGGAAATCTACCAACAGACCGAGTGGCCAGACCTCAAGGTGTATTTCACCTCGGTCACTGACCACTGGGCGACCATGACCCTGTCCGGCCCCAACAGCCGCAAGCTGCTGGCGGAAGTCACCGACATCGACCTGGACAAGGACGGCTTCCCGTTCATGACCTGGAAGGAAGGTTTGGTGGGCGGCGTACCGGCTCGCGTGTTCCGGATCTCGTTCACCGGTGAGCTGTCGTACGAAGTCAACGTGCAGGCCGACTACGCCATGGGCGTGCTGGAGAAAATTGTCGAGGCTGGCAAGAAGTACAACCTGACCCCGTATGGCACGGAAACCATGCACGTACTGCGGGCGGAGAAGGGCTTCATCATCGTCGGCCAGGACACCGACGGCTCGATGACCCCGGACGACCTGAACATGGGCTGGTGCGTCGGCCGTACCAAGCCGTTCTCGTGGATCGGCTGGCGCGGCATGAACCGCGAAGACTGCGTACGTGAAGAACGCAAGCAACTGGTGGGCTTGAAGCCGATCGACCCGACCGTTTGGCTGCCGGAAGGTGCGCAACTGGTGTTCGATCCGAAGCAGACGATTCCGATGAAGATGGTCGGCCACGTCACCTCAAGCTACGCCCACAACTCCCTCGGTTATTCGTTCGCGATGGCGGTGGTGAAGGGCGGCTTGAAGCGCATCGGCGAGCGGGTGTTCTCACCGCAGGCGGATGGCAGCGTGATCGAGGCGGAGATTGTTTCCTCGGTGTTCTTTGACCCGAAAGGCGATCGCCAGAACATCTGATAGACCGCATCGCTGGCAAGCCAGCTCCCACAGGGGAATGCATTCCAAATGTGGGAGGGAGGCTTGCCCCCGATGAGGCCAGCAGCCTCACAACAGAATTCAGAACAGGTGCTTTATGACAGCAGCCAATGTTTACCAACAACGCCCAACCACTGGCGCCAAGGCCGAGTCGTCGCTGCACCATGCCGACCTTGCCAGCCTGGTCGGCAAGGGTCGCAAGAACGCCGGCGTGACCGTGCGTGAAAAGAAACTCCTGGGCCACCTGACCCTTCGTGGCGATGGCCATGACGCCGCCTTTGCTGCCGGTGTGCACAAAGCCTTGGGCATTGAGTTGCCCGGTGCCCTGCAAGTCGTCGTCAAAGGCGAAACGAGCCTGCAATGGCTCGGCCCGGATGAGTGGCTGCTTGTTGTGCCAAGCGGTGAAGAGTTCGCCGCCGAGCAAAACCTGCGTGCTGCTTTGGGTGATTTGCATATCCAGGTCGTCAACGTCAGCGGCGGCCAGCAGATCCTGGAACTCAGCGGCCCGAATGTGCGCGATGTACTGATGAAGTCCACCAGCTATGACGTGCACCCCAACAACTTCCCGGTGGGCAAGGCGGTGGGCACGGTGTTCGCCAAGTCGCAACTGGTGATCCGCCATACCGCCGAAGACACCTGGGAGTTGGTGATTCGTCGCAGCTTCTCGGACTACTGGTGGTTGTGGCTGCAGGATGCATCTGCTGAATTCGGCCTGAGCGTCCACGCCTGAGGAATACCCCATGAGCCGCGCACCCGATACATGGATTTTGACCGCCGACTGCCCCAGCGTGCTCGGCACGGTGGACGCGGTCACCCGCTATCTGTTTGAACAAGGCTGCTACGTTACCGAACATCACTCGTTCGACGACCGGCTTTCGGGCCGGTTCTTTATCCGTGTGGAATTCCGCCAGCCCGACGGTTTTGACGAACAGGCGTTCCGTGAAGGCCTGGCCACGCGTGGTGAAGCCTTCGGCATGATCTTCGAACTGACGGCACCGAACTACCGGCCCAAAGTGGTGATCATGGTCTCCAAGGCCGATCACTGCCTGAACGATCTGCTGTACCGCCAGCGCATCGGCCAACTGTCGATGGATGTGGTCGCGGTGGTGTCCAACCACCCTGATCTGAAACCGTTGGCCGACTGGCACCAGATTCCCTACTACCATTTCCCCCTCGATCCCAACGACAAACCGTCCCAGGAGCGCCAGGTGTGGCAAGTGGTGGAAGACACGGGCGCGGAGTTGGTGATCCTTGCGCGCTACATGCAAGTGCTGTCGCCGGAGCTGTGTCGCAAGCTGGATGGCAAGGCCATCAATATTCACCACTCGTTGCTACCGGGGTTCAAGGGCGCCAAGCCGTATCACCAGGCCTACAACAAGGGCGTGAAACTGGTGGGCGCCACGGCGCATTACATCAACAACGATCTGGATGAAGGCCCGATCATTGCCCAAGGTGTGGAGGTGGTGGATCACAGCCACTACCCCGAGGACTTGATTGCCAAGGGGCGGGATATCGAAGGGCTGACGTTGGCCCGGGCGGTGGGGTATCACATTGAGCGGCGGGTGTTCCTTAACGCCAATCGCACGGTGGTGCTCTGACGGCCGCCATCGCAGGCAAGCCAGCTCCCACATTTGAAGGTGTTCGCAAATCAAAATGTGGGAGGGGGCTTGTCCCCGATGAGGCCCTGACAAACAACACAAGAAACAGCATCTGTACCCGAGCACTTAAACGCGCTGCCCACCCAACGGGCAACGCGGTTCCATAAAAACAACAGCGAGGTGAAAGCATGTCTGGTAATCGTGGTGTCGTGTATCTCGGCAACGGCAAGGTCGAAGTACAGAAAATCGACTATCCCAAAATGCAGGACCCCCGTGGCAGGAAGATTGAGCACGGCGTCATCCTGCGCGTGGTTTCCACCAACATCTGCGGCTCCGACCAACACATGGTGCGTGGCCGTACCACTGCCCAAACCGGCCTGGTACTCGGTCACGAGATCACTGGCGAAGTGATCGAGAAGGGTAGCGACGTCGAAAACTTGAAGATCGGCGACCTGGTTTCCGTGCCCTTCAACGTTGCCTGCGGCCGCTGCCGTTCGTGCAAAGAGCAACACACTGGCGTGTGCCTGACCGTCAACCCAGCCCGTGCCGGTGGCGCCTACGGTTACGTCGACATGGGCGACTGGACCGGTGGCCAGGCTGAATACGTGCTGGTGCCGTATGCCGATTTCAACCTGTTGAAACTGCCGGACCGCGACAAGGCCATGGAGAAAATCCGCGACCTGACCTGCCTCTCCGACATCCTGCCCACCGGCTACCACGGTGCCGTTACTGCTGGCGTTGGTCCAGGCAGCACCGTGTACATTGCGGGCGCTGGCCCAGTCGGTTTGGCTGCAGCAGCATCCGCACGTCTGTTGGGCGCAGCGGTGGTGATCATCGGTGACGTCAACCCAGTGCGCCTGGCACACGCCAAGGCCCAGGGTTTTGAAATCGCTGATCTGTCAAAGGACACTCCACTGCACGAACAGATCGCCGCACTGCTGGGCGAACCGGAAGTCGACTGCGCCGTCGACGCCGTTGGCTTCGAAGCTCGTGGCCATGGTCATGAAGGCGTGAAGGCCGAGGCTCCGGCCACTGTGCTCAACTCGTTGATGGGCGTGGTACGCGTGGCGGGCAAGATCGGTATTCCAGGCCTGTACGTGACCGAAGACCCGGGTGCTGTGGATGCTGCCGCGAAAATGGGCAGCCTGAGCATCCGCTTCGGCCTGGGCTGGGCCAAATCCCACAGCTTCCACACGGGGCAAACGCCGGTGATGAAGTACAACCGCCAACTGATGCAGGCGATCATGTGGGACCGTATCAACATTGCCGAGATCGTCGGTGTGCAGGTGATCAGCCTGGATGATGCGCCGCGTGGGTACGGCGAGTTCGATGCGGGCGTGCCGAAGAAGTTTGTGATTGATCCGCATAAGTTGTTCAGTGCTGCGTAAATGTGCGAACCAAAAAATGGGCGGCTCGTGAGTCGCCCATTTTTTATAGTCAGTCGATGACACTAGTAGTGCTGACTGTCAATTCAGCTTGCTGTAATCAAACCTGCACTCTGCCTGCTTTCCAGAGTTGCAATAATCCACTTGATTGGGTGGGGGGCTCTGATTTTGCCATTTTGAGCCAGAGACGCCGGACCAGTCTCTGAAGGCGAACAATGTCATACGAGCGAAAGCGTCTTGTGCGGTACCCTCGAAATCGCAAGAAACGACATCCTCATTGCCCTGTGAGCTTTTTTTTCGGTAAGCCGCTGCCGTGAACTTGAATGTTGCCAAGTCGCCTGGCTGGGCTTTGGGATTTTCGCCTACCCACTTACGACCATTCGGCCCCAGAGCCTCATAGCTATATCCACCCTGTGACAATGGCGTTTGTGTAATGCCGGCGGTTGCAGGGCACTCAGCTGTGTCTGCCAACGCATTGCTGCAGAGTACTGAGAACAGCACAGTGCCTGCAGCCAGTGTCTTGAGCATCATGTCGTGAATCCTTGACTTGGACAGGAGGCTCAAGGGTGGGGTGGGGGGGACTATGTGACTACTGTCAGAGTTGACAGTTTTCTAGACCAAGTTCGACTAGAACACTCATGTTTCATTCCAATACAGGCGCCTCGTATCAGCGAATCGCCAGTGCGCCCTGGTAAACCGTAGGCCCTGTCGGCTGCTTGCTTACCGAGCCCCCTTTGGTTTCCGCACTCACCATCAATTCCACTGGCTTGCGGATTGACTCTTGCTGACGTGGATTGAGCCCGATGATGCCTTTGCCGTCCTCCGGCAACAGGCCCAGTGACACCGGCGTGCCACCTTCGGGAACGGCCCAAAGCTCCAGGCTTTGATCCGGCGCGGGAGCGGTGGAGGCAATCGGTTGCACTTCCAGGTAATCCTTGTGCGCCATGATTTGCGCGGCCGGCTGTTGTTCGGTGGTGACCAGGGTGGCAGCGGATCTGACGCTATCCTGGGTATACAGAGCGCCGCCGATACCGGCAATCACCACAGCACAGGCGCCGATGAACAGGCGAGGGCCGCTCCAGAATGAGGGTTTGTGCTCAATGACTTGGGGTTGGTTCGCGGACATAAGTCTGTTCCTGACAAATTTTGTAGTCAGTTCATGGACCTTGCCAATGGCGATGGGTTCCTGGGCTCATTGCCAGCGATCGTCGTCAAAATGATGTCAATTGGCCTTAATTCGGCACAGGGTCGGCGAGCCGCCAGGTTCCAGTGATGTCCGCGCGCGGGTGATTCGGATGCAGTATTTTCTGAACTAATCTGTAGGTGGGAACATTCCTTCGGGAATGTCAGTCAAACGCCTGCTTTTTAGCTCCTACATCTCAGAGGTTGTCTTGATGAAGATTTCACGCGGTTTTGCCCTGTCCTGCCTGTTGACCGTGGCCGCCAGCCCGGTGTTTGCCGCAGGTTTCAGCTTGGGTGATGTGGCCAACGCCGTTTCCGGCGCCCAAGGCAACAACAAGGCGGCTGCCGCAGCGCCAAGCTCCCAGACCGCCGGCCTGCTGAGCGCTTTGACCTCGCAATTGAACGTCACTCCAGAACAAGCCGTTGGCGGCACCGGCGCCATGCTGGGCCTGGCCAAGAACCAACTGAGCAGTACGGACTATTCGCAACTGGGTAAAAGCGTGCCGGGCCTGGACAAGCTGTCGGGCGCCAACTCCCTGGGCAGCCTGGGTGCGTTGAGCGGCATGCTCGGCCAGAGCGGCGGCAGCAAAACCAGCGGCCTGGACAGCGTGCTGGGTAACGTGAAGAACACCAGCGACCTGAACACCGCCTTCAGCGCACTGGGCATGGACAACAGCATGGTCGGCAAATTTGCCCCAGTGATCCTGCAATACCTGGGCGGCCAGGGCGCCAATCAGTCAGTGCTGGGCAAACTGGCCTCGGCCTGGGGCACTGGCGGCTAACTAGCGCTCTGTGCGCAGTTGTTCGATGCGCGCATCCTTCTCTGTCCAGAGCTGGTTCACCCAGTTCTGGACAGTCTGGCGAAATGCCGGATCGTTCTCGTAATCCCCTTGCCACAATGCCGGGTCCAGTTCACGGGTGCGGATATCAATGATCACCTTCGGCACCGCGCCACTGATCAAGTCCCAGAACCCCGGAATCTTCTGCTGCGGATAGACCACGGTCACGTCGAGGATCGCGTCCAGCTGTTCGCCCATCGCTGCCAATACGAACGCCACGCCACCCGCCTTGGGCTTGAGCAACCGGGTGAAGGGTGAATCCTGCTGCTTGCGCTTGGCCTCGCTGAACCGTGTGCCTTCCAGGTAATTGACCACCGTCACCGGCTGGCGCTTGAACAGCTCGCAGGCCTCTTTGGTGATCTTCAGATCCTGCCCTGCCAGCTCCGGGTGCTTGGCCAGGAACGCCTTGGTGTAGCGCTTCATGAACGGGTAGTCCAGCGCCCACCAGGCCAGTCCCAGGAAGGGCACCCAGATCAGCTCTTTCTTGAGGAAGAATTTGAAGAACGGCGTGTGTCGGTTCAACGTCTGGATCAACGCCGGAATGTCGACCCAGGATTGGTGGTTGCTGATCACCAGGTAGGAGGTGTCACCGCGCAGGTCATCGCCGCCACGAATATCCCACTGAGTCGGGATGCACAGCGAGAAGATCAGTTTGTCGATCTCGGCCCAGGTTTCGGCAATCCACATGACCGCCCATGAGGCGTGGTCGCGAAAGCGACCGGGGGCCACCAGTTTGAGCAGGGCAAACACCATTAACGGCCCGAACAGCACCAGGGTGTTGAGCAATAGCAGCAGTGTGACAAAACAGCCGGTGAGCAGGCGGCGCATAAGCAACTCTTGGGATCGTGTGGGCGGGCAATGATAAGCAAGCTGAGTCTAGAGGCCAAATCGCAAATTACCGGACGAATGTTTCACAATGTGCCCGGTATGGTTGAGTGAGCTAACTAAGCAGGACTTTTGCGGTCTAGAATCCGCCTACTTCTTTCGAGGAAATCACGTCGTGAAACTGCTCCTTGCCTCCCTCGCCCTGGTCGCCCTGCCTGTCATGGCCGCCGAACCGACCCTCTACGGTCGCTACGAATACATCCAGTTGCCGGAGATCGGTCAGACCTTCAAGGCCAAGATGGACACCGGTGCGCTGACCGCGTCGCTGTCGGCGCGCAACATCGAAACCTTCAAGCGCGATGGCGATGACTGGGTACGCTTCCGCCTCGGCGGCAAGGACGCAAGCGACAAAGTCTTCGAGCACAAGGTGTCGCGCATCAGCAAGATCAAGAGCCGCGCCGATGAAGACGAGGACAAGGACGAAGCCACTGTGGCCAAGCGCCCGGTGATCGACCTGGAGATGTGCCTGGGCAACATCAAGCGCACCGTCGAGGTGAACCTCACCGACCGCAGCAGCTTCAACTATCCGCTGTTGATCGGTGCCAAGGCGTTGCGCGAATTCGGCGCAGCGGTGAACCCGGCGCGCCGTTACACTGCCGACAAACCGGACTGCTGATCGAGCCCATGCCCCACATTCTGATTGTCGAAGACGAAGCGGCGATTGCCGACACGCTGATATTCGCCTTGCAGGGCGAGGGGTTCGGCACCACCTGGCTGAGCCTCGGCCAGGAGGCGCTGGCTCACCAACGCCAGACTCCAGCGGACTTGATCATCCTCGACATCGGCCTGCCAGACATCAGCGGCTTTGAAACCTGCAAGCAACTGCGCCGTTTCACGGAAGTGCCGGTGATGTTTCTGAGCGCCCGGGATGGCGAAATCGATCGGGTGGTGGGGCTGGAGATCGGCGCCGACGATTATGTGGTCAAGCCGTTCAGCCCACGGGAAGTGGCAGCGCGAGTCAAGGCGATCCTCAAACGCGTTGGGCCGGGTGTCGCGCCGGCATCTTTTCACGTGGATCTGGAGCGTATGCAGATCCAGTATCGCGGCCAGCCGTTAGGCCTGACGCGCCACGAGTTTCGCCTGCTGCAAAGCCTGCTGGAGCAACCCGAGCGTGTCTTCAGCCGCGAGCAGTTGCTGGATGCGGTGGGCGTGCCTGCCGATGCCGGCTACGAACGCAATATCGACAGCCATATCAAAAGCCTACGTAGCAAATTGCGCAGCATCGCGGCGGATGCCGAACCGATCCAGACCCATCGCGGCCTGGGCTACAGCTACAGCCCGAGCAATAGCTGATGCGCCTGGGGCTGCGGATCTTCCTGGTGTACGCGTTGTTTATCGGCCTGACCGGCTACTTCGTGCTCAACACCGTGATGAAGGAAATCCGCCCGGGTGTGCGCCAGTCCACTGAAGAGACGTTGGTGGACACCGCTAACCTGCTGGCCGAGATCCTGCGCGATGACGTCAAGAACGGTACCCTCGGCCAAAGCCACTGGCCGGAGCTGCTCAAGGCTTATGGCAATCGTCAGCCGGGCGCGACCATCTGGGGCTTGCCTAAGAATCAGGTCAACCACCGCATTTACGTGACCGATGCCAAGGGCACCGTGCTGCTCGATTCCAGCGGCGAAGCGGTGGGCCAGGATTATTCGCAATGGAACGACGTGTACCTGACCCTGCGCGGTGAGTACGGCGCCCGCTCCACCCGCAGTGAGCTGGACGACCCGAACTCCTCGGTGATGCACGTCGGCGCGCCGATCCGCGACAACGGTCAGATCATCGGCGTGGTCACTGTGGCCAAGCCCAACAGTTCGTTGCAGCCCTATGTCGACCGTACTGAACGCCGCTTGCTGTGGTACGGCGCCGGCTTGGTGGTGCTGGGCCTGATGCTTGGCGCCGTGCTGTCTTGGTGGTTGAGTGTGGCCCTGCGCCGTTTGACGGCCTACGCAGAGGCGGTGAGTGAAGGTCGGCGGGCAGAATTGCCGCATTACCGCGGTGGCGAACTCAAGCAACTGTCCACCGCCGTTGAACATATGCGCACGCAGTTGGAAGGCAAAGCCTACGTCGAACATTACGTGCACACCCTGACCCATGAATTGAAAAGCCCATTGGCGGCGATTCGTGGCGCGGCGGAACTGTTGCAGGGCGATATGACCCGCGAGCAGCAGCAGCGTTTCGTGGGCAATATCGACAGTGAAAGTACGCGCCTGCAACAGCTGATCGAACGCCTGTTGAACCTGGCGCAAGTCGAGCAACGCCAGGGGCTGGAAGAGCAGGCCAGCCTCTCGCTGGCGGCGATGGTCGACGAGGTGCTCAAGGCGCAATGCGCGCGAATCGAAGGCGCAGGCTTGCACGTCGAGCAGCAGATTGGCGCCGATGTGAAGGTGTTCGGCGAGCCCTTCCTGTTGCGTCAGGCCTTGGGCAATCTGCTGGAAAACGCGTTGGACTTCACACCCCCCGCAGGTGTGCTGAAATTCAGCGCACAGACGCGGCACAACGACGTGCAGGTCTGCCTGTTCAACCAGGCGGCACCGATTCCCGACTACGCCCTGCCGCGCCTGAGCGAGCGCTTCTACTCGCTGCCACGCCCAAGCAGCGGGCGCAAAAGCACCGGCCTGGGCCTCAACTTTGTCGAAGAGGTGATGAAGCTGCACGGCGGCGCGTTGCAGATCGGCAATGTGCCGGGCGGCGTGCAGGTGGTGCTGCATCTCCACACAGTCTCCACATTACCCACATAAACTTCCCACACCCGCGGTGCAGTCTCTCCCCATCAAAAACAGGGAGAAACCCATGAACCGCAGTCTGCTTTTCAAACTTGGCGCGATTGCGCTGCTGATTTTGTTGTTGCTGATTCCGTTGCTGATGATCAACGGCATCATCAGCGACCGCCAGCAACTGCGCGACGGCGTGTTGATGGACATCGCCCGTAGCTCCAGCTACAGCCAGCGCGTCACCGGCCCGGTGATGGTGGTGCCCTATCGCAAGACCGTGCGCGAGTGGAAGCTCAATGAAAAGCTCAATAAACGCTACGAAGAAACCCGTGAAGAGCGCGGTCGTCTGTATTTCCTGCCGGACCGATTTGAGCTCGACGGCAAGGTGCAGACCGAACTGCGTGCACGGGGGATCTATCAGGCGCGGCTGTTCCATGCCGACAACCGCATCAGTGGGCGTTTCGAGCTGCCTGCGCAGTTGGGCATCACGGAAGACTTTGCCGATTACCGTTTTGAGCCGGCGTTTCTGGCGGTGGGTATCAGCGATATTCGCGGCATTGAAAACGCGCTGAATCTGGAATTGGGCAGCCAGCGTCTGGAGTTCTCGCCAGGCACCCAAGTCGACTGGTTGGGGGAGGGCGTCCACGTGGTGCTATCGGCGCTGGACAGCAAAAAACCAAGCGTGGTGGATTTCGCTTTTGACCTGCGCCTGCAAGGCACCGAACAATTGCAGGTGGTGCCGGTGGGCAAGATCAGCCAGGTGTCCCTCGCGTCCAACTGGCCGCATCCGAGTTTCATCGGCAACTTCCTGCCGGTTCAGCGTGACGTCACCGACACAGGCTTTACCGCCAACTGGCAGACCTCGTTTTTTTCCACCAACCTCGAGCAAGCCCTGCAAACCTGCCTGGATGGCCAAGGCTGTAGCGACTTCAACAATCGCAGCTTCGGCGTGAACTTCATCGACCCGGTGGACCAGTACCTCAAGAGCGATCGTGCGATCAAATATGCGCTGCTGTTTATCGCGCTGACCTTTGCCGGGTTCTTCCTGTTCGAGGTCCTCAAGAGCCTGGCGGTGCACCCCATCCAATACGCCCTCGTGGGTTTTGCCCTGGCGTTCTTTTACCTGCTGTTGTTGTCGTTATCCGAACATATAGGGTTTGCGATGGCTTATCTCATCTCTGCCAGCGCCTGCGTGTTGTTGATCGGTTTCTACGTGTGCCATGTGTTGCGCAGTGTCAGTCATGGCCTGGGGTTCTCGGCGGGGTTGGCTGCCTTGTACGGCTTGTTGTACGGACTGCTGAGCGCTGAAGACTATGCGCTGCTGATGGGCTCGCTGTTGCTGTTCGGCCTGCTGGGCACGGTGATGGTGCTGACGCGCAAACTGGATTGGTATGGGGTGGGCAAGCGCAAGGCGGTGGAGCCATTGCAGTTTGATCTGGAGGCGGTGCAATGATTGGGTTGCGGGAGGATCAGCAAATGAAGGCGCGAATTATCGACTACCTCAACTACGCCACGGGCCTGTGTGGGAGGGGGCTTGCCCCCGATAGCGGTACATCCGTCACAGACCCGGTGCCTGACAGATTGCAATCGGGGGCAAGCCCCCTCCCACATTGGACGGTGGTGACTGTCAAACCGGGGGGAGGGTTTGCTGCATCGAAGGCCGTTGGCTGACCTCGGCATACCACTGGGCAAGCTTCGGGTTATCCAACCGCCATTGCAGGTCAGGGTGGCGGAAGTCGAGGTAGCCCAGGGCGCAGGCGACGCTGATGGCGGCGATGTCGAAGCGGCTGGTCAGTTCAGCAACAGCTTCGGCTTCCAGCTCGGCAACGGCGCGACGGATCTTGTTGCGCTGCTCATCCAGCCATTGGTCCCAATGCTTTTCCAGCGGGCGCATGGCGGTCTCATAACGCACCAGCACGGCGGCATCCATGATGCCGTCGGCCAGCGAGGCCAGGGTCAGGCGGCGCCAGCGGGCTGCACCGTCGCGAGGGATCAGCGGGAGGCCGCTGTGCTGGTGATCGAAGTAATCGAGGATCACCCGGCTGTCGTGCAGTACCGAGCCATCGGCCAGACGCAGGGCCGGGATCTTGCCCACGGGGTTGTCTTGCACCAGTTGCGCATCGGGATTGACCGGTGTCGGCATGCAGCCATGCAGGGCAACGCGGTCCTGTTGGCCGGTTTCAGCCAGCAGGACGCGAACTTTACGCACGAACGGCGAGGCGGGGTTGTGAAACAAGGTCATGCTGGGAGCGGACATGGGTATTCCTCAATGTGGGCAGTGGCTAGCCTAGAGGCATTGAGGGTGTTTTTGAAGGCCTCATCGGGGGCAAGCCCCCTCCCACATTTTGACTGTGTGAACCCAACCAAGTGTGGGAGGGGGCTTGCCCCCGATAGCCTCTTCAGTCGCGCCGCTTTACCAACGCCCAAATACCAATGGCAGCCGGAATACCCAGCCCCACCCAACTCAACGAATCCCACAGCCCATCCCCCAGCAACGCTGCAAACAACCCGGCGGCACTGAGCAGGCCAATCCCCAGCGGAATGCCAAACACCTTCCAGAAACTCGACTGGCGCGGCTTCATGACTTGGCCGCCTTGCGCCGTACGATCCACAGGTAAATCCCGCTGCCCAGCACGATGATCGTCAGCACATCCAGCACAGCCCATAGGATCTTCATCGGCAGGCCGCCATAGTCACCGAAGTGCAGCGGCTGCGACATGCCCATGGCGTCCATGTACCACGGCCGTTCGGCAATAGCGGTGACGGCCAGGTTGCTGGCGTCGATCAGCACCGGTGTGAGCAGGTGTGACGTCAGGTGGGTGCTGCCTTTCATGAACACGGCGTAATGGTGCTCGCTGGAAAAGCGCGTGCCGGGGAAGGCGATAAAGTCCGGCTCCATGCCGGGCGCAGCGTTGGCGGCGATGGTCAGCAAGTCGGTGGCGGGTGCGCGCTGGGTCAGCGGCGGGGCGTTTTTGTACGGTTCGATCATGGCGCTGAGGCTGTCCTGGCGCCAGGCGGCGATGATCAGGTCGGCGCAGGCGCTGATGACACCGGTCACGCCTACCACCAGCGCCCAGGTCAGGGTGACCACGCCGATCAGGTTATGCAGGTCGAGCCAGCGCAGGCGCGTGGATTTGTCCTGACGCACGGTGGCGAACTTCAACCTGCGCATAAAAGGCAGGTACAGCACCGTGCCGGAGACAATCGCCACCACGAACAAAATGCCCATGAACGCCAGTAGCAGCTTGCCCGGCAGTCCGGCGAACATATCCACATGCAGGCGCAGCAGGAACAGCGTCAGCCCGCCGTTGGCCGCCGGGGTTTCCACGGCTTCACCCGTGCGGGCATCGAGCATGAAGGTGTGGGATGAGTTGGGCTCGGTGCCGGCCGTGGCGGCCATGATCGCGATCACACCGTTCTTGTCGTCTTCATCCCAGGCCAGGTATTGCATGGCTTCGCCGGGGCGATGGGCCTGGGCCTTGGCGACCAATTGCTCCAGATTCAGCTGTGGCGTATCGGTGGGCATCTGCGCCAGTTCCGGTTCGTTGCCCAGCAGGTGGTCGATCTCATGGTGAAACACCAGCGGCAGGCCGGTGAGGGCGAGCAGCAGCAGGAACACCGTGCAGATCAGGCTGGTCCAGGTGTGGATGAAGGACCAGCGGCGGATGGTTTTGCTTTTCATTTTTCTAGCCTTCAGACACGCCAAAGCCGCCCCTGAGGGCGGCCCGCGGGTTAACTCAGCCGATTACCACTGGTAGGTGGCACTGGCGACCACGCTGCGTTGGTCACCGAAGTAGCAATAGTTGGCGTCACAGGTGGACAGGTAGTCCTTGTTGAACAGGTTGGTGGCGTTCAGTTTTACCGAAGCACCTTTCAAGCTGTTATCCAGACGGCCCAGATCGTAGTGCACCGAGCCGTCGAACACGGTGTAGGCATTCGCCTTGCCCGCCCAGGTGTTGGCCTGGTCGCCATAAGTGTTGCCGGTGTAGCGCGCGCCGAAACCGATGCCGAAACCGTCGAGCATGCCGCTGTGCCAGGTGTAGTCGGTCCACAACGAGGCTTGCTGGTTGGGCATCAGTTGCAGGCGATTGCCTTTGTATTGGCCTTTTTGCACTTCGGATTTGGCCAGGGTATAGGCGGCGATGACCTTGAGGTTCTCGGTCACGTCAGACACCGCTTCCAGCTCCAGGCCCTTGACCTTCACTTCGCCAGTCTGGTCGGTGACCGACACGCCTCCGGACTGGAAGCTGGTGACCTGCACGTTCTTCTGGGTCAGGTCGTACACCGCAGCACTCAACAGGGTGTTGGAACCCGGCGGCTGGTACTTGATGCCCAGTTCCCACTGTTTGCCTTCGGTGGGCTTGAACGACTTGAGCGGGTCGACATCGGCGTTGCTCGCGGGTTGGAACGACTCGGCGTAAGACAGGTACGGCACAAAACCCGAGTCGAACACATAGCTCAGCGCGGCGTTGCCACTGAAGTTCTTGCTGCGGTCGGTGTTGGTCGCATCGTTCTTGTTGAAGTAGGTGGTGCCTTGGTGCACCCAGTCTTCACGCCCGCCCAGGGTCAGGCGCCATTGGTCCAAGGCCATCTGGTCCTGGACGTAGAGGCCGGTCTGGACGGTTTTCTGGTTGTAGTCGTAATAGGCCGTGGAGCGCGCCGGGCGCTCGACCGGCTGGGTGTTGATCGGGTTGAAGATGTTGATCGTCCCGGCCGTGCCGAAAATCGACAGATAGGACGTATCGGTGCGCTGGTGATCCAGGCCCAGCAACAGCGCATGGGAGATGTCGCCGGTGGCGAAGTCAGCCTGGAAATTGTTGTCCACCGCGAACTGGCCGATGTTTTCGTTCACATTGGTCGAGGAGCGGCTGATATTGCCGTCTGCATCGGCCGGGGCGTAGGCGAAGGAACCCACGGTCAGTTGCTGGAAGGCCAGCTCCGACTTGGTGTAGCGCAGGTTTTGATGGAACTGCCAGGTGTCGTTGAAGCGATGTTCAAAGGCATAGCCCAACGCGTAGTAGGTGCGGTCGTAGTACTCGTAGTCCGGATCGCCCAGGTTTTTATGATGTGACACTTTGCCCAGCGGCGAGTCGATCTTGGTGCCCTGGATCGGCATGAACTGGCTGGTGGCGCCGGTATCGTCGCGGGTGAACTGCGAGAGCAGAGTCAGCTTGGTATCGGTGTCGATGTTCCACGTCAGGCTCGGTGCGATGTTGTAGCGCTTGTTGTCGATGTGATCGACTTGGGTACCCGCATCCCGCACCACGCCGCTGAGGCCATAGAGGAACTGGCCTTCATCATCGATCTTGCCGGTGCTGGCGAAGTTGATCTGGCGGTAATTGTCGCTGCCGTATTGCACTTGGATGGCGCTGCTCGATTCCGCACTGGGGCGGCGGCTGACCATATCCAGCAGGCCGCCTGGCGGGGTCTGGCCGTACACCGACGACGCCGGGCCACGCAGCAGGGCGAGGCGGTCGAGGTTCCAGGTTTCGGCTTTCGGGTTGGCGTAGACGCCACGGGGCAATGGCAGGCCGTCGAGGAATTGAGTCGGTTCGAAACCGCGAACACGCATCCAGTCATAGCGGGTGTCGCTGCCGTAGCTGGCAGACACGATGCCGGGCATGTACTTGACCGCGTCATCCAGGTTCTGGACGTTGCGGTCCTGCATTTGCTCACGGGTGGCCACGGAAATCGAGCGCGGGGCTTCGACCAGTGCGGTATCGGTCTTGGTGCCGGCGGCGGTGCGCGTCGCCAGGTAGCCGGTCACGGGCCCCCATGCACTTTCAGTGTCGCCTTGGGCAATGATGCTGGTCTCTGGCAATGCCACGACGCCCTCCGGAACCGGCACCAGCGTAAACGTGCCCGCACTGCTCTGCTCCAATTGCAGCCCGGTGCCACGCAATGCCTCACGCAATGCGCGCTGGGCATCGAACTGGCCTTTGACCGGTGCCGAGGTCTTGCCTGACGCCAGCGCTGGGTTGAGCGTCAGCGCCAGGCCGGCCTGGCTGGCGATCTGGTTCAGGGTGGTGGCCAACGGCGCAGCCGGCAGGTTGTAGGCGCGCACGCTGGACGCTTGCTCAGCGGCGATCAGCGAGGTGCTGGCCAGCGGCGCGCTGAGGGCGATGGCCAGGGCTAACAGGCTGGGGCGCAACAAGGTGTCTAGCGTGCGGGACATAGGGCGGCTCCTGAATGGAAATATTTCTCAATTGCCTAGGTGCCGGATGAGAATCGAAAAGTGATAGGGCAGGATGAAAATATTTTTTTGGGCTGTTCTTGAGGGCCTCATCGCTGGCAAGCCCCCTCCCACCCTGGCTGTGTTCACAAGTCAAAATGTGTGAATGCAATAATGTGGGAGGGGGCTTGCCCCCGATAGCCATAGCCCAGGCACCACAGCCCCTAAGGCTTGGCGCTGACGGTCACCCACCACGGCGTGCGCTGCTCGATCTGTACCGGCAACGTCGGCAGCAGCGCATTCAACGCCAGGGTCGTGTCATGCAGCGGGAAACTGCCGGTGATCCGCAGGTCAGCCACATTTTTATCCACACCCAGGTGTCCGGTGCGATAACGGCTGAGTTCCTCGACCACATCCTCCAGGCGGGCGTTGTCGACCACCAGCATGCCGCGGGTCCAGGCGTCGGTGGCAGGTGTGACAGCAAGCAACGGGCCGAGGCCGTCGCTGCGCATCAGTACTTGTTGGCCTTCCTTGAAAATCTGTTCCTGATGCAGCGCTTCAGGCTGGGCGGCCACGGCGGACTGCAGCACGCTCAGGCGCGTGGCGCCTTCTTCGCGCTTGACGATAAACCGTGTACCCAGCGCCCGCAGGCTGCCGTCGCGGGTTTGCACATAGAAAGGCCGCGCATCGTTATGGCCGGTTTCGACCAGGATCTCGCCTTCCTGCAATACGATCAGTCGGCGTTTTTCATCAAAGCGTACGTCGATGGCACTGTGGGTGTTGAGGTTGACCAACGTGCCATCCGCCAGCTTCAGTGTGCGCTGCTCGCCCGTGGCGGTGCGTTGGTCGGCCAGCCAATAGTGGATCGGTACATAGCGCTCACCGGCAAACAGCGCCAGGCCAATCACCAGCGCGATGCTCGCCAAGCCGCTACCCAGTTTGCGCACACGCTGGCGAATGCCCTCACGCGACTGCAGCAGCGCCGCCCGTGCCGGGCCCGAGGCTGCGCTGAAACGCTGGTCAAGCATGCCCAACTGGCGCCAAGCGCGGGCGTGTTCTTCATTGCTGGCCAGCCATTTGGCGAATTCTTCCTGTTCCACTGCACTGCCGTCGCCCGAGTCGAGGGACAGTTGCCAGGCGATCGCCGCATCCAGCACACGGGCCGAAACCGGTTTGGAACTTGTCACAGCGGCTCGCCATACAGTGCGACGTAGCACTGGCGAATACCCTGGGCCAGGTACTGGCGTACGCGAGGCACCGACACGCCGAGGCGCTGGGCAATTTCCGCATGGCCCAGGCCGTCGAGGCGGTTATAGAGGAAGGCGGCGCGGGCCTTGCTCGACAGCTTGCCGAGCAGGCGGTCGATGGCCTTGAGGTCTTCGAGGATCAATTGCTGCTCTTCGGGCGATGGGTGTGCGCTTTCCGGGATCAGCATCAGTTCGGTGAGGTAAGCCTGTTCCAGTGCCGCGCGACGAAAGTAGTCGAACAACAAGCCTTTGGCGATTGCCACCAGGAACGCCCGTGGCTCACGGGGCTCGCGCAGCTCGTCGCGGCCCAGCAGGCGGATGAACGTGTCCTGGCTCAGGTCTTCGGCACGGCTTGGGCAGGCCACGTTGCGTCGCAACCACGCCAACAACCAGCCACGATGGTCGCGATACAACGCGCCAACCAGCTCACTGTGTGGGTTTGGAACCGACGACAAGGCATCACCGAATAAACAAGAGGTTTAAACTAACGAGAATTATTCGCGATTGTGTCAGAGGCGTGGGGCGGGCGCAATTGGCGTCTGTCGGACGGTGCTATTAAAACGATGGCGCTTGTTTACGCCGTTTCCATTGGCTCAAACGCTCTTGCAACTGCTGTGGCGAGTCTATTTGTTGCTGGCGTGCGCGGCTGAACAGGATGAGCATCAGTTCCGCCGTGGCCAGTGCATCGGCGCTGGCGTGATGGCGTTCGCCCACTTGCAGGTGGAAGTGGTTGATCCAGTCGTCGAGCCCGGCTTCGCGAATATTCGCCTCGGGACACAGCAGCGGGGCGATGTCGGCGACGTCGAGAAACGGATGGGGCAGGCGATAACCCAGGCTGTCCTTGAGTGCCCGGCACAGCATGTGTTGATCGAAGGGGGCATGGAACGCCAGCAGCGGGCTGTCGCCGACGAACTCCATGAAGTCCAGCAGTGCCTCCACTGGATCGCTGCCAGCTGCAATCGCACTGGGACCCAGGCCGTGAATCAACATGCTGGGGCTGAGTTTGGTCTCGGCCCTTTGCAGGGTGCGTTCAAACATCTGTGAGAAATCCACTGCCCCGTCCTCGATCACCACGGCGCCGATGGACAGTACCTGGTCACGGTTGAGGTTCAGGCCGCTGGTTTCCAGGTCCATCACTACCCAGCGCTGGCTGCGTAAGGTGCTGTCGCCCAGAATGGCGGGCTTGGGAAGTTGCGCCAGGCGCTGTTGTTGTAGCGCATTGAGCCCGGGCTTTTTCGGGCGTAGCCAACCCAGCCAGTTCACAGCTGATACCGCAAGGTCAGGCTGCTTTGCAGGCGTTGGGCCTGGCGCAGGGATTCACGCAGGATGCGCCGGTCCAGGTGGTTGAGGCTGTCGGGGTCGACACGGTTGGAGTACGGCTGGTTCTCGCGGGTTTGCAACTGGTGCTGCTGCATGCGGGTTTGCTGGATGAAGTGATACGCCTCTTCATAGGCGGCGCCGTCCAGCGCTTCGATGACGTCCTTGAGCACCAGTTGGCGCAGGCGCTCCAGGGTGTTGTTGGCATGAATACCGTTGGCCAGGGCCAGCAAGCGGGCGCCATCGACAAAGGGCGTCAGGCCCTGCACCTTGAGATCGAGGGTGGCCTTTTCGCCGCCTTTGCGCGTCAACACAAACTCGCGGAAACGCCCCACTGGCGGGCGCTGGCGCAGGGCGTTCTCGGCCAGCATGCGCTGGAACAGCCGATTATCCGCCACCTGATCCAGAATGCCCTGGCGCAGTTGTTCGCAACCGCGCTCATCGCCCCACACCACCCGCAGATCGAAATAGATGCTCGAGCCCAGCAAGTTCTCCGGTGTCGCCTCGCGTATGAAAGCCCCGAAGCGCCGCGCCCATTCGGCCCGGGACAGGCACAACTCGGGGTTGCCGGCCATGATATTGCCTTTGCACAGGCTGAAGCCGCACAACGCCAGGCTCTGGTTGACCTGCTGCGCCAAGGGCAATAACCGGGCACGAATCGCGGCGGCTTCGGCAGCGTCCTTGGCTTCGAACAAAATACCGTTGTCCTGGTCGGTGAACAGCGTCTGCTCGCGGCGGCCTTCGCTGCCGAAACACAACCAACTGAAGGGCACACCGGGGTCGCCTTTGTCGGCCAGGGTCAACTCGATCACCCGGCACACGGTGTGATCGTTGAGTAGCGTAATGATGTGGGTGATCTGGGTGGATGATGCGCCATGGGCCAGCATGCGCTCCACCAACTGGCCGATTTCACCGCGAATCGCTACCAGGTTCTCCACTCGCGGTGCGTTGCGGATGGTGCGGGCCAGGTGCACCAGGTCGACCCGTTGCAAGGAAAACAGGTCGCGCTCGGACACTACGCCACACAGGCGCTGGTCTTTGACCAGGCACACGTGGGCGATATGCCGCTCGGTCATGGCGATGGCGGCATCGAAGGCGCTGTGGTCCGGCGTCAGAAAGAACGGCGCCTGGGTCATATGACCTTCGATGGCCTGGTTGAAATCACTGGTGCCATCGGCCACCACTTGGCGCAGGTCGCGCAGGGTGAAGATGCCCAGGGGCGCTTTGTGCTCATCCACAATCACGATGCTGCCCACTTGCTGCTCGTGCATCAGCGTCACGGCCTCGCGCAGCGGTGTGAAGGGCCGGCAGGTGACTGGGTGACGCATAGCCAATTCGCCCAGACGCGTGTTCAGCGAATATTGAGTGCCGAGGGTTTCCACGGCTTTTTGCTGGACTTGCTGGTTGACTTGGTCCAGCAGGCTGCTGACACCACGCAGGGCAAAGTCGCGAAACGGGCTGGACAGGGCGAACAGCTTGATAAAGGCCGGCTTGTTCAGTTGCAGGCAGAAAGTGTCCTCGGCGGCCTTGTGTTCCGTACGGGTGGCCCGTTCACCCAGCAAGGCGGCTAGGGGGAAACATTCGCCGGTGGTGATTTCGAAGGTGGTTTCGGTTGAGTCCGGTCGCTCGCCCACGACCCGGCCCTGCTTGACGACATAAAAGTGCTCAACCGGGCCACCCGACGGTTTGAGGATGCTATCGCCGGGGGCATAGAAGCGCAGTTGGCATTGCTCGACCAGGAAGGCCAAGTGGGCATTTTCCATCTGGTTGAACGGGGGAAAGCGTTGCAGGAATTGCAGGGTGCCGTGGATGTTCTGTAACACGGCAGTTTTCCCCGCCTGCGTGAAAGCATCAGCTTTACTCATAACAGTGACCGCAGTTTTTTTGTCGTTATCGTCCTGCATGGTCAACTGCCGTGCTGCGGGTGCCCATTGGACGTAAGTCTAGGTAGCGGTTAAACGATTCACGACTAGGGAAAAACCTTACAAGGCCACGTGCAAACCCCGTAGAAAGCCCACTAGGCAAACTTTCCGACGAAGTGCACATTGTTCGCCCTTCTGCAGATGTCTGACGAGTGTGCTGGGAGATTGATGAGAGCTGCTGAGAAACGTATGTCCGACCACGATATTTTGAGCGATGCCGAACGTGAGGCGCTGAGCGCCGTGATGCTGGAGCCTGATCTGCCACCACAACGTGTGTTGATCGTCGATGACGACAAAGACGCACGGGAACTGCTGGCAGAGATCCTGGGCCTGGACGGCATTCGTTGCATGACCGCCGACAGTGGTGAGACGGCGTGGGACCTGTTGAAGCAAAGCAGCTCCATCGGTTTGCTGATCACCGACCTGCGCATGGCACCCAGCAATGGCCTGGAGCTGATCCGCCAGGTGCGTGAATCCACACGCGCAGCGTTGCCGATCATCATCATCTCGGGGGATGCCGAAGCGCCGGACGTGATCGATGCCATGCATTTGAGCGTGGTGGACTTCTTGCTCAAGCCGATTGATAGCGTGAAGTTGGCGAAGATGGTGAAGCGGGAGTTGGGGATGGGGCAGTAACTACCGTTTATCTTTTTTTTTGTTCGAACTGTCAACTTTCACAGTAGGCAAGTAGGTGTCCATATCGCTTACTGCTCTGGAGAACTCTGGTCTTCAGCCAGGGCCTTATACCCTCCAAAGGAGCTAGCTATGTCTATTCAAAAGCCTAACGATCAAGCAAATAGTGGCCACTCAAGTATTCTTATTCTCAGGGATGGAAAGGCCCGCTTTTTAAACTCTTCTAATATAGGTGCAAGTTTGAGACATTTTTCGGTCATCATGGAGAACGCTGGGTCGTTGACCGCTGAGTATGGGAATACGTTATTTCCGAAGGATGAACCGTACGAGTTTGACTTTCCACGAGATCCAGATCAGCATCGAGGAAACATCGATTATAGAGACGAGAATGGTGATTATTTTATAAGGCCTACGTCTGGGAAATTTGTTGTTATTTCCAAAGACGCGGGCGCTCCGGATACATATACAAATTATATTACCTACATCAATTTGAAATTTGAGCGTGAGGGGCAAGAAGTTACGATTAACGGCACAGGTGAAGCCACTTTCATTTTTGATTGATAGCCTTCCTGAAAAGAAGAAAGCCCCAGTCTCTCGACCGGGGCTCTTTTCATTTACAGACCGTTTTTAGCCTTGAACTCCCGACGCCGACGGTGCAACACCGGCTCGGTATAGCCGTTGGGCTGCTTGGTCCCTTCAATCACCAACTCCACCGCTGCCTGGAATGCGATGTTGCTGTCGAAATCCGGTGCCAGCGGACGGTACAACTTATCCCCGGCGTTCTGGCGGTCCACCACCGGCGCCATGCGCTTGAGGCTTTCCATCACCTGGGTTTCGTTGACGATGCCGTGGCGCAGCCAGTTGGCGATGTGCTGGCTGGAGATGCGCAGGGTGGCGCGGTCTTCCATCAGGCCCACATCGTTGATGTCCGGCACTTTCGAGCACCCAACGCCTTGGTCGATCCAGCGGACCACATAGCCAAGGATGCCCTGGGCGTTGTTATCCAGCTCGTTGCGGATCTCTTCTTCGGACCAGTGGGTGTTGCTGGCCAGAGGAATGGTCAGGATATCGTCCACCGAGGCTCGCTCGCGCTTGGCCAGCTCGGCCTGGCGGGCGAATACATCGACCTTGTGGTAGTGCAACGCGTGCAGCGCAGCGGCGGTCGGCGAAGGCACCCAAGCGGTGTTGGCGCCAGCCAGAGGGTGGGCGATTTTCTGTTCGAGCATCGCCGCCATCAGGTCGGGCATGGCCCACATGCCTTTACCGATCTGCGCGCGACCTTGCAGGCCGGTGCTCAAGCCGATATCGACGTTCCAGTTTTCGTAGGCACCGATCCATTTCTCGGCCTTCATCGCCGCTTTGCGCACCATTGCGCCAGCTTCCATGGAGGTGTGGATCTCGTCGCCGGTACGGTCGAGGAAGCCGGTGTTGATGAACACCACGCGCTCGCTGGCCGCCTTGATGCAGGCCTTGAGGTTGACCGTGGTGCGGCGCTCCTCGTCCATGATCCCGACTTTCAGGGTGTTGCGCGGCAGGTTCAGCACGTCTTCGATGCGACCGAACAGCTCGTTGGTGAACGCGGCTTCTTCCGGGCCGTGCATCTTCGGCTTCACGATGTACACGGAGCCGGTGCGGCTGTTCTTGCGGCTGCTGTTGCCGTTGAGGCTGTGGATCGCCGCGAGGCTGGTGATCAGCCCATCGAGAATGCCTTCCGGCACTTCGTTACCGGCTTTGTCGAGGATCGCGTCGATGGTCATCAGGTGACCCACGTTACGCACGAACAGCAGCGAACGGCCGTGCAGGGTCACGTCCTGGCCATTTACACCGGTATAAACGCGGTCAGCGTTCATGGTG
Source organism: Pseudomonas sp. GW821-FHT03A09 (assembly GCF_059421065.1). Classification (NCBI taxonomy): domain Bacteria; kingdom Pseudomonadati; phylum Pseudomonadota; class Gammaproteobacteria; order Pseudomonadales; family Pseudomonadaceae; genus Pseudomonas; species Pseudomonas sp. GW821-FHT03A09. The sequence continues at coordinate 90,756 of NZ_JBWKUX010000014.1, read as the reverse complement.
CGGGTGAAGGTCTTGCCGCCCTTGGCGACTTCTTCGGCCAGGTCGCCCTTCATCAGGCCGAGCCAGTTGCGGTAGATCACCACTTTGTCATCGGCGTCCACGGCGGCGACGGAGTCTTCGCAGTCCATGATGGTGGTCAGCGCGGCTTCCATCAGCACGTCTTTGACGCCGGCGGCATCGGTCTGGCCGACCGGGGTGCTGGCGTCGATCTGGATTTCGAAGTGCAGGCCGTTGTGCTTCAGCAGAATGGCGGTCGGTTGGGCGCTGTCGCCCTGGAAGCCGATGAGTTGCGCGTCGTCGCGCAGGCCGCTGTTGCTGCCGCCCTTGAGGCTGACAACCAGTTTGCCATCGATGATCTTGTAACCGGTGGAGTCGACGTGGCTGCCCGCCGCCAGCGGCGCGGCTTCATCGAGGAAGGCACGGGCAAAGGCAATCACCTTGTCGCCACGCACTTTGTTGTAGACCTGGCCCTTCTCGGCGCCATTGGCTTCGCTGATAGCGTCGGTGCCATACAGCGCGTCATACAGCGAGCCCCAGCGCGCATTGGAGGCGTTGAGGGCGAAACGGGCATTCATCACCGGCACGACCAACTGCGGGCCGGCCATGCGGGCGATTTCGTCGTCAACGTTTTGAGTCGTGGCCTGGAAGTCTGCGGCTTCTGGCAGCAGGTACCCGATGTCTTGCAGGAAGGCTTTGTAAGCCACTGGGTCGTGGGCCTTGCCGGCATGGGTCTGGTGCCAGGTGTCGATCCGTGCTTGGAAATCGTCGCGTTTGGCGAGTAGGGCTTTGTTCTTCGGTGCCAGATCGTGGATGACCTTGTCGGCACCGGCCCAGAACTGCTCGGCAGTGATGCCGGTGCCGGGAATGGCTTCGTTATTCACGAAGTCGAACAGGACTTTGGCGACCTGCAGGCCACCGACTTGAACGTGTTCAGTCATTGCTTGCCTCACTCTGCACAGCTTAAGCGCTTTTTAGATTTTCATTATGTAGTGCCAGGTTGCGCATACTACATGATGACTTGCGGTTGTGAAAATTAGACTAAATACGTCGTTTAGCGACCCACTTTGGTCGTACGGTCACAGCGGAGAACCGGATGTTCTCAAAAAACTATTAGATTGTTCCAGATAAATATAAAAATGGTACACGATTTGTTATCGAGGGCCTTCGGGTCCACCTTGTAGATTGAATCCCAGAGGGCGCTGCCATGGACCATCTTGTACTCACAATTATCGCCGCCGACAAACCCGGCCTGGTTGAACGCATCGCACACAACATCGCCACCCACGGCGGCAGTTGGCAGGAAAGCCGTATGGCCCATATGGCCGGGCAGTTCGCCGGGATATTGCGGGTCAGCGTGCCTGCTGAAAACCGTCAGAACCTGGTGAATGCGCTGGAGGACTTATCCACACACGGCATTCGCGTGCTGGTGGGTGAGGGCAGCAGCGGGCACGCGTCGGCGTCCAAGTCGATTGTGATGACGTTGGTGGGGAATGACCGTTCGGGCATCGTGCGCGAGATCACGGCACTGTTGAGCAAGCAGGGCGTGAACCTGGAGAGCCTGAGCACCGATGTGCGCCCGGCTCCCATGAGCGGTGACCCGCTGTTTACCGCCGAGGCGTTATTGCAGGTGCCGGCAACGCTGTCCCTGGAGGCTTTGCAGCAATCCTTGGAAGGCTTGGCGGACGATTTGATGGTTGAGTTGCACAACGAGGAATAACTACTCACAAGGTTATGCATGGAAATCTTGCATGGGCCTGTGGATAAGCTGTAGAGACTCGATGCCAGGCCGTACTGGCTGGGCTTCTCCGCTATTTGAGCAAAAAACGAGCAGTTTCAAGGGCTTGTGCACAAATGGCGGGGATCAGGTTGTGGATAACCTTGGGGTGGATGTCTGCAAGCCACGTGCACTGTGGCTTGCAGAGGATTGTACGTTATTTGATCAGCGTTTGCGTACGCTCATCCAGGCATCAAGGCTGTACACCACCAGCCCCGCCCAGATGAAGGCGAAGGCCATCAGGGTGCTTGGCGCCAAATGTTCGCCAAACAGCAGCACGGCTTCCAGCAGCACCAACGTCGGGGCGACGTACTGCAAAAAGCCCAGTGCGGTGTAGGGCAAGTGCCGTGCGGCGGCGTTGAAACATACCAGCGGGATCAGCGTCACCGGCCCAGCGGCTACCAGCCACCAGGCTTCGGAGGTGCTCCAGAAAGCCATTTGCGCGCTGTGGGCCGAAGGGTTGAACAGCAGCCATGCGATTGCGATCGGCACCAGCATCCAGGTTTCTACCACCAGTCCCGGCAACGCCTTGACCGGCGCCTGTTTGCGGATCAGCCCGTAAAAGCCAAAGGTCAGCGCCAGTACCAGCGACACCCACGGCAAACTGCCCACTTGCCACACCTGTTGCGCCACACCCACCGCCGCCAGCCCAACGGCGATCCATTGCAGGCGGCGCAGGCGCTCGCCCAGGATCAGCATACCCAGCAGCACATTCACCAGCGGGTTGATGTAGTAACCCAGGCTGGCCTCCAGCATGCGCCCGCTGTTCACCGACCACACGTAGGTCAGCCAGTTGGCCGCGATCAATGAACCACTGAGCGCCAGGATGGCCAGGCGCTTGGGGTTGTCGAGCAGCTCGCGGAACCAGCCCGGGTGTTTCCATACCATCAACAGCAAACCACCGAACAGCGCCGACCACAGCACGCGGTGCACGATGATTTCAGCGGCGGGAACGCTGGCAATGGCTTTGAAGTAGAGCGGGAACAGACCCCAGATGACATAGGCACTCAGGCCCAGGATGTACCCCTTGCGGGGGTTGGCGGCTTGCATTGTGGAATCCTTGCTTAGGCAGCTAACAAAGGCGAGATTGTAAGTACATTTGGTGGGCGATGGGACCTGCTTTGTTTTATGTGGGAGGGGGCTTGCCCCCTCCCACATTTAATTCACAAGGGTCAGAAAAGTTTCAGTGGTTCTTCATTCAATGCCGCCAGTTGCTCACGCAACGCCAGCACCTGGTCCCCCCAATATCGCTCGCTGCCAAACCACGGGAAACTGTGGGGAAACGCCGGGTCATCCCAGCGCCGTGCCAGCCAGGCGCTGTAATGCATCAGGCGCAAGGCGCGCAGGGGTTCGATCAACGCCAGTTCACGCGGGTCGAAGTCGTGGAATTCCTGGTAGCCATCCATCAGCTCCGACAGTTGGCCCAGGCACTCCTGGCGATCGCCGGCCAGCATCATCCACAGGTCCTGTACGGCCGGGCCCATGCGGCAGTCGTCCAGGTCGACAATGTGGAACATCTCATCGCGGCACATCATGTTGCCGGGGTGGCAATCGCCGTGCATGCGGATGTTCTTGTGCGGGGTGGCGTTGTAGACCTCTTCCACGCGCTTGAGCAGGTCGCGGGCCACGGACTCGTAGGCCGGCAGCAGGCTCTTGGGGATGAAGTTGCCTTCCAGCAGTGTGGTGAGGGAATCGTGACCGAAGTTTTTCACGCCCAGTGCTTCACGGTGTTCGAACTGGCGGGTGGAGCCCACCGCATGCAAACGGCCCAGCAACTGCCCGAGGCGATAAAGTTGATCGAGATTACCCGGCTCCGGCGCACGACCACCACGGCGGGGGAACAGGGTGAAGCGAAAGCCTTCGTGTTCGAACAGGCTTTCGCCGTTGTGGATAAGTGGCGCCACTACGGGCACTTCGCACTCGGCCAGTTCGAAGGTGAACCGGTGTTCTTCGAGGATCGCCTCGTTGGTCCAGCGCTGGGGGCGGTAGAACTTGGCGATCAGCGGCTCGGAGTCTTCGATGCCCACTTGGTAGACGCGGTTTTCATAGCTATTGAGCGCCAAGACGCGCGCATCGCTGAGGAAACCGATGCTCTCGACAGCGTCGAGAACCAGATCGGGAGTGAGTGTTTCAAACGGATGGGCCATGCGAACTCCTGCGCGCAGCAGGGCGCCGCGTCCGGCCGGGTATGGTAACAGCATAGATAGGCGGTGACTGTGCGGACGCTATCGGGGGCAAGCCCCCTCCCACATTCGGGTCTGTGAACACATTCAAGTGTGGGAGCTGGCTTGCCTGCGAAGAGGCCCTATCAGGCGCCGATAATGCCGCCGTCATCCCGCCGAATCGCCATCACCGACGACCTTGGCTTACCGTTAGGCAGATGTTCCGGCCAGGTCGAGCCGCCGGTTTCGCCTGGATGCTGAATCCCCACGAACAGCGTCTTCTGGTCCGGCGAGAAGCTGATCCCTGTCACTTCGCACGCCACCGGTCCGACCATGAAACGACGGATTTCCCCAGTGGCCGGATCGGCACACAGCATCTGGTTATTGCCCATGCCGGCGAAGTCGCCCGCGTTGCTGTAGTCGCCATCGGTCAGGATCCACAAGCGTCCGGCTTTGTCGAAACCCAGGCCGTCGGGGCTGTTGAACATGTTCTGCGGGTTGATGTTGGAGGAGCCGCCTTTCGGCGTGCCGGCATGTACGCCCGGGTTGCCGGCCACCACAAACAGATCCCAGGTAAATTCGCTGGCGCCGTGGTTATCCTTATCGGCTTTCCAGCGCAGGATCTGGCCGTAGACGTTTTTCTCCCGTGGGTTAGGCCCACCGACGGGCTGACCGTCTTCACCGCGCTTGGCGTTATTGGTGAGGGTGCAATAGACCTGGCCGTCGGTGGGGCTGACCACGATCCACTCCGGGCGGTCCATGCGGGTGGCTTTCACCACGCTGGCGGCCAGGCGCGCATGGATCAGCACTTCGGCCTGGTTGGCGAAACCGCTGCTGGCATCGATGCCGTTTTTGCCGTGGGTCAGTTCGACCCATTGGCCCTTGCCCTTGGGGTGGTCGGCATTGCCGTCGCCCGCGTCGAAGATCGCCACGTACAAGGTACCGTGGTCGAGCAGGTCTTTGTTGGCCTTGGGGTTGTGGTGATTGATGGGGTCACGGCTGATGAATTTGTAGATGAACTCGCCGCGTTCGTCGTCGCCCATGTACACCACGGCACGGCCGTCGCGGGTTTCCGCCAGCGCCGCGTTCTCGTGTTTGAAGCGGCCCAGGGCGGTGCGCTTGACTGGGGTGGACTTCGGGTCGAATGGATCGATTTCCACGACCCAGCCATGACGGTTGAGTTCGTTGGGGTTCTTGGCCACGTCGAATCGCGGGTCATGCTGGTGCCAGTTGATGTCTTTGCTGGCCGCAACCACGCCATAGCGTTTTTGCCCGGCGTCGAAGCTTTGTTGTGGATTGCTGCTGCCGAAGCAGTCAGTGAAGTTCTCTTCGCAGGTCAGATAGGTGCCCCACGGTGTCTTGCCGTTGGCACAGTTCTGGAAAGTGCCCAGGGCTTTTTTGCCGGACTTGTCGGCACTGGTTTTCAACCAGGCGTGGCCGGCGGCCGGACCGCCCAGGCGGATTGGCGAGTTGCCGTGGATACGGCGGTTGTAGCGCGAGTCCTGGACGAACTGCCAAGTGTCGCCCTTGCGTCGTACTTCGATCACTGACACGCCTTCGCTGGCTTGAGCCTTGCGCACATCTTCGGCCGATTGCGGCGCGCTGCCATGGGCGTAGAGATAGCGGTAATTGGTGTATTCGTTGTTGATCGCCATGAGCGCACGGTTGTTGTCGCCGGGGAAGGGAAACAGGCTCATACCGTCGTTGTTATCGCCGAACTGCTGCTCCTGGGCCTTGGCCGTACCGTTGCCGGACGGGTCGAAAGCCGGCGCATTCTTGTGCAGTGGCTGGCCCCAACTGATCAGCACCGAAGCGCTGTAGCCGGGCGGCAAGGTGATGGCGTCGCTGGTGGCGGCGGCGATGCCGGTGAACCCAAGCAGTGGGCTGGCGGTGGTGGCGTTGACGGCCAGGGCACTGCGGGTGAGCAGGTTGCCGCCCAGGAACATCGCGGCACCGCAGAGGGCACCGGCACCGATAAAGCGGCGTCGGGTAAGGCCGACCATCTGTTCAAGGTCGGTGGCTTGGTTTTCTTCTAATAGGCTCATTTCAGGCTCCCTCTGCGGTTTTTGCAGACACCTTAAGGAGCCGTCGTGACGAAATTGTTGCAGTTTGAAGGCGAGCGCAGCGCTATACCGGTGTGCCGAGCAACACATTGCTCGGGGCGAATTGCACCTGGATCGGTCGGCCTTCGGCGGCCCCCAGTGCTTGGAGCGCGGCGGGCTGCGCCAGGGCGCACAACACCTGGCCGCTGCGCAGGGTGATGCGCACCTCGCTGGGGCCGTCATCAGCGTCAAAAATGGTCTCGATGACACCGCTCATGCAATTGTGTCCAGGTGTTGCAGCTTGTTCGGCGGCGAGCAGTTCCAGCCAACCGGCTTTGATCAGGGCAACCACTTCTACACCCATTTCCAGCTCCAGGTGTTGCGTACTGTCGTGCGTGATCTGTGCATCGAGGACCAAGCCTCCAGGCAGTTGCAGGCGGATCAAATCGTTGCGGCCATGCTGTTCAATGGCGATGACCTGGCCATGCAGCTGATTGCGTGCACTGGTGCGCAGCATCAGGCGCCCCAGCAGATTGAAGTCGCTGGCCGCCTCGTCGGAGCCGAGCACTTGGGCCTGTAGCACTTGCAAGCGTTGGTAGAGGCGCAATACCCGCTCACCTTCGGCCGTCAACTTGGCGCCGCCGCCGCCTTTGCCGCCGACACTGCGTTCCACCAGCGGTTTTTGCGCCAGGTTGTTCAGTTCATCGATGGCGTCCCAGGCGGCCTTGTAGCTCAAACCGGCGCTCTTGGCCGCGCGGGTGATGGAGCCTTGTTCGGCGATATGCGCCAGCAGGGCGATACGCTGGGGGCGGCGGACTATGTGTTGGCTGAGCAGGGTGGGCAAAGACATGGGGATACGCTTCGATGGAATGAGCGGACGTTGCCGCCCTGGCGCCTGTGAGTCAAGTTACGTCCCCGGTTTTGGCGTGCGGGCCAGGCAGTACACATCGACTTGGCGCGCTCCGGCCGTCATCAACAACCGTGCGAGGCTGTGGGCCGTAGCGCCCGTCGTCAACACATCGTCTACCAGTGCGAAATGCCGGCCTTCTACCTCGGCATCGGTGGCCAAGGCAAAGGCGCCGCGTAGATTGTGCTGACGGGTCTTGGCGTCGAGTGCTTGTTGGGCCACGGTTTCATGGGGGCGCAATAACAGGTGTTTATCGCAGGTGAGGTTGAGGGCGTCACTGAGCCAGTGGGCTAGCATCAACGCCTGATTGAAGCCGCGCTCGCGCAGGCGTTTACGCGCCATGGGCACCGGTAGCAGGCAGTCGGGTCGGGTGAGTTCGGCGTTGTCGAAGCGGTGTTGCAGGTGGTGCCCCAGCAGGCGTGCGAGCATGTGGCCGAGTGGCCATCGTGACTGGTGCTTGAAGCGGCTGATCAAGGTGTCGACCGGAAAGCCGTAGGTCCAGGGTGCAACCACGTGTTTAAAGGCAGGTGGATGTTTCTGGCATTGGCCGCAGACCAGGCCCTCCATTGGCAGCGGCAGGGCACACACGTTGCACTGCTCCAGCAGCCACGGCAGCTCGGTTTCGCAGACGTTGCATACGCAATCCCTTGAATCGGTGGTTTCATCGCAGATTAAACATTTTTGTTTGTTTTTTGACCAGATGTAAACCTGGTGTTTGTATCCTGGTTGACAGTGCATGATTCTTCCTTAAATATGCCGAGCATCCGTGTCGTGCCTGTGGGTATTGCCCTTCCCGCAGCGCTTGCCAAAGCATAATCAAGGAATCGCCCATGAGCGCCAGCACCTCTGCCACCCTGCGTCACGATTGGTCCTTAGCCGAAGTCAAAGCACTGTTCGTGCAGCCGTTCAATGACCTGTTGTTCCAGGCGCAGACCGTGCACCGCGCGCATTTCGATGCCAACCGCGTGCAAGTGTCGACCCTGCTGTCGATCAAGACCGGCGCCTGCCCGGAAGATTGCAAATATTGTCCGCAGTCGGGCCACTACAACACCGGCCTGGAAAAAGAAAAGCTGATGGAAGTGCAGAAGGTCCTCGAAGAGGCCGCCCGTGCCAAGGCCATCGGTTCGACCCGCTTTTGCATGGGCGCCGCCTGGAAACACCCGTCGGCCAAAGACATGCCCTATGTGTTACAGATGGTCAAAGGCGTGAAGGCCATGGGCCTGGAAACCTGCATGACCCTCGGCCGTCTCGACCAGGACCAGACTGAAGCCCTGGCCCAGGCCGGCCTCGATTACTACAACCACAACCTTGACACCTCGCCTGAGTTCTACGGCTCGATCATCACCACCCGCACCTACAGCGAGCGCCTGCAAACCCTGGCCTACGTGCGTGATTCCGGGATGAAGATCTGCTCGGGCGGCATCCTCGGCATGGGCGAGTCCCTCGACGACCGCGCCAACTTGTTGATCCAGCTGGCCAACCTGCCGGAGCACCCGGAGTCGGTGCCAATCAACATGTTGGTAAAAGTCGCCGGTACGCCGCTGGAAAACGCCGAAGACATCGACCCGTTCGACTTCATCCGCATGCTCGCGGTGGCGCGCATTCTGATGCCGCAGTCCCATGTGCGCCTGTCGGCCGGCCGTGAGGCGATGAACGAGCAGATGCAGGCCCTGGCGTTCTTCGCTGGCGCCAACTCGATCTTCTACGGCGACAAGTTGCTGACCACCGCCAACCCGCAGGCCGACAAGGACATGCAACTGTTCTCGCGCCTGGGCATCCTGCCCGAAGCCCGCGAAGAGCACGCGGATGAGGTACATCAGGCGGTGATTGAGCAGGCACTGGTGGAGCAGAAAAGCAGCGAGCAGTTCTACAACGCCGCTGTTTGATTGAAATGCAATCCAACGGTGGGAGCTGGCTTGCCTGCGATGACGACGGCACATTCAATATAAACGTGCCCGACAGACCGCTATCGCAGGCAAGCCAGATCCCACACTGGATCGAGTTCACCTGATCTACCGAGGCCTGCATGTCTTTCGATCTCGCCGCGCGCCTCGCTGCCCGCCGTGCCGAACACCTTTATCGCCAACGTCCCCTGCTTGAGAGCCCCCAAGGCCCTGAAGTGGTGGTGGACGGCCAGCCGTTGCTGGCGTTCTGCAATAACGACTACCTGGGCTTGGCCAATCACCCTCAAGTGATCGAAGCCTGGCGCGCCGGCGCGTCCCGTTGGGGCGTTGGTGGCGGTGCTTCGCACTTGGTGGTCGGCCACGCCACGCCGCACCATGAACTGGAAGAGGCCTTGGCCGACCTCACCGGTCGCCCACGCGCGTTGTTGTTTACCACCGGCTATATGGCCAACCTCGGCGCGGTGACGGCATTGGTGGGGCAGGGTGATACGGTGCTGGAAGACCGCCTCAACCATGCCTCGCTGCTGGATGCCGGCTTGCTCTCCGGTGCCCGCTTCAACCGCTACCTGCACAACGATGCTGACAGCCTGGTCAAACGGCTGGAAAAGGCCACTGGCAATACGTTGGTGGTCACCGATGGCGTGTTCAGCATGGACGGCGATCTGGCTGACCTGCCCGCGCTGGCGCGTGCAACCAAGGCCAAGGGCGCCTGGTTGATGGTGGATGATGCCCACGGTTTCGGCCCGTTGGGCGCCCAGGGCGGCGGAATCGTCGAGCATTTTGGCCTGAGCCAGGAGGACGTACCGGTATTGGTCGGCACCCTGGGCAAGGCATTCGGCACCGCCGGGGCGTTTGTGGCGGGCAGCGAAGATTTGATCGAAAGCCTCATTCAATTTGCCCGGCCGTATATCTACACCACCAGCCAACCGCCGGCGCTGGCCTGTGCGACCTTGAAAAGCCTGGAGCTGCTGCGCACCGAACACTGGCGTCGCGAGCACCTCAATGGCTTGATCCGCCAGTTCCGCCAGGGCGCCGAGCAGATCGGCTTGGACTTGATGGACAGCTTCACGCCGATCCAACCGATCCTGATCGGCGACAGCGCCAAGGCCATGCGTTTGTCACAAATGCTGCGCGAGCGCGGCCTGATGGTGACCGCGATCCGCCCACCCACGGTGCCGGCCGGCAGTGCGCGTTTGCGCGTCACGTTGACGGCGGCCCACAGCGAGGTGCAGGTGCAGCTATTGTTAAGCGCATTGGAAGAGAGTTTCCGGTTGTTAAGCAGCACGGAGCCCGGCCATGCGTAATCGACTGATATTACTTCCCGGCTGGGGCCTCGGCGTGTCACCGCTGGAACCATTGGCCGCCGCCTTGCAAGGCCTCGACGAGCACTTGCAGGTGCTCGTCGAGCCGTTGCCGGCAGTTGGCTCCAGCGACCTCGTTGACTGGCTCGACGAACTCGACGCCACGCTGCCGGACAACGTCTGGCTGGGCGGTTGGTCCTTGGGCGGCATGCTTGCGTCCGAGTTGGCGGCGCGGCGCGGTGAGCGCTGTTGTGGCCTGCTGACGTTGGCGAGCAACCCGTGTTTTGTCGCTCATGACGGCTGGCCGAGCGCGATGCCCGCCGAGACCTTCGATGCGTTCCTTGCCGGTTGCCATGCCGACTCCCAAGTCACGCTCAAGCGCTTCGGCCTGTTGTGCGCCAAAGGGGCCGAGGACCCGCGAGGGTTGTCGCGGCTGTTGGTCAGTGGCGCGCCACATACGCCCTCCAGTGTGTTGATGCCCGGTCTTGAACTGCTTGCGCAACTGGATACCCGTGCTGCCCTGCAGGCCTATCGCGGCCCGCAGCTTCATCTGTTTGCCGGCCTCGATGGGCTGGTGCCGGCCGAAGCCGCCGGCGATCTCCTGGCCCTGCTGCCGGACGTTGAAATCGGCCTGATTGAACAAGCCGGTCACGCTTTTCTTCTGGAAGATCCCCACGGTGTAGCGGGCGCCATCCAGGCTTTTTTGCATGAGTGCGTTGATGACTGATCTATCCCTGTCTCCACTGCCGGGCGGCTTACCGGACAAGCGCCAGGTGGCGGCATCCTTTTCCCGCGCGGCTGCCAGTTACGACAGCGTCGCTGAGTTGCAGCGCGCGGTCGGCACTGAGTTGTTGGCTCGTCTACCGCGAACCACAAGGCCACAGCGCTGGCTGGACATGGGTTGCGGCACCGGTTTTTTCAGTCGTGTGCTGGCTGAGCGGTGGCCTGATAGCCAAGGTGTGGCGCTGGATATCGCCGAGGGTATGCTCAATCACGCCCGGCCCTTGGGCGGTGCAAGACATTTCATCGCCGGTGATGCCGAACGCTTGCCGCTTAAGGCTGAGAGCCTGGGGCTGATCTATTCCAGCCTGGCGGTGCAATGGTGTGCGAACTTCGACTTGGTGCTCAGCGAGGCCCGCCGCGTGTTGCAACCCGGTGGCGTGCTGGCGTTCGCGAGCTTGTGTGTGGGCACGTTGGACGAGCTGCGCGAAAGTTGGCGCGCTGCGGATGGCCTGGTGCACGTCAACCGGTTCCGTCCTTTCGAGACGTACCAACGTCTGTGCGCTGCCAGCGGTTTGCGCGTCGTCAGCCTGGAGCGCCAACCCCATGTGCTGCACTACCCGGACGTGCGCAGCCTGACCCACGAACTCAAGGCGTTGGGCGCGCATAACCTCAACCCGGGTCGCCCCGGAGGGTTGACGGGCCGCGCGCGGATTGTTGCACTGGTGGACGCTTACGAGCAGTTCCGCCAGGCCCAGGGCCTGCCCGCCACGTATCAAGTGGTGTACGCCGTACTGGAGAAACCCCTATGAGCGCCGCTTACTTCATCACTGGCACCGACACGGATGTCGGCAAAACCACCATTGCTGCTGGCCTGTTGCATGCGGCACGGCTCGCGGGCAAAAGCACCGCTGCTGGAAAACCGGTGGCGTCGGGTTGCCAGGTCACGCCCAAAGGGTTGCGCAATAGTGACGCGCTGGCGCTGTTGGCCGAATGCTCGTTGCCGTTGACCTATGCCGAGGTCAATCCGGTGGCATTCGAGCCGGCCATTGCGCCGCACCTGGCTGCGCGGGAGGCGGGCGTTGCATTGACCGTGCAATCGCTGTTGAAACCAATGCAACACATACTGGCGCAACAAGCGGACTTCACCTTGATCGAAGGCGCGGGCGGCTGGCGGGTGCCCTTGGCCGATCAGGCCAACCTGTCGGACCTGGCCATGGCACTCAAGCTGCCGGTGATCCTCGTCGTGGGCGTGCGCCTGGGTTGCATCAGCCACGCGTTGCTCACCGCCGAGGCCATCGCCCGGGATGGTTTGCCGCTGGCGGGCTGGGTGGCGAATATCATTGATCCCAAGACCTCTCGTCTGGAAGAAAACCTCGCCACCCTGGCGGAGCGCTTGCCGGCGCCGTGCCTGGGGCGAGTGCCGAAACTCAAGCAGGCCGGGGCCAAAGCCGTGGCCGAGTACCTGGAACTGGACCTGCTTGACTGATTTTGGCTATCACTAAGGCAATATGCCATTAGTGTTTTTGACGGGCCTTTTGCCAGGATGTCTGCTTCAATTCACCTTCACGATTCTCTAAAGGCAGGCTTACGCCATGGAAATCTCTGGAAGCAGCGCGTTTTATTCGGGACTGAGCACCATTCAGACCGGGCAGAACCGTGTCGACCAGGCCGCCGGCAATATTGCCAGCGCCGCGACGACCCAGCCCTCGGACGCACAGAGCGACCGTCTGCAAGCCAACGATCGTGCCCAACCGAGCAACTCGGCGAGCAACATGGTCGAAATGGCCCAAGGCAAGTTTCAAGTGGAGCTGGGGGCGAAAGTCGCCAAGGCTTCGGATGAAATGCTCGGCACCTTGATCGACACCTACGCTTAAAACCCGATACGCCGGCTCTTGTTTTATGTGGGAGCTGGCTTGCCTGCGATGGCATCGACTCGGCCTCCCTGATACCCCGCGGTGCCTGCATCGCGGGCAAGCCCGCTCCCACATTTGCCCTGCTTCTCCCTCTCGAACTTCTAAACTCCTTTAACGTGGCAACCCGCCGCAGGCCTTGCCGTGCGCGGTATTGATTCGCGTCATGACAAATGGCGACTGGTCGATGCTTGACAACCCAAGGTCGTAAACGTATGTTTCAAACACCTGTTTGACCGCCATAACAAATCCACGCGGTTGTTCATCCCAGATACATCAGCAGAGGTTTATCGCTATGCCTGACTACAAGGCCCCCTTGCGTGATATTCGCTTCGTTCGTGACGAACTGCTCGGTTATGAAGCGCACTATCAGAGCCTGCCGGCTTGCCAGGACGCTACCCCGGACATGGTTGACGCCATCCTCGAAGAAGGCGCCAAGTTCTGTGAGCAAGTGCTGGCACCGTTGAACCGCGTGGGTGACATCGAAGGGTGTACCTGGAGCGAGTCAGGCGTTAAGACCCCTACTGGTTTCAAAGAAGCCTACAAGCAGTTCGTCGAAGGCGGCTGGCCAAGCCTGGCCCACGACGTAGCGCACGGCGGCCAAGGCCTGCCGGAATCCCTGGGCCTGGCCGTCAGCGAGATGGTCGGTGAAGCCAACTGGTCGTGGGGCATGTACCCAGGCCTGTCCCACGGTGCGATGAATACCATCTCCGAGCATGGCACCCCTGAGCAGCAGAACGCCTACCTGACAAAACTGGTGTCGGGTGAATGGACCGGCACCATGTGCCTGACCGAACCGCACTGCGGCACCGACCTGGGCATGTTGCGTACCAAGGCCGAACCTCAGGCTGATGGTTCCTACAAAGTCTCCGGCACCAAGATTTTCATATCGGCCGGTGAACACGACATGGCCGACAACATCGTCCACATCGTACTGGCCCGCCTGCCGGATGCACCGGCCGGCACCAAAGGTATTTCGCTGTTTATCGTGCCTAAGTTCCTGCCGAATGCAGACGGTTCGATCGGTGAGCGCAACGCGGTGACCTGTGGCTCCCTGGAGCACAAGATGGGTATCCACGGCAACGCCACCTGCGTGATGAACTTCGACGCGGCCACCGGTTTCCTGATCGGCCCGGCGAACAAAGGCCTGAACTGCATGTTCACCTTTATGAACACCGCTCGCTTGGGCACCGCGCTGCAAGGCCTGTCCCACGCCGAGATCGGCTTCCAGGGTGGCCTGAAGTACGCTCGCGACCGCCTGCAAATGCGCTCCCTGACTGGCCCGAAAGCGCCGGACAAGGCTGCTGACCCGATCATCGTGCACCCTGACGTGCGTCGCATGCTGCTGACCATGAAAGCCTTCGCCGAAGGCAATCGTGCGATGGTGTACTTCACCGCCAAGCAGGTGGACATCGTCAAGTACGGCACTGACGACGAAGCCAAGAAACAGGCTGATGGCCTGCTGGCTTTCATGACCCCAATCGCCAAGGCCTTCATGACCGAAGTAGGTTTTGAATCCGCCAACCACGGCGTGCAAATCTACGGCGGCCACGGTTTTATCGCTGAGTGGGGCATGGAGCAGAACGTTCGCGACAGCCGCATCTCGATGCTGTACGAAGGCACCACCGGCATTCAGGCCCTGGACCTGCTGGGCCGCAAAGTGCTGATGACCCAAGGCGAAGCGCTCAAGGGCTTCACCAAGATCGTGCACAAGTTCTGCCAGGCCAACGAAGGTAACGAGGCCGTCAAAGAGTTCGTTGCGCCGCTGGCCGCACTGAACAAAGAGTGGGGCGAGTTGACCATGAAGGTCGGCATGGCGGCGATGAAAGACCGTGAAGAAGTCGGTGCTGCCTCGGTGGATTACCTGATGTACTCCGGTTATGCGTGCCTGGCCTACTTCTGGGCCGACATGGCGCGCCTGGCTGCCGAGAAACTGGCTGCCGGCACCACCGAAGCGGCGTTCTACACCGCCAAGCTGCAGACGGCGCGTTTCTACTTCCAGCGTATCCTGCCGCGTACTCGCACTCACGTGGCAACCATGCTGTCGGGCGCCAACAACCTGATGGACATGAAAGAAGAAGACTTCGGCCTGGCTTACTAAGCCGTACCGGGTTCTTCAAAAAACCGCCGCTTCCTTGGGAGCGGCGGTTTTTTTATGGCTTGATAAAAAACACAGCAGGGCACTCAGGGATTGCGATCGGCTGCCGTTACAGTGATGGCAATGTGATACAGGTCACATTGAATGTGCTTAACTGTCCGCAGTGAAGGCACTGTGCTATCTATCTGAGCGGGTCGGAGCTTTACCCTTGTCACGCGTGTCCGCTGTACGTTTCAGCCATTTTCTCCCTTCGTTGCTGCTGTTGCTGGCCGGGCTCTCGGCTGCGTACGTCAAAGATCTCAACGTGTTCTTCACCTCGCTGTTCAATGTGCTGCCGACCTTGGTGCTGTTGCTCGGCGGCTCATACTGCGCGGTGTATAGGCGCCAGCGTGAACTGTTCCTGATGATCACGGTGTATGTCGCCTACTTCCTGCTGGACGCTCAGACGGATTTCTACCGCGACAATGGCCGCGTGCGCGAAGACGCTGCGGTGGTGTTTCATCTGTGTAGCCTGCTGTTACCGTTGTTGTTCAGTGTCTACGCGTTGTGGCAGGAGAGGACCCACTTGTTCCGCGACTTCGTCGCCCGTTGTGCGGTGCTCTTCGCCGTGGGTAGCATCGCGCTGGCGCTGGAGCAAAGTTATCCCCAGGCCTTGCTGAACTGGCTGGCGGAGATTCGTTGGCCGGCGCTGCATGGCAATTGGATGAGCCTGATCCAACTCTCCTACCCGATGTTCCTCATCGGCTTCCTGACATTGGCCGCCCAATACTGGTATCAGCCGCGCCCGCTACACGCCGCGCAGTTGGTCGGACTGTTGGGGATTTTCTGGATGTTGCCGCAAACCTTCATCCTGCCGTTCACCCTGAACATCATGTGCAGTCAGGTGATGCTGATGATTGCCGCCGGTGTGGCTCACGAGGCCTACCAAATGGCGTTTCGTGACGAGCTGACCGGCCTGCCGGGGCGTCGTGCGCTCAACGAACGCATGCAGCGGCTGGGGCGCAATTATGTGCTGGCGATGAGCGATGTCGACCACTTCAAACGCTTCAACGACACCCATGGCCACGATGTGGGCGACCAGGTGTTGCGTCTGGTTGCCAGCAAGCTGTCCAAAGTCAACGGCGGCGGGCGCGCCTATCGTTATGGCGGTGAAGAGTTCGCCGTGGTGTTCGCTGGCAAGACGCTTGATGAATGCATGCCGCACCTGGAAGAAATCCGCGAGATCATTGCCAGCTACGACATCAAGCTGCGCAACCCGGACCGTCCCCATGACGATCATCAGGGCCGCCAGCGGCGGGCGGGTAGCGGGGCGTCCAGTGTGTCGGTAACCGTCAGCATTGGCGTGGCCGAACGCCAGGCCGATCAGCGCACACCGGAAGAAGTGCTCAAGTCCGCTGACCAGGCGCTGTACACGGCCAAAGGCGCCGGGCGTAACTGCGTGGTTGCGGCCGGGCAGACCCGGCGTGGAGCGGTGCGCATGGAGAGCGCTGCCGGTTGAGTGATGGCGGTGTATTCAGCGGTTCTACAGTGATTGTTCGGGGCCGTGGCCGGCAGTAGGTTGAAACCATCTGCTGCCGGAGACATTGCCATGCCTGACTACAAAGCTCCCCTGCGCGACATGCGCTTTCTGATCGACAACGTGTTCGATTTCCACGGTCACTACGCGGCGCTGGGCGCTACGGACGCCACGCCGGACATGGTCAGCGCGATTCTCGAAGAAGGCGCGAAATTCTGCGAAAACGTGCTCGCACCGCTCAACCGCAACGGTGATGAAGAAGGCTGCTATTTCGACAATGGCGTGGTCACCACCCCCAAAGGCTTCAAGGAAGCCTTCGCCCAGTACGTGGAAGGTGGCTGGCACGGCGTAGCGGCGGACCCGGCCTACGGTGGTCAGGGCTTGCCCCATTCATTGGGCCTGGTACTGAGCGAAATGATCGGCTCCAGCAATACCTCTTGGGGCATGTACCCCGGGCTGACCCACGGCGCCATGTCGGCAATCCACGCCCACGGCACCGAGGAACAGAAAGCCACTTACCTGAACAAGCTCACTGCCGGCGAGTGGACCGGCACCATGTGCCTGACCGAGGCCCATTGCGGCACCGACCTGGGCCTGATCAAAACCCGCGCCGTGCCCCAGGCGGATGGCAGTTATGCAGTCACCGGCAGCAAGATCTTCATCTCGGCCGGCGAGCACGATATGAGCGCAAACATCATCCATTTGGTATTGGCCAAGCTGCCGGATGCGCCAGCAGGCACCAAAGGCATCTCGTTGTTTATCGTGCCCAAGTTCCATGCGGACTCGGGTGAGCGCAATGCCGTGCACTGTGGTTCCATCGAGCACAAGATGGGAATCAAGGGCTCGGCCACCTGTGTGCTGAACTTCGATGGCGCCAAGGGCTTCTTGATTGGCGAGGCGAACAAAGGCCTCAACTGCATGTTCACCATGATGAATCACGCGCGCCTGGGCACGGGCATGCAGGGATTGTGTAATGGCGAAGCGAGTTTCCAGGGTGCGATCAAATACGCCAACGACCGTTTGCAAATGCGCTCGCTGACCGGTGCCAAGGCTCCGGACAAAGTTGCCGACCCGATCATTGTGCATCCCGACGTGCGGCGCATGCTATTGACCATGAAGGCGTTCAACGAAGGCAATCGAGCGCTGACCTATTTCACCGCGCAATTGCTCGACACCGCGCACCTGGGCAGCGATGCCGCCCAGCGCCAGGAAGCTGAAGACCTGCTGGCCTTTCTCACCCCGATCTGCAAGGCCTTCATGACCGAAACCGGGCTGGAGGTGACCAATCACGGTTTGCAGGTGTTCGGCGGCCACGGCTACATTCGCGAATGGGGCATGGAGCAACTGGCGCGTGATGCGCGGATCGCGCCGATCTATGAAGGCACCAACGGCATCCAGGCCCTCGACTTGCTGGGTCGTAAGGTACTCGGCAGCCAAGGCAAGTTGTTGCGTGGGTTTACCAAGATCGTGCATAAGTTCTGCGCGGCGAATGCAGAGCATCCTCAACTCAAGGCCCATGTGGAGCAGCTCAACCAACTGAACCAGCAATGGGGCGAGCTGACGATGAAGGTCGGCATGGCGGCGATGAAAAACCCCGACGAAGTGGGCGCGGCGGCCATGGATTACTTGATGTACAGCGGCTACATCATCCTGGCTTATCTGTGGCTGCGCATGGCGATCGCAGCGCAAGGGCAAGACGACGCCGAGTTCGGCAAGGCCAAACTGGCGACCTGCGAGTTCTATTTCAAGCGTTTGCTGCCGCGTACGGCCACTCATCACGCCGCTGTGGAAGCCGGCAGCGAGTGCCTGATGAGTCTGCCTGCGGAGGCATTTGCGCTGCAGTGACTTTAAAATACCAAACGGTCACAAGTTGACCCTATGTGTCTGAAAAGTTGTTCGGGTACACTCGGAGTCTGTAAATCCGATCCTATCGAATCACTTTTCACGTTCTCACGAGGTTTGCCATGGCTGATTACAAAGCGCCGTTGCGTGATATGCGCTTCGTCCTCAACGAAGTTTTTGAGGTCGCCAACACATGGGCCCAATTGCCGGCATTGGCGGACACCGTGGATGCCGAGACCGTTGAGGCCATTCTCGAAGAGGCCGGCAAGGTCACCGCCAAATCCGTCGCCCCGCTCAGCCGCAATGGCGATGAGCAAGGCTGTCGCTGGGTGGATACCGCAGTCAGCACGCCGGATGGCTTCCCCCAAGCCTACAAAACCTACGCCGAAGGCGGTTGGGTGGGCGTAGGTGGTGATCCGCTCTTTGGCGGCATGGGCATGCCCAAAGCTGTATCGGCGCAAGTTGAGGAAATGATCAACTCGTCGAGCCTGGCGTTTGGCCTTTACCCGATGTTGACCTCCGGCGCCTGCGTGTCGATCAATACCCACGCCAGCGAAGAGCTCAAGGCCACTTATCTGCCCAAGATGTACTCCGGTGAGTGGGCCGGCTCCATGTGCCTGACCGAAGCCCATGCGGGCACCGACCTGGGCATGATCCGCACCAAGGCCGAGCCTCAGGTGGACGGTTCCTACAAGGTCAGTGGTACCAAGATCTTTATCACCGGTGGCGAACATGACCTCACCGAAAACATCATCCACTTGGTGCTGGCCAAGCTGCCGGATGCGCCGGCAGGTCCAAAGGGCATTTCGCTGTTCCTGGTGCCGAAGTTCATGGTCAATGCCGACGGCAGCCTGGGCGCACGTAACCCGGTGAGCTGCGGTTCGATCGAACACAAGATGGGTATTCAGGCATCCGCTACGTGCGTGATGAACTTCGACGAAGCCGTCGGCTTCCTGGTGGGCGAGCCTAACCGTGGTCTGGCGGCGATGTTCACCATGATGAACTACGAGCGCCTGGGGGTTGGCATCCAGGGCTTGGCGTCCGGTGAGCGCTCTTACCAGAACGCAATTGAATACGCGCGCGACCGCCTGCAAAGCCGCGCACCGACCGGTGCCCAAGCCAAGGACAAAGTGGCTGACCCGATCATCGTGCATCCGGACGTGCGCCGTATGCTGCTGACCATGAAGGCTGCAAACGAAGGCGGCCGTGCGTTCTCCACTTACGTGGCGACGCAATTGGATATCTCCAAGTTCAGCGAAGATGCCGCTACCCGCGAGCGCGCCGATAACCTGGTGGCGCTGTTGACCCCGGTGGCCAAGGCATTCCTCACCGACCTGGGCCTGGAAACCACCGTACTTGGGCAGCAAGTGTTCGGCGGCCATGGCTACATCCGTGAATGGGGCCAGGAACAACTAGTGCGCGATGTGCGTATCACCCAGATCTACGAAGGTACCAACGGCATTCAGGCGCTGGACTTGATGGGGCGCAAGATCGTGGGCAGTGGTGGCAAGTACTACACCCTGTTCGCCGAAGAAATCCGCCAGTTCATCGCCACCACAGATGTCGACCTGGCCGAGTTCACCCTCCCACTCAGCGCAGCGGTGGATAACCTGGATGAATTGACCGCTTGGGTGTTGGATCGCGCCAAGACCAACCCGAATGAAATCGGTGCGGCCTCGGTGGAATACCTGCACGCCTTTGGCTACATGGCTTATGCCTATATGTGGGCGCGCATGGCCAAGGCCGCGTTGGGCAAGGAGGCTGACGAAGACTTCTACGCCAGCAAACTGGGCACCGCACGCTTCTACTTCGCGCGCTTGTTGCCACGCATCCACTCGCTGAGTGCGTCGGTTAAAGCCGGTAGCGAATCGCTGTTTTTGCTGGATGAGGCACTGTTCTAAGGGGGATGAGGGCGTGTAAGCATTCTCTTACATGACGTGCTGCTATTCGTCCTCTATCGCCATATTGGATCCACGGATAATCTACTTCACATGGACGTCGCGCAGGAAGCGCAAAGCAACAACACGGACACGTAGGATTCTGCCAGGACGGCGGAGTGAAATGGATGTCAGGGAAACAGTCTGCAAAGCCCCGCTTCGGCGGGGTTTTCTTTTGCCCGCGAAAAAGTCAGGCGCTGGCCTGCGGGGCATTCATCACGTCTTCCAGTAACGTGCGCAACAAGGCCACGGTCGCCTGCTGGCGCTGTAGATCACGGCACACCAACCCCACTTTCAATGGGACTCTGGGCTCACTCAAGGGTTTCCACAGCAACGCCTTGCTGTTGTGTTCGTCCTGTGAGCGTCCCGGCAGCACCGTGGCCAGTTTGGTGTGGGGCAAGCTGTCAAGAATGCCCGCCATGGTGTTGAGCTCTGCCTGTACTTGCGGACGTCGCCCGAGGTTGGACAGTTGGCCCTGCCAGATCTGCCGCACCTGAAACTCTTCGCCCAACAGCAACATCGGTAACTCCGCGGCTTGCTTCAGCGAGACTTTCTTGAATTCGCGCAGGGGATGGTCGTCGGGGATGACCACCTTCAATTCATCTTCATACAACAGTGCGCCATGTAGCCCCGGCTGGCGTGGCGGCAGGTAGCTGATGCCAATGTCCAGCGACCCGTTGAGCAGGCGACGTTCAATCTCAAGCCCGGTCAATTCGTAGATTTGCACCACCAAGTGGGGCTGCGCCTTGCGCACACGCTCCAGCATTTGCGGCACCAGGCTGGTGTGCACCGTCTGCAGCACGCCAATGGCCAAGGTGCGCATCGCCTGACCCTTGAAGTTGCCCAGGGCTTCGACAGCTTGTTGCATGCCATCGATCAACGGCAAGGCATGGTTGTACAACGTATGAGCGGCAAGGGTGGGTAACAGGCGCTTGCTGCTGCGTTCGAACAGGCTCACATCCAGGTTCTGTTCCAACTGGCGAATCTGTTGCGACAACGCCGGCTGAGAGATCGATAGTCGCTCTGCGGCACGGCCTACATGGCCTTCCTCATACACCGCGACGAAATAACGCAGTTGCTTGAAATCCATAAGACTTACTTATCGAAAAAGCTGGAAAATCGAAATGGCCGTTGGCCCCTGAGGCGCCTAGTCTAGCGCCTATTCGCAGGGCTTACAGGGCCGAATCGGGCAATGAACAGTGTTTATGTTGATAGCGTTTGCATAGGCAAGACAAAAAACCTTCATGCAGTGTTGGCTCGCTGCACCGACCAAGGTCCGGTTGCTATTGGAGGTGAGCTGTGAACCTGTTCCGTCGCCCCGCGCCGAGCCTGGACGATCTGATTCTGGACGCTACCGGCAATAATCCTTCCAGCGAATGCCTGATGCCCACCGTTGCGCGCCCGCCGCAGGTATTCGTACGCGGCCAGGGTTCCTGGCTGTGGGACAGCGATGACCGGGCCTATCTGGATTTCAGTCAAGGCAACGGGGCCAACAGCCTCGGCCACAGCCCGCAGGTACTGATCCAGGCACTGGCCGATCAGACTCAAGCGCTGATCAATCCGGGTATTGGTCTGTACAACCGCACCCAGCTCAACCTCGTCGATCGCCTGTGCCAGCGTACTGGCAGTGACCAGGGGTACCTGCTCAACAGCGGTTCGGAGGCCTGCGAAGCTGCAATCAAATTGGCGCGCAAATGGGGCCAGCTGCATCGTGGTGGCGCCTATCACATCATTACCGCCAGCAATGGTCGCCATGGCCACAGTTTCGCGGCCATGGCGGCCTCGACGGGGACTGGCGGCAACCGCTTCGAGCCGTCATTGCCGGGCTTCAGCCATGTCCCCTTCAACGACCTGCCGGCCCTGCATGCGGCAGTGGATGCTCAGACTGTCGCCATCATGCTCGAACCGATTCAGGCCCAAGCCGGTGTGATCGCGGCCACCGAGCATTACCTCAAAGGCGTGGAGCGCCTGTGCCGTGAGCTGGGCATTCTGTTGATTCTCGATGAGGTGCAAACCGGTATCGGTCGCTGCGGCACTCTGCTCGCCGAACAGCAATACGGCGTGCGTGCCGACATCATCACCCTCGGCAAAGGCCTGGGCGGCGGCGTGCCATTGGCGGCGCTGCTGGCGCGCGGCAAAGCCTGCTGCTTCGACGTCGGCGAGTTGGAGGGCACCCATCATGGCAGCGCGCTGATGGCATCCGCCGGACTGGCGGTGCTCGATACTGTGCTGGAGCACGGTTTCCTGGCGCATGTGCATGAGTCCGGTCTTTATCTCGGCGAAGGGCTCGCTCGGCTGGCCTACCGCTATGACCACGGTCAATTACGCGGTCAGGGACTGATGTGGGGACTGACATTGTCGGATGATTCGGCGGATGCCGTGGTAAAGGCAGCCCTGCACGAAGGCTTGATCCTTACCGCCCCGCAGCCCAATTGCCTGCGTTTCACCCCGGCCCTGACGGTGAGCAAAAGCAATATCGACGAAATGCTCCTGCGTCTGGCCCGTGCCTTCTCCCGCGTGCGCACCGCACAACTGCAATGCCGCAAGGGCATCGCCGTTTAAACCCTCATTCCTGAACCGTCTCGCGGCATACGCGGCGCCTCCAGCTTGATTCTTTTGGCTGGGGGCGTTTTTTTGTCTGCGAAATTTTTGGACTGACATTGTTGATTGAGCATCAGTGAAAACAATGGCTTTTTAGCGGGCGCCGGCAAGGACTGCCGACGGGGGAGGCGAAGAGTTTTTGCATGCCCTCATTTCTAATCTATACCACCAAGTGGTATGTTTGTGGGAAGGGATATCCATGAGGCTTCGACTGTTCAAAACTCGGGATTTTACCCATTCAGCCAGCAAGGCCTGGATCTGCGACTCGGAGTTGAGGGCGGCGTTTGGTGAGATGCTGAACGGCCAGGCCGACAATTTGGGGGGAGGTGTTTGGAAGAAACGTCTTAATCAGAACAGGCATCGCTCCATTGTTCTGGCCAAAGGCAGGCATTACTGGGTTTATCAGTTTCTATTCGCGAAGCAGGACCAAAGCAATATCAGTCAAAAGGATTTGATTGCGTTTCGGGCGATTGCAAAGAGCTATGAAGCTTTAAACGAGGCACAAGTCCAGCAACTACTGGATCTCAAGGAGCTTGTGGAGATACATCATGACCAAAAAGTATGAAAGTGAAGCGCTGGAATCTGTTCATAAATCGGCACAGGCGTTGTACTCGATAGGTGCAATCAGCAAAACCACTCTACGTGAGTTCGACGAGATGTGCCTTGCAACGGTCCCGGCGCAAATTCCAGCCGAACAGATCAAACAGCTTCGTGAAAGCAGCCATGTGAGCCAACCTGTGTTCGCCCGCTACCTGAACACCAGCGCGTCCACAGTGAAAAAGTGGGAATCTGGCGAGAAACAACCCAGCGGCATGGCGCTCAAATTGCTGAGCATCGTGAAGAAGCACGGCTTGGAGATTCTCGCCTGACAGTGGCCCAATGCCAGATCCCACTGAACCCTCACGAACCCCCAAGGTCGATTAGCTACACGGCTCACACGAGCCGACTTTCTGGAGCTGACCCCATGGACTTCATTCGTATCATCATCGCCATTCTGTTGCCGCCACTGGGTGTTTTCCTGCAAGTGGGGTTCGCCGGCGCGTTCTGGCTGAACATCCTGCTGACCTTGTGTGGTTACTTCCCGGGCATCATCCACGCGGTATACATCATCGCCAAGCGCTGAGTCCGTCAGCCTTTTGCGATGAGCCGGGAGTTGCGTTCGTTGCGAAAGGCCAGTTGCTCGATGGTCTGGGTGGCGTGTTCGGCTTCTTCCCGGGCTTGAAGGATAATGCCGTGCTGCTCGGACTTGCTGCACACCGGGTCGGCGTTGCTGGCATCCCCTGTGAGCATGAACGCCTGGCAGCGACAGCCGCCGAAGTCCTTTTCCTTTTCATCGCATGAGCGGCACGGTTCGGGCATCCAGTCATAGCCGCGAAAACGGTTGAAGCCAAATGAGTCGTACCAGATGTGCTGCATGCTGTGGTCGCGCACATTGGGAAATTGCACCGGCATCTGTCGGGCGCCATGGCAGGGCAGGGCGGTGCCGTCTGGTGTCACTGTCAGAAAGATGCTGCCCCAGCCGTTCATGCACGCCTTTGGGCGCTCTTCGTAGTAATCCGGAGTAACGAAGATCAGCTTGCACGGGTGGCCTTCGGCTTCCAGTTTGGCGCGGTATTCGTTGGTGATGCGCTCGGCGCGCACCAACTGCTCCCGGGTCGGCAACAGCCCCACACGATTGAGTTGCGCCCAACCGTAGAACTGGCAGGTGGCGAGCTCCACGAAGTCGGCTTCCAACGCGATGCACAGCTCGATGATGCGGTCGATCTTGTCGATATTGTGCCGATGGGTGACAAAGTTCAGCACCATCGGGTAGCCGTGGGCTTTCACTGCCCGGGCCATTTCCAATTTTTGCGCGAAGGCTTTTTTCGAGCCGGCCAGCAGGTTGTTCACCTGTTCGTCGCTGGCTTGGAAGCTGATCTGGATATGGTCCAGGCCGGCCTTCTTGAAGTCGCTGATCTTCTGTTCGGTGAGACCGATGCCGGAGGTGATCAGGTTGGTGTAGAACCCAAGCTTGCGAGCTTCGGCGATCAGCTCTGCCAGGTCCTGGCGCACCAGCGGTTCACCGCCGGAAAACCCCAGTTGTGCGGCGCCCATTTCCCGCGCTTCGCGAAACACCTTGATCCACTGCTCGGTGCTCAGCTCCTTGCCTTGCTCGGCGAAATCCAGCGGGTTGGAGCAATACGGGCACTGCAACGGGCAACGGTAAGTCAGTTCGGCGAGCAGCCACAGTGGCAGGCCGACCGCGGTTTTTTCAGGCAAGGGTGATCCAGTGCTCAGCACGGGCGACCTCCATGAATTGCTCGATGTCTTCACCAAGCTCAGGCACGCCGGGGAATTGTTTATCCAGCTCGGCGATGATCGCGGCCACATCACGCTCGCCGTTGATCAAGCCACCGATCAAGGCGGCGCTATCGTTGAGCTTGATCATGCCTTCGGGATAGAGCAGCACATGGCCCTTTTGTGCGGGCTCGTACTGGTAGCGATAGCCCTGGCGCCAGGTGGGTTTCTTGCTGCGATCAAAGCTCATAGGGTGATCCCTTTATGCCACACCCGTTGCTCGGTCACGCTGTGATAGGGCGGGCGGTTGAGTTCATAGGCCATGCTCATGGCGTCCAGCATGCTCCACAAAATATCCAGTTTGAACTGGAGAATTTCCAGCATGCGCTCCTGGCCCTCGCGGGTGGTGTAATGCTGGAGGGTGATCGCCAAACCGTGTTCCACGTCGCGACGGGCCTGGCCCAGGCGGGTGCGGAAATACTCGTAGCCAGCCGGGTCGATCCACGGGTAATGCTGTGGCCAGCTGTCGAGGCGCGACTGGTGGATCTGCGGCGCGAACAGCTCGGTCAGCGAACTGCTGGCCGCTTCCTGCCAACTGGCACGACGGGCGAAGTTGACGTAGGCATCCACCGCAAACCGCACGCCGGGCAACACCAGTTCCTGGGAACGCAGTTGGTCTGGGTCCAGGCCGACGGCTTGGCCCAGGCGCAGCCAGGCTTCGATGCCGCCATCTTCACCCGGAGCGCCGTCGTGGTCGAGCAGACGCTGGATCCACTCGCGGCGGATTTCGCGGTCCGGGCAGTTGGCCAGGATCGCGGCGTCTTTCAGGGGGATGTTCACCTGATAGTAGAAACGGTTGGCGACCCAGCCCTGGATCTGCTCACGGGTGGCGCGGCCTTCGTACATCGCCACGTGATACGGGTGATGGATATGGTAGAAGGCGCCCTTGGCCCGCAGGGCGGCTTCGAATTCAGCGGTGGTCAACGGCGTGTCAGTCATTTCGGTTGCTCCTACAATTCGATACTCATGCCGTCGTAAGCCACTTCGACATTGCGTCGCACCAACTCGGCCCGCTCGGGGGAGTCTTCATCGAGGATCGGGTTGGTGTTGTTGATGTGGATAAGTACCTTACGTTGCTCGGGCAGCTGTTCCAGCACTTCGAGCATGCCGCCGGGGCCGTTCTGCGCCAGGTGGCCCATCTCGCGACCCGTGCGCGTGCCGACGCCACGGCGCTGCATTTCATCGTCATCCCACATCGTGCCGTCCACCAACAGGCAGTCGCTGCCGGCCATGATCTCCAGCAGCGGTGCGTCGACCTTACCCAGGCCAGGTGCGTAGAACAGTTTTCCGCCGGTGCGCAGGTCTTCGACGATCAGGCCGATGTTGTCACCCGGGTGCGGGTCGAAGCGATGCGGCGAGTAAGGCGGCGCCGCGCTGCGCAGTGGCAGCGGTGTGAAACGCAGGTTGGGGCAGGCGGGTATGGTGAAACTAGTGTCCAACTCGATGCGATTCCAGGCCAGGCCGCCGTTCCAGTGGGTGAGCATGGTGAACAGCGGGAAGCCGGTGCTGAGGTCTTCATGGACCATGTCGGTGCACCACACCTGGTGCGGGCAGCCTTCGCGCAGGCTCAGCAGGCCAGTGGTGTGGTCGATCTGGCTGTCCATCAGGATAATTGCGCTGATGCCCGTATCACGCAGGGCGCGGCCAGGCTGCATTGGCGCGAAGCCTTGCAGTTGCGCGCGGATATCCGGCGAGGCATTGCACAGCACCCAATTCACGCCATCGTCGGAGATCGCGATGGACGACTGGGTGCGTGCCTGGGCATTTAGGCTGCCGTCACGAAAACCCGCGCAGTTCACGCAGTTGCAGTTCCACTGCGGGAAGCCACCGCCGGCGGCGGAACCTAGAATCTGGACAAACATGGTCGCTCCATCAAGCAAAGCTCAAAACAAAAACGCCCCGGGCGAACCGAGGCGTTGTATTACCCAGCGGATTAACGGCTGGCGAAGTACATGGTGACTTCGAAACCGATGCGCAGATCAGTGTAAGCAGGTTTGGACCAGGTCATATTCATACTCCTACCAAGGGATGGGCGTTCACTACCAAGTAATACATATAGTCCACCTCCTATCGGAGATGTTCAGGTACTGCGTATGAATATTACGCAATTCTTTTCAAGTTAGCGCTGTCTCGAAGGAAAAAGCCTGTTGCAGGGTTGGCAATGATCAGTCCGCCGTTTGCCAGGAGTCGTTGATGCGTGAGCCGTTGGCTACACAGCGCCAGCCGCCTGTGGCGTTGTTGAGCTGCTCGGCGGCGTGCAGTAAGTCCTCGCGCGTGCAGGTTTGGATCAGTATTTGAAGCTGTTCCAGATAATCCGATGGATGGCCGGCCAACTGGGCATGCCAGAGCAGGTCGGCGACCTGTGCGACCGGTAATGCCGTGAATTGCTGAGCCAGCTTCTGGCCGCCCAGGTCGGCGCTATGCTCGATCAACGACGGTAGCTGCTTCAGGAAGGCTTGCAGGTGATCGACGATTCCAGCGAGGGAAACACTGGGGGACTGCACCCCAAACAGCAGCCCGGTTTGCCCGTTGATCTGTCGGATGCCACTGAACACGGCGTAGCCGATTTGTTGTTCGACGCGCAGGTGTTGGTAGAACGGCCCCTGGAGCAGGTGCCCGAGCAGGCGCCATGCCGCCTCATCCGCCAGTGATTGCGTTGGCGTTGGGCAAAGCAATAGCAAGGCGGCTTCGCTGGAGTCGATTTTCACCTCATGCCAGAGGTGTTGGCTGCCGATGGCCTGGGTTTGGCGCTCGATGTTTGCCGACTGCCCGGGCAAGCGGGCGGCGGCGGTTTTGATGGCGGCTTCGCACGCAGCAGGCAAACCCACGCCCAACCCTTGCCAACGTGCGGTGGCCCACGACGCTGGCGTCTCGCGGGTCTCGGAGCAAGTACCCGTACAGCAGGCCGGCAGCGCCTTGAGCAGTTCTCGGATGGCGATCATCGGCGCTGCGTTGCTGGGAGCCAAGGGTTCTACGGGCAGGCTCAGGTCGCGCGCCAAGGCTTCGAGCACGGCCGGCATCGGCTCGTGAAGGCCGACCATTTTCACCCGCCAATCATTGGCGAAGGTTTCGAACGACAACTCGACACCCGCCTGATGGGCGTTCTCCCGCAACGCCTGCAACGCGTTTTCTAGACCGACAGGTACGCTTGAATCAAATCGCCAATGCAAATACAGCGCGCCTTCATCGGTGTCATCCGCCAAGGCTTTGCTGAAGGTCAGCGCCGAGACTTCGCGTCGTCCTCGCGAGCGGTCCTGGGCAAAGGTGCGCAAGCCTCGGTGGGCGCTGGTCTGGCCGCGAATCAGGCCGGCGCGTTCTTCTTTGACGGGCGGACGCAGGAAGGGGTTGTTGGGGGGCAGTCGCCAAGTGTGTTGAGCGGGTTTCAGGTGCAGTGAGTCAAGCAATGCCTTCAAGCTTGCGACGCTCTGTTCCGTGAGTTCCTCGCTTTCATGCCGGGCCAAGGCAAGGGCACCTTGGACCTGGAGCTGGCGTTCCGTCAGCAGGGCGAACTCTTCGCGCAACGAAGTCCAGTCACTGTGCGCGAAAAAGCTCAGCCAGTCGTGCAGCAACGCCTCGATCTGGGCCGCCGAGTCGCCTTCGGCGTCGAGGGTCAAGTCGATATCCAGCAGTGCCTGTCCCGCGAACTGATAAAGCACAGAGGCATGCAGTGCGTTGGCCAGCTTTCGGGTTTTCAACTCATCCAGCAACCCGCCCGGTGCCGAGCTGTTGAGCCAGGTGCAGAGAAAACCCAGGGCTTCGCGTGGTGCATCGCAAGCAATGATGTGATGCAGGTGGCCATTGGCAGTATGTTGATGGCGCCTTGTCTGGCCAGGCATCAGCGCAGGCGGAGCGACTTGGGGATGCCAAGCCCCCGAGATCAGTTGATCGCTGAAGCGTCGCGCCAGGATTTCGAGTGCTTCCAGCGGCTGCGGGCCGGCAATGCTCAATGTCATCTGCCCGCTCTGATAGAACCTGGTATGGAATTCCCGCAATGCCTGCTGAAAGGCCTCACGCTCCACCGGCAGGCTGTCACGATTGCCTGCATGAAAGCCTCGTAGCGGATGATCAGGCGCCAAGCCTTGCATCAGCGCGACCTGCTGTTGTGCCTTGGCATCCTGGGACCAGGCAATAAACTCCGCGTGCAGCACTTCGCGTTCGCGCAGTTGATCTTCAATTGCCAGGCGCGGATGAGCCAACATATCGGCCAGTCGCTCAAGCCCGTCGGTAAAGGTCGAAACAGGCAGTTCAAAAAAGAAGTCCGTGGTGCGCTCGCGAGTGCTGGCGTTGACCTGCCCGCCATGACGCTGCACATAGGCCATCAAGCCTTCGCTGGCAGGAAAGCATGTGGTGCCCAGAAACAACAAGTGCTCAAGAAAATGTGCCAACCCCGGCCACGCCAATGGCACGTCATGACTACCGGCAGCTACCCGCAAGGCAGCAGCACAACGCTTCAAGCGTGGCGCGTGGCGCAGGGAAACGCACAGGCCGTTGGCCAGGGTCAGTTGAAGGTGATGAGGGTGAGCCGGCGCAGGCATGGGCACTTCCGAAACGTAGGATGTGCCCATGTTAACAAACCGGTCGGATCAGGGTTTATTCAGCGTGTTGTACAGTTCGGGGCGACGGTCTTGAAGATAGTGGTTGGCGGCACGGGCATCGATGATCGCCTGCCGATCCAGCGTGCCGACAATCAACGCCTCATCCAGGCCCGCCTGGGCGATCCGCTGGCCATTCGGTGCGGCAATGCTGCTTTGCCCGCAGTAGTGGATCTCGTCTTCATGCCCGCAATAGTTGGCATAGGCCACATAGCACTGGTTTTCGAAGGCTCGCGCCCGCACGGTGACGTCGGCGACAAAGTCGAACGGCGCCATATTGGCGGTGGGCACCAGGATCAGCTCGGCACCGGCCAGGGCCAGCCGCCGGGTATTTTCCGGAAACTCCAAGTCGTAGCAGATCAGGAACCCCAGCTTCCAGCCATTCAACTCCACCAGTGGGAAATCATCTTCCCCGGCGCTGAACATCGAGTGGTCCAGATCACCGAACAGGTGAGTCTTGCGGTAGTTGCACACGCGTTGGCCGTTGGCGTCGATCAATTGCACGGCGTTGTAGATCTGCCCGTCCTCGGCGCGCTCCGGATAGCCGTACAGAATCGCCAGTCCGACGCTTTTTGCCAGCGCCGCAATGACCTGTGCCGACGGCCCGTCCTGAGCTTCGGCCAGCGCACCGACGGCTTCGACGCCGATGTTGTAGCCGCTGAGGAACATCTCCGGCAGCACCAGCACATCGGCGTCCGTCGCCTCATGTGCCAAGTGGTGCAGGCGCTTTAGATTACCGGACACGTCCAGTGGCAGTGGTGGGCATTGGTACAAGGCAACGCGCATGCTCAACTCCTCAATCCGCCAGGGCAATCGGCCCGATTTCGTCAAACACATCGCCCGGGCCTGGGTTTTCCGGATGAGTGCTGCCGCCGAAGTGGGTCATGATGCCCCACACTGCGTTCAGCGAGGTCTGTACCGCACCTTCCACCCAGGCCGGTGTCCAGGACACGTCGTCGCCGGCGATAAAAATCCCACGTTGTTCGGCGGGCATATCCTTCTGCATGAAGTGCGCATACATCCGCTGGTTGTAGCGATAGTGGCCGGGCAACGCACCTTTGAAGGCTCCGAGGAAATGCGGGTCGGCTTCCCAGGACACGGTGATCGGGTCGCCGATGATGCGTGCCTTGATGTCGACTTTCGGGTAGATCTTCTTCAAAGCATCAAGGGCCAGCTTCACGCGCTTGTCGATGGGCTGCGGCAGCATTTTCAACGCATCGCTCATCCATGAATACGACAGGCAGATCACGCCCGGCTTGTCGTCGCCATTGTCGAACAGGTAAGTGCCACGGGTCAGGCGATCGGTGAGGGTCATGCTCATCAGGTCGCGGCCGGTTTCCGGGTCTTTGTCTTTCCAGAACGGACGGTCGACCATCACGAAGGTTTTCGACGACTGCATGTAGCGTGTGCGGTCGAGGGCCATCCACATCTTTTGCGAGAACAGGGTTTCATCGCATTCGATCTGAGTGGTCAGCAACCAGCTTTGGCAAGTGGTGAGCACAGCGGCGTATTCGCGGGTGTCGCCGTAGTTATCCGTAACGGCAAAACGACCATCAGCAGCGTGGGCAATACGCTTCACGCCGGCCCGTGGCGCACCTCGGTGAAGCGAGCTGAGGCTGGTGCCTGCCGGCCAGTGGGCGCAGCGCTCTGGCACATGACGCCAGATGCCCATGGGCACCTGCGCCACACCGCCCACCACCAAGTGTTGATGGTCGTCGCAATTGGTCATGACCACGCGGAAGATTTCCAGCATGGAGTTGGGGAAGTCCGAGTCCCAGCCACCGGTGCCGAAGCCGACCTGCCCGAACACTTCGCGGTGCAGGAACGATAGCTTGGCGAAGGCCTTGGAGGTGGCAACGAAGTCATAGAAGGTGCGGTCGTCCCACAGCGGTACCAGCTTGTTCCACAGTTCCTTGAGGCGTGGCACATCGCGGTCGCGGATGGCTTGCTGGATATCGCCGAACTGCGAGCCGGCCTCCAGGGCATCGGCCCAGGCGTCGGCGACTTCCTGGAACAGCACCGGCAAGTCGGAGAGTTTTTGTGCGTAGTGGGTCTGGCCTTCCAGGTCGATCACGGTACTGCCGGAAGCCGGGGTCAGCGGGTTAGGGAAGGGTTTGGTTTCCAGGCCCAGCTTGTCCACATAGTGGTAGAACGCGGTGGACGACACCGGAAAGCGCATACCACCCAACTCGGCGATGACGCCCTCGGCGCCCTCAAACGCTTGGGAGCGCAAGCGACCGCCCATTTTCGAGGCTTCGTACACCACGGGCTTCAAGCCAAGCTTCATCAGCTCATAAGCGGCGACCAAACCAGCAATCCCCGCGCCGACGATTGCCACTTCAGCACCATGATTGGCGGTCGGGATACTGCCCAGTCCGGCAGGGTGTTCGATCCAGTCATCAAAGGCGAACGGAAAATCCGGGCCGAAGATAGTGATGGGTTTTTTACCGTCTGCAGGGTGGCGATTGTTTTTGTTGAATGCGTTCATGGCTGACCTGGCTGGCAACTCGGCGGGGCACGTCCCGTTGAGTATAGGAAAAGATGGCAGCCAGTTTAGGGAGCGTTGCGCTCGTTAATAAGACGCAAAGTGTCGTCGTATTGAATTGTTTTTAGTCAAAATGACGAATTGGTTGGTCAGATTGGCTGTCCACGATCCAATTTGTTGCTGAGGATGATCGACGTGGTGGTTTTCTCCACGCCGTCGACGCTGCCGATTTGATCCAGCAACTGGTCAAGCTGCTCCGGCGAATCGGTGCGCAACCAAGCCACGTAATCGAACTCCCCGCTCACTGCACACAACTGCTGGACCTGCGCCATGGCGCTCAACCTGCGCAGCACTTCCTTGCCCGAGCGCGCTTGCACGGTAATTCCCACATAAGCCTGCAAGCCGCCATCCACCACCCGCTGGCCCAGGCGCACGCCGTATCCGGTAATCACCTGGGTTTTCTCCAGGCGTGCCAGGCGTGAGGTCACGGTGGTGCGTGCGATACCAAGCTGCCGGGCAAGCATGGCCACGCTTTCACGGGCGTTGATCTGCAGGGCGGCGATCAATTGGCGGTCGATTTCATCGAGGACGGGCAAGGTGGGAGCTCCGATACGGGCGGCAATCTCGGGACATGTTACAGGCTTGCGTTCGCACTAGGCAGTGCACAAAAACTGACAGATGTTCGCTGGCGAAACAGCTTATTGAGCCTGGCCTTGATGGTGGTGGGGTTTGGAGCAATGGAACCAAAAACCAACGTAAGCCTGCCACCGCCGCTCAGCGCCCCCTATCCGGCTCGATATGACAATTGCACATCTCGGCTTCGGTCAAAGGGGGAGCAGCGGACAGCCCCAGCGATTGCAAACGCAGTCGACGTCTAATTAGAGGGCAGGCCCTGGCCGCTGATGATCGCGTCGGTGATTGTGTCGCAGAACCAGCGCAGGGCGGCGGAACTGTCGCTGTTGGGGTGCCAGTTCAGGGACACAGCGAACTCGGCCACCGGGAATGGCAGTTCGAGCATCTTCAGGTCGCCCTCGTGGATGAACAACCGGGCAATTTGTGCCGGCAGCACCGCCAGCAGGTCAGTGCTGGGAATGATTTTCGACAGCACCGAGAAGTGCGGTACATGCAGGCTGATGCGGCGTTCAACACACATGTTTTTCAGTACGTCTTCGACGTTGCCATGGCCGGTGGTGCGGGTCACCGTGACGTGCCGTTCGGCCAGGAATTGTTCGAGGCTCAGTTGCTGGTCGATGCGCGGGTGAGTGCTACTGAGCAGGCACACATAACGCTCATGTATCAGCACCCTACTGCGGGTGCCGGGGACCGGCTGGCGGCAGATCGCGGCATCGACCTTGCCGCTGGCCAGCCACTCGCCGACCTGATCTACCTGTAGCGGTAGGACCTCGACTTCAGCCAGCGGCGCGCCCTGATTCAAGCGTGCCAGGATCAGCGGTAGGAAGCCTATTTCGCCGAGGTCGGAGAGCGCAATGCGAAAACGCCGTTCGGTGCTCGCTGGGTCGAAATGGCGGCATCCCTGGACCGCGTTTTCGATACACGTCAGGGATTCGCGCAAGGACGGATAAAGCTGCTCGGCGACAAAGGTTGGCTGGATGCCGTCCCGGGTACGGCTGAATAGCACATCATCGAACAGCTCGCGCAAACGCGCCAAACCATAACTGACCGAGGGCTGGGTGACGAACAGGCGCTCGGCGGCCAGTGTCACGCTGCGGGCCTCGTAGAGGGTGACGAAGGTGCGAATTAGGTTCAGATCGATGTGGCTCATGTCGCCTTGATATAGATAGGGTTTATTTTTGATAGAGATATTGTCGATTTGATCAATCTTCCAGTGCCTGCAAGAGTACCCCGAAATCCAATAACAAGGGTCGTTATGAAAACCGTTCACTCTGCGTCCTACGAGATTCTTCGCGAGCAAGGCCTGACCACCATCTTCGGCAACCCCGGCTCCAACGAGTTGCCATTCCTCAAGGGGTTTCCCAAGGACTTCCGCTACATTCTCGGCCTGCATGAGGGCGCGGTGGTCGGCATGGCCGACGGTTTCGCCCTGGCCACTGGCAAGCCGACCTTCGTCAACCTGCATGCCGCAGCCGGTACCGGCAACGGCATGGGCGCGCTGACAAACGCCTGGTACTCGCATAGCCCTCTGGTGATCACTGCCGGCCAGCAGGTGCGCTCGATGGTCGGTGTGGAAGCGATGCTGGCCAATGTCGATGCCGCGCAGTTGCCCAAGCCCCTGGTCAAGTGGAGTCATGAGCCGGCCTCGGCCCAGGACGTACCGCGCACCCTGAGCCAGGCGATCCATATGGCCAGCCTGGCGCCACGCGGGCCGGTATATGTGTCAATCCCCTATGACGACTGGGCCTGCGCGGCGCCAGCGGGTGTGGAGCATCTGTCGCGGCGCCAGGTGACCAACGCCGGCCAGCCTTCGACAGCGCAACTGCAGGCGCTGGCCGAGCGGATATCGGCAGCGCGCAACCCGGTGCTGGTGCTCGGCCCGGATGTCGACAGTAGTGGCAGCAATGACCTGTCGGTGCAACTGGCGGAAAAACTGCGCATGCCGGCCTGGGTCGCGCCATCCGCTTCGCGCTGCCCCTTTCCCACCCGTCACCGGTGCTTCCGTGGCGTGTTGCCGGCGGCCATCGCCGGGATCAGCCGCTGCCTGGCCGGGCACGACCTGATCCTGGTAGTCGGCGCACCGGTGTTCCGTTACCACCAATACGCCCCAGGTGATTATCTGCCGGCTGATTGTGAACTGGTGCACCTGACCTGCGACCCGGGCGAAGCGGCGCGGGCTCCCATGGGTGATGCGCTGGTGTGCGATATCCCCCTGACCCTCCAGGCCCTGGTCGACATGCTGCCTCAGAGCGGACGGCCGCTGCCGAACGGCTTACCGTTGCCGGCGCCGGCACGTGAGGAGGGTGGCCTGCTAAGCCCGGAAACCGTGTTCGACCTGATCAACCAACTGGCGCCAAGGGACGCGATCTACGTCAAGGAATCCACCTCCACTGTCAGTGCGTTCTGGCAGCGGGTGGCGATGAGCGAGCCCGGTAGCTACTTCTTTCCCGCCGCCGGCGGTTTGGGCTTTGGCTTGCCGGCCGCGGTCGGCGTGCAACTGGCGACCCCCGGGCGACGGGTGGTGGCAATCATCGGCGACGGCTCGGCCAACTACGGCATCACCGCGCTCTGGACTGCTGCCCAGTACGGCATTCCGGTGGTGTTCATTATTCTCAAGAACGGCACCTACGGCGCACTGCGCTGGTTCGCCAATGTGCTAGAGGTCAGCGATGCGCCGGGGCTGGACGTTCCTGGCCTGGACTTCTGCGCCATCGCCCAGGGCTACGGAGTGCATGCACAACATGCGGCGACCGGCACCGAGTTCGCCGCAGCCTTCAGTGCAGCTCTGGTTGGCAATCGCCCAGTACTGATCGAGGTCCCGACCTTGACGATTGAGCCCTGAGTTTCCCAGCGCCGGGCTAAGCCCCAGCATTGCCAAACGCGCCTTGTGTGCACACCACAACAATAAAAAGAGGTGGCTATGAACACGACTTCGGTCAGTGACGTGATGGAGGTGACGCCCCAGCGGTCGAGTTCGGTGGCCGGCAGTGCCGACATCGGCACTTTGCTCGATGATGGGCCCTATACAGGGATGCAGAAGATCGTGGTGCTGCTGGCTGCGCTGTCCATCGTGATGGATGGCTTCGACGGCCAGCTCATCGGTTTCGCCATACCATTGATGATCAAGGAGTGGGGAATCACCCGTGAGGCCTTTGCTCCCGCAGTGGCGGCCGGGCTGATCGGCATGGGTATCGGCAGCGCCTGCGCGGGTCTGTTCGCCGATCGTTTCGGCCGGCGCATGGCGGTCATCACCAGCGTGATCCTTTTCGGCACAGCGACCTGTGCCATCGGCCTGTCACCGGATGCACTGAGCGTGGCGGTGCTACGGTTTATCGCCGGGCTGGGTATCGGTGGTGCCCTACCCAGCGCCACCACCATGACGGCTGAGTTCACCCCGGCACGCCGGCGTACCCTGGCGGTTACCGCGACCATCGTCTGTGTACCGCTGGGCGGTATGCTGGCGGGGTTGTTCGCCTCTCATATATTGCCGCTGTACGGTTGGCGCCCGTTGTTCTTCATCGGCGGCAGCCTGCCCATTGTGCTGGGCTTGTTGCTACTGGCGACCTTGCCGGAGTCACCGCGCTTCCTGGCACGCCGGCCTCAACGCTGGGGTGAGTTGACCTCACTGCTGAAGCGTATGGGCCGGCCCATGCCCGAGGGCGTGCATTACACCGATATGCTGGAACAGAAGAGCGAGCAGCAAGGCGGCTTTCGCAGCTTGTTCGCCCCAGGCTACGGGCGCGATACGGTGGCTGTCTGGGTGGCGTTCTTCATGTGTTTAACCGCCGTCTATAGTGCCTTTAGTTGGTTGCCGACCATGCTCATGGCCGAAGGTTTGCCGTTGGCGCTGGCGAGTTTCGGCCTCACCGCCTACAACCTGGGCGGAGTGATCGGCGCTCTGGTCTGCGCGCTGGCCATAACGCGCTGGGGATCGTTCTGGCCGCTGCTGATCTGTTGCGCAGGTGGCGCGGTCAGTACCTTTGCGATGCAGGCCGTGGATATAGGCCAGAACACCAACCTGCTGATCTTCGGTTTTGGCGTGCATGGCCTGTTCGTCAACGCTGTGCAGTCCACACTCTATGCGTTGTGTGCGTTCATTTATCCCACCGCCGTGCGCGCCACTGGTACTGCATCGGCCCTGGCCTTCGGACGCATGGGGGCGATTCTCAGCGCCTTTGTCGGCGCCACGGTGATCACCCAAGGTGGCACCCATGGTTATCTGACGCTACTGGGAACGGTAATGCTGCTGGCGCTGGTCGCCCTGATGTTGGTGCGTCGCCATATTCCCCGGCGTGTACCGGAAAATTCATGAACCCGGCCCTACAAAAAGAACCTTGCCGATGAGTTCTCACAGCCATAAGGAAATTCGATGAACATCACCATTCTGGGGGCGGGCGCCATGGGCTCGCTGTTCGGCGGCCTGCTGGCGGAGAGCGGGCAGACGGTCACGCTACTGGACATCAACGACACGCACCTGGAGGCGATCCGCCTCCAGGGTCTGCGCTTGGAAACCGACAGCGACGACCGGCGCGTCGGCGGACTGATCGCCTGCCGTGCGGAGCAGGTAACAGGGCAGCCTGATCTGTTGCTGGTCTTCACCAAAGCCCAACACACCGACAATGCGCTGCGCAGTATTGCCGGCCATATCGGCAAGCACACGTGGGTACTGACCCTGCAGAACGGCCTGGGCAACGCCGAAGCACTGTGCCGTCATGTCGCCCCGGAGCGGGTGATAATCGGTATGACCACCTGGCCCGCCGACATGGCCGGGCCCGGCCATGTTCGCTCCCACGGCCAAGGCGTTATTCGGATTTTGTCCCTGGATGGCATCGAGCGCCAGGCAAGTACCCAGATTGCCGCCGTGCTGGAGGCGGCGGGACTGCAATGCAGGACAGACACACAGGTCTGGAGCTCGATCTGGGAGAAAGTGGCCTTCAACGCGGCTTTGAACAGTCTGTGCGCTGTGACCGGCTGCACGGTGGGGCAACTGGATGCCGCGCCGCAAGGCGTGCCGCTGGCTCGGGCCATCGTACAGGAGGTGCTTAGCGTCGCGCAGGCGGTGGGCGTCGCGACGGATACGCAGCGTTGCTTGGACAGCGTGGCGCATGCCATCGCCCACCACCGGGCGCACAAGCCGTCCATGTTGCAAGACGTGCTGGCCGGGCGGCCCACGGAGATCGGTGCCATCAATGGCGAGGTCCTGGCACGGGCGCGCCAGGCCGGCATCGCCGTACCGTACACCGAAACCCTGCTAGGACTGCTGCGTCTGATCGAGGCGCGGTCGGCGGTAGGCTGAAAGCCAGAACATCTGCCGCGCCTGTATACGTTCGTCCAGACAATATCGATTTGTGAACGCTGTTTCTTGAGGAGCCTTGTCATGAGTGAGTCTACTGCTGGTTACACCGATCTGCATTTGCAATACATCGCCGGGGAGTGGCGCGCCGGCGCTGCCGGTAAAATCCTGGCGGTGAGCAACCCGTTCGATGGTCAACTGTTGCTGGAAATCTCCCAGGCCAATCGCCTGGACCTGGATGCCGCCTATGCCCAAGCTGCTGCAGTGCAGCCACAATGGGCGGCACTCGGGCCATCGGCGCGGGCAGCAGTGCTGCATCGGGTGGTGGCGGTATTCGACCGGCGCCGCGAGGAAATCATCGAATGGATCATTCGTGAGTCCGGCAGCACCCGGCTCAAGGCGCAATTGGAATGGGGCGCGGCG
Source organism: Pseudomonas sp. GW821-FHT03A09 (assembly GCF_059421065.1). Lineage (NCBI taxonomy): Bacteria > Pseudomonadati > Pseudomonadota > Gammaproteobacteria > Pseudomonadales > Pseudomonadaceae > Pseudomonas > Pseudomonas sp. GW821-FHT03A09. Next base: position 52,276 of record NZ_JBWKUX010000014.1, on the reverse strand, counting down.
CGGGCCATTGCCCTGGAATCGGCATCGTTCCCCGCGCGAGTCCACGGGCGAATTATCGAGTCCGATGTGCCTGGCAAGGAAAGCCGTGTCTATCGTAGTGCCCTAGGGGTGGTCGGGGTTATTAGCCCGTGGAACTTCCCACTGCACCTGACCCAGCGCTCCATCGCCCCGGCGCTGGCCTTGGGCAACGCGGTGGTGGTCAAACCGGCCAGTGATACGCCCGTGTGCGGCGGCCTGCTGCTAGCGAAGATTTTCGAGGAAGCTGGCCTGCCGGCTGGTGTGCTCAGTGTGGTGGTGGGCGCGGGCAGCGAGATCGGCGATGCCTTTGTTGAGCATCCGGTGCCCTCGCTGATCACCTTCACCGGTTCCACCCCGGTGGGTCGCGGTATCGGTAGGATCGCCAGCGGTGGTGCGCACCTCAAGCATGTGGCCCTTGAGCTAGGCGGCAACAGCCCGTTTGTGGTCTTGGCCGACGCCGAGCTCGAACAAGCGGTGAGCGCGGCGGTATTCGGCAAGTTCCTGCATCAAGGGCAGATATGCATGGCGGTCAACCGGATCATCGTCGACAACAGCCTCTACGACGCCTTCGCCGAGCGCTTCGTAGAACGGGTCAAGGGGCTCAAGGTCGGTGATCCGCAATTGATCGAAACAGTCATCGGCCCGGTCATCAATGAACGGCAACTACAAGGCCTGAGAGAAAAGATCGAATTGGCCCGAAGTGAAGGCGCTGAACCGCTCTACGAGGGTGGTGCCCAGGGCAATCTGCTGGCACCCCATGTCTATGGCGAAGTCACGGTCGACATGGACCTGGCTCGCAACGAAATCTTCGGCCCGCTGGTGGGCCTACTTCGCGCCCGGGACGAGGCCCATGCTCTGGAGCTTGCCAATGCCAGCGAGTTCGGCTTATCCAGCGCGGTGTTCACTCGTAGTCTGGAACGTGGAGTGAACTTCGCTCGACAGATTCGTGCCGGCATGACTCATATCAACGACATCCCGGTGAACGACGAGGCCAACGCGCCCTTCGGTGGCGAAAAAAACTCGGGGCTCGGCCGCTTCAACGGCGACTGGGCGATCGATGAGTTCACCCGCGATCACTGGATTAGCCTGCAGCACTCGGCGCGTCGCTATCCCTTCTGATAGATATCGTCTTTGGTACGTCGAGACCAGTCCTGAGCATCACGCTTGGTGTGGAAGGTTTTAGCCACAGTTGGCCAGCCAGTTTTGCGAATCAGAGCCTTCTAGGTACCGGAAGGAGTTTTGACGAGAGCTGCCATGAGAGGGACCTCCTAGGCGGCTGGCGAACTAGCACTGTACCTGTGGTGAGCCGCCCAGAAACGCGAAAGCCGCGCATTGCGCGGCTTTGGAGTTGGTGGGCCCACACGGACTTGAACCGTGGACCAAAGGATTATGAGTCCTCTGCTCTGACCAACTGAGCTATAGGCCCTTAACAGGTCGCGGATTATAACGATGGTTTCTCCACTGTGCCATCCGAAAAATCCTCAATGCGCATACGAAGGAAGGTCTCGGCAAACAGCGCCGGAGGCATAGGCAAGCTGACGATGTAGCCTTGCATCTGCTCACAGCCTTCGGCGGCGAGGAAGGCTTGTTGCGCTGGGTTTTCCACGCCTTCGGCGATGATGGTGAATTGCATGCTGTGGCCCAGGGCGATGATGGCGCGCACGATTGCGGCGTCGTGGGGGTCGTCGGGCAGGCCGCGTACGAAGGACTGGTCGATCTTCAGGAAGTCCAGCGGCAGGCGCTTAAGGTAGCTGAGGGACGAATACCCGGTGCCGAAGTCATCAATCGCCAGTTGGACGCCCAGGCGTTTGAGTTGGTGCAGAACCTCCAGCGCTTCTTCGGCCTGGCTCATGATGAAGTTCTCGGTAATCTCCAATTGCAGGCATCCCGGCTCCAGGTGGTAATCGCGCAGCAGCTGTTCGATGCGCCCCAGCAGGTTGGGATGACGCAGTTGTGCGCCGGCCAGGTTTACCGAGAGTGGGCCGAAGTCCTCGAAGATGTCTTTCCACGCATGCATTTGGCGGCAGGCTTGTTCCAGCACCCAATCACCGATTTGCAAGATCGTACCGTTCTCTTCGGCCAGTGCAATGAAGTGCTCGGGAGGCACGTCGCCGAAGGTGGGGTGGTGCCAGCGAATCAGGGCCTCAGCGCCGATCAGCTCTTGCGTCCTGAGGCTCAGCTTAGGCTGGTAATACAAGCTCAGTTCGTTGCGCTCAATGGCTCGGCGCAGCTCGTGCTCCAGTGCCACACGCTCGTTGGCTTGGGCGGTAAGGTCGCGGGTATAGCTCTCGACCCGGTTGCGGCCTTTGGCCTTGGAGCGGTACATCGCAGCATCGGCGTTTTTTACCAGAGTGGCGACATCAGTACCGTCCTGCGGGTACAAGTTGGTACCAATGCTGGCACTGATAAAGAACTCGTGCTCCCCGGCCTGGAACGGCGGCGTGAAACAGGCAAGCAGTTTGTTGGCCAGATGCTCGGCATCGCTGGCTTGTTGCAGGCCGGGCAGCAGGATGATGAACTCGTCACCGCCCAGCCGCGCCACGGTGTCGATATCGCGCAGTTGCTCCTTGAGGCGTACGGCGATGTCTTTTAGCAGCAGGTCGCCGATGGGGTGGCCGAGGCTATCGTTGATGTGTTTGAAACGGTCCAGGTCGAGGAACAGAACCGCGCCCTGATTGCCAGTGCCCTGTTGGTTGTTGAGCGCTGCCTGCAACCGGTTTTCAAACAGCGTACGGTTAGGCAGGCCGGTCAGCGGATCGTGGTGTGCCTGGTAATCGAGGCGTGCCTGGGCGTGCTTGAGGCTGGAAATATCGGCAAACACCGCGACAAAGTGCGTGATCAGTTGCTCATGGTTGCGCACAGCACTGATGGTCAGCCAGCTGGGGTACAGCTCGCCATTCTTGCGGCGATTGGAAATCTCGCCTTGCCAGTGACCCTGGGCGGTCAACTGATGCCACATGGCTGCATAGAACGCGCTGTCGTGCAGCCCAGAGGCGAGCAGGCGTGGGGTGTGCCCCAGGGCTTCGGCTTCGCTGTAGCCGGTGATCTCGCTGAAAGCACGGTTTACGGCGCTGATGTTCTGATGGATGTCAGTGATCAATACGCCTTCTGCGGTACTTTCGAACACGGTAGCGGCAAGTTGCAGTTTCTCCTGCATCTGTTGGCGTTCGGTGATGTCGCGGGCGATGGTCAGCATGCAGTCTTCATCGCCGATGGGCAGTGGGCGACTGGACACTTCGCACAGGCGAATCAGGCCGTCGGCGCGGCGGATGTGGCAGATGAAGTCGCGGACAAACCCGTCGCGCTGCATCAGTTCCAGCATGTGCTTGCGCTCGTTGAGGTCGACCCAGATGCCCAGGTCCAGGGTCGATTGGTCGAGCGATGTGGCGCTGGTGAAGCCGGTCAGGTGGCTGAAACCCTCGTTCACTTCAATCAACAGGCCATCGCGTTGACGACTCAACAGCAAGCCGTCCGGGGAGGCATGGAACGCCTTGGCGAATTTCTCCTCGGAGGTTTGCAGGCGCTGTTGGGTTTCCTTGAGTTGGGTGATGTCACGTACCACCACTACCAGTGCTGCGGTGGTGTCGAGTTGGAATGGCTCGGCTGAGATCAGCCCGGTAAATGCCTGGCCATTGCTACGTAAGAAGGGCATCTCCAGATTGCGAATGCTGGTGGTCTGTACCCGTTGCAGCAGGTCGGGGCCGACGCCTTGAATGCCCCAGATATTCAGTTCGGTGGCGGTTTTGCCCACGGCTTCTTCGGCTGTAAGGCCAATCTGGTCCTCGAACGCCTTGTTGACCTCCAGCAGGCAGCCATCGGACATCCGGGCGATCACCAGCATGTCAGGGCATTGCTGAAACACTGAGGCAAACTTTTGTTCGGACAGTTGCAGTGCTTCTTCGGTGCGCTTGGCCTCGCTGATGTCGATCATCAGGCCGCGCAGCACTGGCTCATGGCCATGTTCGATCAGGCTGACAATGTCGCGCACCCACAGGCAGCGGCCGTCGGCGGTGATCACGCGATAGTCCACACTGTGATCGCGGTTGGCGCGGGTTTCGCGGTAGCAATAGGCTTCGGCGCGTGTCAGGTCGGCAGGGTGGACGATGTTGCGCCAGAAGCCTGGAATCAGCCAGTGGGCGCGGGGATAACCCAGCAGGTCTTCGGCATGGGGTGACACGTAGCTATACGTGAAGTCGGCGATGCTGGCTTCCCAGGCAATGGCCGACAGGCTTTCGACCAGGCCGCGATAATGGTACTCGCTGCTGCGCAGTTCCTGTTCCAGGGCGACTCGGCGGGAAATTTCCGAACTGAGCCGACGATTGATCCGAATCACGATGGCCAGCACGGTGCTCAGCAGCAATACGGCGGGGAGGCCGTACATCAGCAAGTCGGCCCAGAATGTGCGGTGGTCGGTGACGCTGCCTACCCAGTGTTGCTGGATGGCGTCGGTTTCATTGGGGCTTAGGTCGGCGAGCACCTTGTCCAGAATACCCACCAGTATTTTTTCATCCCGCGGTACGCCCATCGCCAGTTGATAACGGTAGGGCGTTTCACCGCTGACGTATAAGCCATCCAGCTTGAGTTGGCGCAGGCTCCAGACGCTGGACGCCAGATCGCCGACCACCGCATCCACCTCGTCGGTGGCCAGGGCCTGTAGGGTCGAGCTGACGTTGGGCATGGCCACCAGATTGAGGTCGGGGTGGTGGGTGCGCAGTAGTTCATGGGGGGCATAGTTTTCTACCACGGCAATCTTCAGCCCGTAGAGGTCCTTGAGGTCACGTGGTTTCGCACCGCCCTCATGGGCAAGGATGACGATGGGGAAATCAAGATAAGGGCGCGTGAACGCCATGTAGCTTTGCCGCTCTGGGGTGGACATGATGCCGGGCAGCAGGTCGAGCTGGTTGTTTTTTGCCTGTTCGAGCACGGCGGTCCAGTTTGCAGGCTCAATCAGTTTGATCCGCACACCCAGGCGGTCCTGGATCAGGCGCACATAGTCGGCAGCCAGTCCCTGGTAGCGACCATTTTCGTCGCGGTATTCGAAGGGTGGCCAAGAGGCATCCACGCCCAGGCGCAACTCCTGATGGTCCGCCAGCCAGCTACGCTCATCATCAGAAAGAGTCAACGCGCCAGCCGTTGCGGTCCAGGTCAGCAGCGACAGCAGTAACACGGTCGGCAGTCTGGGCATAACGGTCTCGTTATGGCACGGGGAATGTTTCGAGTGTAGACGGGCATTGCGGGGGAGGGGGGCTGCAGAGTGTTTTATCTGTAGAAAGCAAAACCCCCGGCCTGGGCCGGGGGTTCTGGTATCACTCGTCGAGGAAGGAGCGCAGATGCTCGCTTCGCGTGGGGTGGCGCAACTTGCGCAGCGCCTTGGCCTCGATCTGACGGATCCGCTCGCGGGTTACGTCAAACTGCTTACCGACTTCCTCAAGGGTGTGGTCGGTATTCATGTCGATGCCGAAACGCATGCGCAGTACCTTGGCTTCACGGGCAGTGAGGCCGGACAGTACGTCGCGAGTCGCTTCTTTAAGGCTCTCAACGGTGGCGACATCGATTGGCGACTGCATGGTCGAGTCTTCGATGAAGTCACCCAGATGGGAGTCTTCGTCATCACCAATCGGCGTTTCCATGGAGATCGGCTCTTTAGCGATCTTCAATACCTTGCGGATTTTATCCTCAGGCATTTCCATGCGTTCGCCCAGCTCTTCCGGGGTCGGTTCGCGACCCATTTCCTGCAACATCTGCCGGGAAATACGGTTGAGCTTGTTGATGGTCTCGATCATGTGCACCGGAATACGGATGGTGCGGGCCTGGTCGGCGATCGAGCGAGTGATCGCCTGACGAATCCACCAGGTGGCATAAGTCGAGAACTTGTAGCCGCGACGGTATTCGAACTTGTCCACCGCCTTCATCAGGCCGATGTTGCCTTCCTGGATCAGATCGAGGAACTGCAGGCCACGGTTGGTGTACTTCTTGGCGATGGAGATCACCAGACGCAAGTTCGCTTCAACCATCTCTTTCTTCGCGCGGCGGGCCTTGGCCTCACCGATCGACATGCGACGGTTGATGTCCTTGATTTCAGCAATCGTCAGACCGGTTTCGGTCTCAAGCGCGGTCAGCTTCTGCTGGCAACGGATGATGTCCGACTGCAGGCGACCAATGGCTTCGGCGTATTTTGCCTTGCCTTTGGCCAGTGCGTCGGTCCAGCTTTCGTCAACTTCGTTGCCTGGGAACTGGCGCAGGAAGTCGGCGCGCGGCATACGTGCATCACGTACGCACAGCTGCATGATTGCGCGTTCTTGAGCACGCAGGCGCTCAAGGGCGCTGCGAACACGTTCAACCAGGCCTTCGAACTGCTTCGGCACCAGCTTGATCGGCATGAACAGCTCAGCCAGGGCCACCAGCTCGGCAATCGCCTGCTTGTTGGCGCGACCGTGCTTCTTCAGGGCCTTGCGGGTGATTTCCATTTGATCGGAAACCGCACCAAAACGCTGGGCTGCAATGATCGGGTCTGGACCGCTTTCGACTTCATCTTCGTCGTCGCCGCTGCTTTCAGCGTCATCGTCATCGGAGTCGTCGTCCGCTTTCGCAGCCTTGGCATCGACAGGCGGCGGCACTTCGGCGGCAGGCGGCGCAATGCCGTCGTCCGGGTCGATATAACCGCTCAGAACGTCGGACAGGCGGCCACCTTCGGTGGTAACGCGGTTGTACTCGGAGAGAATATGGTCAACCGTGCCAGGGAAGTGCGCGATTGCGCCCATCACTTCACGGATACCCTCTTCGATACGCTTGGCGATTTCAATTTCGCCTTCGCGTGTCAGCAGCTCGACGGTACCCATTTCACGCATATACATGCGCACAGGGTCGGTGGTACGACCGATATCGGTCTCCACAGCAGCCAGCGCGGCAGCAGCTTCTTCAGCGGCAGCCTCGTCGGTATCGGCGTCCGCCAGCATAAGGGAATCCTTATCTGGCGCAGCTTCGAATACGTTGATCCCCATGTCGTTAATCATGCGGATGATGTCTTCCACCTGCTCTGGATCTGAAATATCCTCAGGCAGGTGGTCGTTGACCTCCGCGTAAGTCAGGTAACCCTGCTCACGACCAAGAACGATCAACTCTTTGATACGAGACTGCTGTTGCGCTTTTCCGGACATAACACCCTATCCACTGAAGGTCTTGGCGGGCAAAAAACAAGCCGAGGATTATACCCGAGCTATGACCTCACACGCCAGCTGAGGTCGGGTTTGATGCGGAAACATTCTGTTTTAAGAGGTCGCGCATCTGTTTTGCTATCTGAATTTGCTCTTCAGCCGACAAACCCGGCTGCCTTGCTTTCTTGATGAGTTCATCGAGGGTCTGCGTGTGCTGACCCGCAGATAACCTAGTAATGGTGTCTAAAAACTGTTGTTCAAGGTTGTCGCCGTCAATTAGCCACTCCTTTTCCGCAAGCGCTTTGAGCAGGCGACCCTGTTCGGTGCCATGCCAACGGGCCATCAACTGAATTGAGTTTAGCTTAGGATTTTTCTGGACCGCCTCGATCAAGGCGATCAGTACCTGAGCATAGCTGTTGCTTTCGTTGGCAAAGTGGTCGGCGCTCTCGACCTTTCCCGCCAGCTGCGGGTGGTGAATGAGCGTGCGCAGCGCAATGAGCGTCGGCGCTTCTACGGCGACGGGGGTTCGCGGGGCGTAAGCCTCATCGCGATCGCCGCGTTTGCCATTCTTGCTCCAGGGTTTCTTTTCCCATTTCTTACCGTCGGCGCCAGACTTTTTCGGTGTCCACTCCTGCTGGGGCGCGTAGGCCTCCTGCGGTTGATGGAAGTCGGAATAGTCCGGCATGGCGTCGTAATCCATGCCCGGATCATAGGCTGGCGGCGCGTCCTGCGGCGCGCTGTGCACCAGTTGGCTGACGGCTTCGCCGCTCAATCCGGTGATTTCCAGCAGGCGCATGCGCATCAGGGATTTCAGGTTGGCGCCTGGCACTTTGTCGATCAGCGGTGCGGCGAGGGTGGCCATGTGGGCCTTGCCTTCGAGGGAGCGCGGGTCGGCTTCTTCGGTCAGTTGCTGGAAGAAATAGTCTGCCAGCGGCTGTGCATGTTGATTGATGCGCGCGCGGAATGCGTCGGTGCCTTCGGAGCGCACCAGGGTGTCCGGGTCTTCGCCTTCGGGCAGAAACAAAAAGCGCGCGCGGCGCCCGTCCTGCAGGCTCGACAGCGTGGCTTCGAGCGCGCGCCAGGCGGCATTGCGGCCAGCCTGGTCGCCGTCGAAGCAGAACAAAACGCTGGGCACCACGCGAAACAGGCGTTTCATGTGTTCTTCGCTGGTGGCTGTGCCCAAGGTCGCCACCGCATTGCGCAGGCCTTGCTGGGCAAGGGCAATGACATCCATATAGCCTTCAACCACGATGATTTCATCGAGGTTGCGGTTGTTCTTGCGCGCCTCAAACAGGCCGTAAAGCTCTTGGCCTTTGTGGAATACCGGGGTTTCCGGAGAGTTCAGGTACTTGGGCTTGTCGTCCCCCAGTACGCGGCCACCAAAGGCAATGATCCGGCCTCGGCTGTCGCGGATCGGAAACATCACGCGATCGCGGAAGCGGTCATAGCGCTTGCCGGTCTCGGCGTTTTCCACCAGCAGCCCGGCGTCGATCATGGCCTTTTGCTGAAGAGTGTCGCTGCTCAGGTGTTTGTACAAATTGTCCCAGCCGGGCGGGGCGAACCCCAGGCCAAAGTCGCGGGCGATCTCACCGGTGAGGCCGCGGCCCTTGAGGTAATCGACGGCGGCCTTGCGTTGCGGATGGCTTTTGAGTGCCTGACGATAGAAGTCGGCAGCAGCGGTCAGCAGCGGATACAGCGGCGAATCGGTGGGTTGGCGTGGCTTATGCGGGCGGCCACTTTCTTCCCGGGGGATTTCCATGCCGGCGGCTTTCGCCAGTTCCTCGACGGCCTGGGGGAAGTCCAGGTTGTCGTGGTCCATGATGAAACCGAGGGCATTGCCACCCGCGCCGCAGCCGAAGCAGTAGTAGAACTGCTTGTCGGGGCTGACGCTGAACGACGGGGTCTTTTCTTTGTGAAACGGGCAGCAGGCGGTGTAGTTTTTACCGGCCTTCTTCATTTGCAGGCGCGAGCTGACAACATCGACGATGTCGGTGCGGTTCAGAAGGTCGTCAATAAAGCTCTGGGGAATCAGCCCGGCCATGGCGTTCTCGTCATCACTGCGTGTCAATGAAGCCCGCGAAGTGCTCGGGCACGCAAATTGTGCGGCTCGACCAGCTGTCGTCTATTGGGCTGTCAGGAAGTGTATCTGCCGAGCATTCACTGATGTTAATTTCTATCAGTCTTCGGCTTGGAAATGTTGCCCGAGTTTCCGGTCTTGGCCCATGGAAGGCCTCGGAAGATGAGCGCAGCCGATACAGTTGATCGTCTGTTAAAAAATAAGTGTGCTCGTCAGTAGCCTTGTTAGGCTCGTCAGAAGAGACGTGCACCGCTGGCAGAAGAGCCAGTCCTGACGTGTGAAACAATGTCTCGGTCGCGTGTGCGGCGTCAACAGTGAAGCATCAAGCGATATCCGCAAATGCCATTAGCCCGGCTGAGGGCCGGGCTTGGCAGAAGCTTGCTACGAACGTCTGTGTATTAGTACAGACGAACGGCGCGGCGCTGTTCGCGCTGAACTTTCTTGGCGTGACGCTTAACAGCGGCTGCTGCTTTGCGCTTACGCTCAGAAGTTGGCTTCTCGTAAAATTCGCGGCTACGAACTTCAGCCAGTACACCGGCTTTTTCGCAGGAGCGCTTGAAACGACGCAGAGCTACGTCGAAGGGTTCGTTCTCTTTAACTTTGACGGCTGGCATCCAGAGCTACCTTCTTTCATTACCGGGATCAACGTTCTCGTCGCAAAAAATTCGCGGCTGAGGTCGTCGGTTTTTAAGGGTTGCGGATGTTAACCCCTCATTGCCCGGAATGCAAAGCCTCTGATCGAAAACCGCTAGTCGGGAGGGGGAGTGACGACTATTATGCGCGCCTTCGAATTCAGCCTCTACAAGGCGCAAACCCATGCTAGTACTGGGACTTGAAACCTCCTGCGACGAAACCGGTGTCGCACTTTACGACAGTGAACGCGGGCTTTTGGCCGATGCACTGTTCAGTCAGATAGACCTGCATCGTGCTTATGGCGGTGTAGTGCCGGAGCTGGCCAGCCGCGATCACGTCAAACGCATGCTGCCGTTGATTCGCCAGGTGTTGGATGAGGCTGGCTGCGTGCCGACCGAGATCGACGCTATTGCCTACACTGCCGGCCCAGGATTGGTTGGAGCCCTGCTGGTGGGGGCTTCTTGTGCGCAAGCGCTGGCCTTCGCCTGGGGCATTCCGGCCCTCGGTGTGCACCATATGGAAGGCCATTTACTGGCCCCCATGCTGGAAAAAACACCGCCAGAGTTCCCGTTCGTCGCTTTGTTGGTTTCCGGCGGCCATACGCAGCTGGTTCAGGTCGATGGCATTGGCCAATACACCCTGTTGGGCGAATCTTTGGACGACGCTGCCGGTGAAGCTTTCGACAAAACCGCGAAGATGATGGGCCTCAACTATCCCGGTGGTCCGGAAATCGCGCGTCTGGCCGAAAAGGGCGTACCGGGTCGCTATACCTTCCCGCGTCCGATGTGTGATCGCCCTGGCTTGATGTTCAGCTTCAGTGGCTTGAAAACCTCGGCACTCAATACCTGGCAACAAAGCGTCAGCGCCGGGGACGACAGTGAGCAAGCCCGTTGCGACATTGCGCTGGCGTTCCAGCAGGCCGTGGTGGAGACTTTGACCATCAAGTGCAAGCGCGCCCTGAAACAGGCGGGTATGAAGCGCCTGGTGATCGCTGGCGGCGTCAGCGCCAACAAGGCCCTGCGTGCCTCGCTGGAAAAAATGCTTGGCGACATGAAGGGCGACGTGTTTTACGCGCGCCCCGAGTTCTGCACCGACAACGGCGCGATGATCGCCTATGCCGGTTGCCAGCGCTTGCAGGCCGGGCAGCATGAAAGCCTGGCGATCAGTGTGCAGGCACGTTGGCCGATGGAGCAGCTTTCACCGTTGTAAGGGGGCAGCGTGAGCCGGGCTCATCGACGGTATTTAAAAATGCCGTTCGCGCCCGGCAAACAGGTCGCGTAAATTGCCGCGGTGGCGCCAGACGATCAGCAGTGTCAGCACGCTCATCGGCAACAGCGCCGCAGGTTCTTGCCAGGCCAGCAACGGCAGGGTGAGCGGTGTGGCGATCAGGGCTGCCAGTGAGCTGGTGCGGGTCAGATAGAAGGTCAATAACCAAGCCAGTACGGCCAACAACGCCGCTGGTGGGTAGATCCCCAGTAGCATGCCCGCCGCTGTAGCGACGCCTTTGCCGCCGCGAAAGCGAAAGTACAGCGGAAACAGATGGCCCAGGACGGCACACACGCCCACCCAGGCTTGCTGTTGCAGGGAAAGGCCGACAAAGCTGGCGATCAGCACGGGAAACAGGCCCTTGCAGATATCCCCAAGCAGCGTCAGTACGGCGAGTTTCTTGCCGGCCAGACGCAACATATTGGTGGCGCCGGCATTGCCTGAGCCACTCATTCGCGGGTCGGGATTTCCCGTGAGGCGGCTGAGCAAAATGGCGAAGGACAGCGAGCCGAGCAGGTAGGCGAGAATCGCCAGTGACCAAAACATGCTAACTATTCCGGGCGAGGACGCCCTGATTCTAACGGGGCATCGCGCCCTTGTCGTGCTGCGGAGAAGAGTGCTTGGACAGAGTGTTTATCGAGGGCCTGGAAGTCGACACCGTGATCGGGGCCTACGACTGGGAGCGCGGCATCAAGCAATGCCTGCGCCTGGACCTGAGCTTCGCCTGGGATAACCGCCCAGCTGCGGCGGGTGACGACCTGACCCTGGCACTGGATTACGCCAGCGTATCGGCGCGTATCCAGGCCTTTGCCGAGCACGCCCAATTCCAGCTGGTGGAAACCTTTGCCGAGCGTCTGGCCGAAGTGCTGATGAGCGAATTTCAGATTCCCTGGCTGCACCTCAAATTGACCAAGCCGGGTGCCGTGCCGGCCGCCAGGGGCGTGGGCGTGGAGATCGAGCGCGGATGTCGCTAACTCAGGTTTACCTTGGCCTTGGCAGCAATATCGAGCGCGAGTCTCACCTCTGCGCCGGCCTGGATGCGCTGGCGGGGTTCTTGGTCGATATGCGTTGTTCGGCGGTGTTCGAAAGCCAGCCGGTGGGTATCAAGAGCGGACCGTTTTTCAACCTGGTGGTGTCGGCGCATACCGACCTGCCGTTGATGGAGCTGGACCGCCGGTTGAAATTCATCGAGGCCGACAATGGTCGCTATGCACCGGATCGCAAGGGCCTGCCGCTGGATATCGACGTGCTGCTGTATGGCGAGTTGGTGGGCAACTTCGATGGTTTGATCCTGCCGCGTGCCGAGATCCTGAAAAACGCCTTTGTGTTGTGGCCGCTGTCGTTGATGGCTCCGGATCGCGTGCATCCTGAGGCGGGCAAGACCCTGGCTGAGCTGTGGCGCGACACCCGGATCGACCAAGTGCTGGCCCCTGTCGGGTTCGAATGGCAGGGCCAGCAGTTGACTCCGAGCACGCTCCTATAGGGCGTGCTGTTCCTTGTAGGCTTTCAGCGTTTTCAACCTCTCGTGCTTGAGCGCTTCGCCCAGCTCTGGGCCTTTGAAGCCCTTCTCCAGTAGTGGTGCCACCGCCACTTCGCGCGCAGCCTTCGCTGCTCCGCGCAAGTAATCCGCCTGTGGATAACTTCTCTGTTCCAGACCCTTGCGGCCTCGGGCGTCCATTTCACACGCCACAACAAACTCTTCAAATCGCTGCGGCCGACGGTAAACGTCGAAACTTTGTAGTAACTCCAGCAATGTCGAGGCTTTCAGCTCAAGCGCACGATGCCCGTGGGTGTGATATTGGCCGACCAGCAGCGCCAGCTCCTGGCAATCCCTTGGCACTTTGAAGCGTTCATTGACGGCCTTGATCAGCTTCAAACCCCGGTGTTCATGGGCAATGTGCTGCGGCAACTTATCCACAGGTGTGGTGCCTTTGCCCAAGTCGTGCAGTAGGCAGGCCCAGCGCACGGTCAGTGGCTGCTGATGCAAGGCCGCCTGTTCCAGAACACTCAAGGTGTGTATGCCGGTGTCGATTTCAGGGTGATGGGCTTCGGGTTGTGGGACACCGAACAGTGCGTTCACTTCCGGCATCAAGGTTTTCAGCGCATCGCAATCGCGCAGTACCTGGATGAATACCTGGGGCTGATCTTCCATGAGTGCGCGGGAGATTTCTTTCCAGCTGCGCTCCGGGGTCAGGGCTTCCAGTTCGCCGGATTCGCTGAGTTGGCGCATCAGCTCCAGGGTTTGCGGTGCAACGGTGAAGCCCAAAGGGGCGTAGCGCGCAGCGAAGCGGGCAACACGCAGGACTCGAAGGGGATCTTCGGCGAATGCAGGGGAAACGTGGCGTAGAATACGCGCCTCAAGATCAAGCTGGCCGTCATAAGGATCGGTCAGGTTGCCGTCGTCGTCCTCTGCCATGGCATTGATGGTCAGGTCGCGGCGGATCAAGTCTTCTTCCAGCGTGACCTCGGGGCTGGCGTGAAATACAAAGCCACCGTAACCCCTGCCGCTCTTGCGTTCGGTGCGGGCGAGCGCGTATTCGTCGCCGTTTTTCGGGTCGAGGAACACCGGGAAGTCCGAGCCTACCGGCTTGTAGCCCTTGGCGAGCATTTCTTCAGTGGTCGCACCGACCACCACGCGGTCGATGTCGGTGACTTTGATGCCCAGCAGGCGGTCACGCACCGCACCGCCGACTTTGTAGATTTTCATGAAAAAGCCTCCATTAGCGGCACAGGATACCGCCTGTGCCTGACCAATGGAGGCTTTGCCGTTTCAGAGATGAACGACGGCCAGGTCCAGGCGGCCGTAGTCGTTGTCGTTGTGATCGGTACGGGGCGGCACATGGTGAGTCTTCATCACTTGATCGCCTTGCAGGGTTTCGAGGTGAATGTCGAAGCCCCACAGCCGGTGCAGGTGTTTGAGCACTTCCTCAGTGGACTCGCCCAAGGGTTTGCGATCGTGTTGCTGGTGGCGCAGGGTCAGCGAACGGTCGCCGCGTACGTCAATGCTGTAGATCTGCACGTTAGGCTCACGATTGCCCAGGTTGTACTGCGCCGCCAGGGTTTCGCGGATGGTGCGGTAACCTGGTTCATCGTGGATGGCCGGCACCACCAGGTCATCCTTGAGATCGTCATCGAGGATGCTGAACAGCTTGAGATCGCGAATCACCTGGGGTGACAGGTACTGCAGGATGAAGCTCTCATCCTTGAAGCTGCTCATGGCGAATTTGATGGTCGACAACCAGTCGCTGCCGGCGATCTCCGGGAACCAGCGGCGGTCTTCCTCAGTGGGGTGCTCGCACATGCGGCGGATATCGCGGTACATGGCAAAGCCGAGTGCATAGGGATTGATGCCGTTGTAGTACGGGCTATCGAAGCCCGGCTGGAACACCACGCTGGTGTGGGAGGTGAGGAACTCCATCATGAAGCCGTCGGTGACCAGGCCCTCGTCGTACAGGTCGTTCATCAAGGTGTAGTGCCAGAATGTTGCCCAGCCCTCGTTCATTACCTGGGTCTGGCGCTGTGGGTAAAAGTATTGGGCAATCTTGCGCACGATACGCACAATTTCCCGTTGCCACGGCTCAAGCAGCGGAGCGTGTTTCTCCAGGAAATAAAGGATGTTTTCCTGAGGTTCGGCGGGGAAGCGCGCATTATCCTTGTCGCTGTTTTTGCCGGCGCGCTTGGGGATGGTGCGCCACAGGTCGTTGATTTGCTTCTGCAGATGCTCCTCGCGTTCCTTCTGGCGCAGGCGTTCTTCTTCGGCGGAGATCGGGTAAGGGCGTTTGTAGCGGTCGACGCCGTAGTTCATCAGGGCGTGGCAGGAGTCGAGCAAATCCTCTACCGCGTCGATACCGTGGCGCTCTTCGCACTGCATGATGTACTGCTTGGCGAACACCAGGTAATCGATGATTGAGCTGGCATCCGTCCAGGTACGGAACAGGTAATTGCCCTTGAAGAAGCTGTTATGCCCGTAGCAGGCATGGGCCACTACCAGTGCCTGCATGCAGATGGTGTTTTCTTCCATCAGGTAGGCGATGCACGGGTCGGAGTTGATGACGATCTCGTAGGCCAGTCCCATCTGGCCGCGGGTGTAGGATTTCTCGGTACTGAGGAAGTGTTTGCCATAGGACCAATGGTGATAGCCCAAAGGCATGCCCACCGACGCATAGGCATCCATCATCTGCTCGGCGGTGATGACCTCGATCTGGTTGGGGTAGGTGTCCAGCGCATAACCGGCCGCGATACGGCTGATTTCCCGGTCATAGGCCTGGATCAGTTCAAAGGTCCACTCGGAGCCCGTGGAAATGGGTTGGCGTTTTTGCTCTTTTTTGGCGGTCATGTCACTAACCTGCGCTGGAAGAGTTCACGGAAGACCGGGTAGATATCGCCGGCCGAGACCAGTTGCTGCTGGGCGAAGGTATCGGCAAAGGCTTCGCCGATGCGCTCGTATTCGAACCACAGGGCCTGATGCTCACGGGGGGTGATTTCAACATAAGTGTAGTACTGCACGAACGGCATGATCTGGTTGATCAGGATGTCGCGGCAGATGGGCGAGTCATCGTTCCAGTTGTCGCCGTCGGAGGCTTGGGCGGCGTAGATGTTCCACTCGTTGGCCGGGTAGCGTTCCGCCATGATCTCCTGCATCAACTTCAGTGCGCTGGACACGATGGTGCCGCCGGTTTCCCGGGAGTAGAAGAACTCTTCTTCGTCCACTTCACGTGCGCTGGTGTGATGGCGGATGAACACCACGTCGATTTTGTCGTAGTTCCGCTTGAGAAACAGGTACAGCAGGATGAAGAAGCGTTTGGCGATGTCCTTGGTGGCCTGGGTCATGGAGCCGGAGACGTCCATCAGGCAGAACATCACTGCCTTGGAGCTGGGGTTGGGCTGTTTCACCAACAGGTTGTACTTGAGGTCGAAGGTGTCGAGAAACGGCACACGGTGAATGCGCGCACTAAGTTTCTCTATTTCCGCCTCGATTTGCTGGATATCGCCGAAGTTGTCTGGTTCTTCACGCTTCAGGCGTGCCAGTTCCTCTTTGGCTTCCTTCAATTTGGCGCGGCTGCTGCCTGACAGGGCAATGCGCCGGGCATGGGCCGAACGCAGGGTACGGATGATATTGATGCGCGAAGGGTTGCCTTCGTTGCTGATGCCGGCGCGCACGGTCTTGAAGGTGTCGGTGCCGGTCAGGTTGCGCTTGACCAGGTTGGGCAGCTCCAGGTCTTCGAACATGAACTCGAGGAATTCTTCCTGGGTGATCTGGAACACGAACTCATCCATACCTTCGCCGGAGTTACCGGCTTTTCCCGGGCCTTTGCCGCCGCCTCCGCCTTGGGGGCGCTGGATATGTTCGCCGGTGGTGAATTCCTTGTTGCCCGGGTGTACGACGGTTTGCTTGCCACCACGGCCATGGTGCAGCACCGGTTCGTCGATGTCCCTTCCAGGAATACTGATTTGTTCGCCATGCTCCATGTCGGTGATGGAGCGGCGGCTGACGGCCTCTTCAACGGCCTTTTTGATGTGGTCACGGTAACGCCGCAGGAAACGCTGGCGGTTTACCGTGCTCTTGTTCTTGCCATTGAGGCGTCGGTCGATCACATAGCTCATGGGGAGCCCTCCGGGCAGCTTCACGTTACAAGCTTCAAGCCGCGAGCTGGAAGCTTAGAGACAAGCGGTCGGCTGCCAGGCCGGTGGCCTGGCAGCGTGCGCCCGTCGCTGCCTTACTGCGATTTGCGAACCCGCAGATACCACTCAGAGAGCAGCCGTACCTGTTTGTCGGTGTAGCCACGCTCGACCATTCGTGTGACGAAGTCGTTGTGTTTTTGCTGGTCCTCCTTGCTGGCCTTGGCGTTGAAGCTGATGACCGGCAGCAAATCCTCGGTGTTGGAGAACATTTTCTTCTCGATGACCACCCGCAGCTTTTCGTAGCTGAGCCAGGTCGGGTTCTTGCCGTTGTTGTTGGCGCGGGCGCGCAGCACGAAGTTGACGATCTCGTTGCGGAAGTCCTTCGGATTGCTGATACCGGCGGGTTTCTCGATTTTTTCCAGTTCCTCGTTGAGTGCCACGCGGTTGAGGATTTCTCCGGTTTCCGGATCGCGGTATTCCTGGTCCTGAATCCAGAAGTCGGCGTACAGCACGTAGCGGTCGAAGATGTTCTGGCCGTACTCGCTGTAGGACTCCAGATAGGCGGTCTGGATTTCCTTGCCGATGAACTCGATGTAGCGCGGCGCCAGGTATTCCTTGAGGAAGCGCAGGTAGCGTTCGCGGGTTTCGGCCTGGAACTGTTCCTGTTCGATCTGTTGTTCGAGCACGTAGAGCAAGTGCACCGGGTTGGCGGCGATCTCGTGAGGGTCGAAGTTGAAGACCTTGGAGAGAATCTTGAACGCAAAGCGCGTCGACAGGCCGTTCATGCCTTCGTCCACGCCAGCCGTATCGCGATACTCCTGGATCGACTTGGCCTTGGGATCGGTGTCCTTGAGGTTTTCGCCGTCGTATACGCGCATCTTCGAATAGATATTCGAGTTTTCCGGCTCCTTGAGGCGCGATAGCACGGTGAACTGCGCCAGCATCTTCAAGGTATCAGGCGCGCAATGGGCCTTGGCCAGGGAGCTGTTGAACAGCAGCTTGTCGTAAATCTTGATCTCATCGCTGACCCGCAGGCAGTACGGCACTTTGACGATGTAGATCCGGTCGATGAAGGCTTCGTTGTTCTTGTTGTTGCGGAAGGTGTGCCATTCCGATTCGTTGGAGTGGGCCAGCAGGATACCGGTGAACGGAATCGCGCCCAGGCCTTCGGTGCTGTTGTAGTTACCTTCCTGGGTGGCGGTGAGCAGTGGGTGCAGCACCTTGATCGGCGCCTTGAACATCTCCACGAACTCCATCAGGCCCTGGTTGGCCCGGCACAGCGCGCCAGAGTAGCTGTAGGCATCAGCGTCGTTCTGAGGGAATTCTTCGAGTTTGCGGATATCGACTTTACCGACCAGGGCCGAAATATCCTGGTTGTTCTCATCCCCCGGTTCGGTCTTGGCTACGCCGATCTGGTTGAGGATCGACGGGTAGAGCTTCACCACGCGGAACTGGCTGATGTCCCCACCAAACTCGGACAGGCGCTTGGTGGCCCAGGGCGACATGATGGTATTGAGGTAGCGCCGTGGGATGCCAAAGTCTTCTTCGAGGATCGCGCCATCTTCTGTGGCGTTGAACAGGCCCAAGGGCGACTCGAATACCGGTGAGCCCTTGATGGCGTAGAAGGGCACTTTCTCGATCAATTGTTTGAGCTTTTCGGCCAGGGACGACTTGCCGCCGCCGACCGGGCCGAGCAAGTAGAGGATCTGTTTCTTCTCTTCCAGGCCTTGGGCGGCATGGCGGAAGTAGGAGACGATCTGGTCGATGCATTCTTCCATGCCATGGAAGTCTTCAAAGGCCGGGTAGCGGCGGATCACCTTGTTGGAGAATATCCGCGACAGGCGCGAATTGTTCGAGGTGTCTATCAACTCCGGCTCGCCGATTGCCAACAGCAGGCGCTCGGCGGCAGATGCGTAGGTGCTGCGGTCCTGTTTGCACAGCTCAAGATACTCTTGCAGCGTGAGTTCTTCCTGCTGTGTGGATGCGAAGCGTTGTTGGAAGTGGCTGAAAATACTCATGACGTCGTCACCTCGCTCGATACGTGGAGCCGACGCCGGATCAATCAGTCGATGCTGGCAGACATTGGCGGACGCCAATGGCTGTTTTCCCCCCAGAACACCCTGAAACGCTACCGATGACCCGCACGCCGGTGTACCGGCTCTCCCCTGATTCGGATGGCCTGCGCTTAAGGATAGTTCGGAATCCGGGAGGTCAAGGCGCGATGCGTAATTAGTTTGGCTGCGCCGTTCGTCAGAAACGGCGCGAGCCCAAGCTTCACGCGGGGTAGCGGGGTGTGAAAAAAATTATTGCGAATCGCCAGAAGAAATTTCTGCAGGATAAGTCGTACGCCACAGCTCAAAGCCGCCGTCCAGGCTATAGACGTCGGAGAAGCCCTGGCTGATCAGGTAGGCGGCGGCACTCTGGCTGGAATTGCCGTGATAGCAGGCCACGATCACGGGCGCGTCGAGGTCGGCAGCGCGAATGAAGTCGGCGATGTTGACGTTGTCCAGGTGCTGGGCGCCGGTGATGTGGGCGGCCATATAAGTCGGCTGGTCACGGATGTCGACCACTACGGCACCTTTCGTGCGCAGGGCCTGGGCTTGTTCGGGAGGGATACGTTTGAATTCGCTCATGGCGGGCTCCTATGGCTTGGCGGTGGCCGGCAGTGTTACGGAAAGAGGGGACTCACACCGGCAGCTCAGATGTTCGCCGGTGTCGATGTTCATCAAGGTCATGGCGCCGCCCCACACGCAACCGGTGTCGAGGGCATACACGCCAGGTTCTTCGCACTTGCCTTCCAGGGCTGCCCAGTGACCGAAGATGATCTTCGTGTCGCGGGTCTTGCGTTCTTTATGGGCAAACCAAGGCTTGTATCCGGGCAGTGCGGTGTCGACGCCTTCTTTGCTTTTGAGGTCCAGCTTGCCCTCGGCGGTGCAGAAGCGCATGCGTGTGAAATAGTTGGTGATCACTCGCAGACGGGTAACGCCGGTGAGGTCGTTGTCCCACTTCACCGGTTCGTTGCCGTACATGCCATCGAGATAGGCGGTGTAGAGGTTGTCGTCGGCCAGCGCGGTTTCCACTTCGGCGGCACATTTGAGTGCTTTTTTCAGCGACCACTGGGGCGCGATACCCGCATGGACCAGCGCCATGTTGCGGCCTTCATCGTAATGCATGAGCTTTTGCCGGCGCAGCCAGTCGAGTAGCTCGGCACGATCCGGTGCTTCGAGAATTTCCCGCAGGGTGTCGCCTTTTTTCAGGCGCTCGATGTTGTTGCCGGCCGCCAGTAAGTGCAGGTCATGGTTGCCCAGTACGCACACCAGCGAGTCGCGCAAGCGATAGAGATAGCGCAAGGTTTCCAAGGACTGTGGGCCACGGTTGACCAAGTCACCCACCAACCACAGGCGATCGTTCACCGGGTCGAAGTTCACTCGTTCAAGCAGGCACTTGAGAGGCTCCAGGCAGCCCTGCAGGTCGCCGACCGCGTAGGTTGCCATCAGTGCAGAGCTCCCGGCACCGCAAGACGGAAGGGCGCGATGATGGCGTCGAACAGTTGGCCGTCGGTGGCCTTCATTTGATACGAGCCTTGCATGGTGCCGACCTTGGAGGTCATGACCGTGCCGCTGCTGTAGGTGTGGCTGGCGCCGCTGTCGATCAAGGGTTGCTGGCCGACAACGCCCGCACCGCGCACTTCCTCTACCTGACCGTCGCCGTCTGTGATCACCCAGTGGCGCGACAGCAGTTTGGCCGGCACCAGCCCGTTGTTCTTCACCGTGACGGTGTAGGCAAAGGCAAAACGGTTGTGTTCAGGTTGCGATTGGTCCGCGAGGAAGCGGGTGACGACGCTGACGTCGATCTGGTAGCGAGGATCGGACATGCGAGAGGCCTTAAAAGCAAAAGCGGAGGACGGCAGATGCGGATCAGTCTAGGCCATGAGGCGGTGCATAGGCCAGACTTGCCGTCCGGCCGATGCACCTCTGGCTTTAGTCCGCAGTCGGTGCTGGTTGAATGGCTAGCTGGTCGGCCAGGCGCACGAACGCGGCCAAGTCCAGTTGCTCGGGGCGCAGGCTGCCATCGACGCCGGCTGCTTCGATTTCGGCATTGCTCAGCAGCGCCTTGAGCGTATTGCGCAAGGTCTTGCGGCGCTGGTTGAATGCTTCACGTACCACGCGCTCCAGCAGGCGATGGTCCTTGGCCGGGTGCGGCAGTACGGCGTGCGGCACTAGTCGCACGATGGCCGAGTCGACCTTCGGCGGCGGATTGAACGCTCCAGGGCCGACGTTGAACAAGTGCTCTACGCGGCAATGGTACTGGACCATGATCGACAGGCGACCCCAGTCGCCACCGCCTGGGCCTGCCGCCAAACGCTCAACCACTTCCTTTTGCAGCATGAAGTGCATGTCGCGGATGATGCTGGCGTTGTTCAGCAGGTGGAAAATCAGCGGCGTGGAGATGTTATACGGCAGGTTGCCGACAACACGCAGGCTGTTGGGCGCCGCATTGAGGCTGTTGAAGTCGAACTTCAGTGCGTCGCCCTGGTGCAGGTTGAAATTGGGTTTGCCGGCAAACTGCTGGTTGAGGATCGGGATCAGGTCCTTGTCCAACTCAACCACGTCCAGTTGACCGCCGCTGGCCAACAGGCCTTGGGTCAATGCGCCTTGGCCCGGACCGATTTCCAACAGGCGGTCTTCGGGCTTGGCATGGATGGAGCGCAGGATACGGTCGATCACGCCGGCGTCGTGCAGGAAGTTCTGCCCGAAGCGCTTGCGCGCCCGGTGTTGGTAGTGCTCAGTCATATACGGGTCTCGGCCATCTGATAGGCGGTTTCCAGGGCCACGTGCAGGCTGCCGGTATCGATCTTGCCGCTGCCCGCCAGGTCCAGGGCGGTGCCATGGTCTACGGAGGTGCGGATGATCGGCAGGCCCAGTGTCACGTTGACTGCGGCGCCGAAGCCTTTGTATTTCAACACGGGCAGCCCCTGGTCATGGTACATCGCCAGCACTGCGTCGCAGTGCTCCAGATATTTGGGGGTAAACAGAGTGTCTGCAGGCAGTGGGCCACGCAGGTCCATGCCTTCTTGGCGCAAACGCTCTAATGTCGGTTCAATGATGTCGATTTCTTCATGGCCCAAGTGCCCACCTTCGCCGGCGTGGGGGTTGAGCCCACAGACTAGGATACGCGGTTGGGCGATGCCGAATTTCTGTTGCAGGTCGGTGTGCAGGATGCGTGTAACACGCTCCACGCGTTCGGCGGTGATGGCGTCCGCAATATCACGCAGTGGCAGATGCGTCGTTACCAACGCAACGCGTAAGCCGCGAGTAGCCAGCATCATCACGACTTGAGCGGTGTGGGTCAGTTCAGCGAGGAATTCGGTATGACCGGAAAAAGCGATACCGGACTCGTTGATCACACCCTTGTGCACAGGGGCAGTGATCATGCCGGCGAAATCGCCATCAATGCAGCCTTGCCCGGCACGGGTCAGGGTTTCCAGCACAAAGGCCGCATTGGCCTTGTTCAGTTGCCCGGCCACCACTTTGGCCAGCAGCGGGGTATCCCACACATACAGGCTGCCAGCAGGGGCGGGCAGGTCGGGCCAGTTGCCTGGCGCCACGTCCAGCAAACTGACAACCACACCCAGCTGCGCGGCCCGCTCAAGGAGCAGATCGCGGCTGGTAATGGCAATCAGGGGGTGTGGCTGGGCTTGCGAGGCGAGCAGCAGGCACAGGTCAGGACCAATGCCGGCCGGCTCGCCGGGTGTCAGCGCGAAACGCTGGGGTTTCACTGGGCTGCCTGGTCGGTGCCTGTTTGCTCGGCGCCTGACAGCTTGTTCTCAACGTAAGCTTCGTCACGGATCTGACGCAGCCAGGTCTGCAGCTCTTCGTCGTATTTGCGGTTACGCAACACGGTCAGGGCTTGTTGCTCGCGAGCCTGGGTGGTGTTGTCAGTGGCGCGACGGCCAAGGACTTCCAGCACATGCCAGCCATATTGGGTCTTGAACGGCTTGGACAGGACGCCTTGCGGGGTCTTGGCCATCACTTCCTGGAACTCCGGCACCAGTGCCTTCGGGTCGATCCAGTTCAAGTCGCCGCCGTTAAGTGCGGAACCTGGATCTTCCGAGAAGCTCTTGGCCAGGGTGGCGAAGTCTTCACCGCCTTCGATGCGGTCATAGATCTTCTGGGCCAGTTCCTTGGTTTGGGCTTCGGTGCGGATCTCGCTTGGCTTGACCAGAATGTGGCGAACATGAACTTCGTCTTTCAGCGAAGTCTCGCCGCCGCGCTTGCCCAGCAACTTGAGGATGATGAAGCCGCCAGGTGTACGGGCAGGTTGTGTGATACCGCCCACTTCCATTGCGCTGAGTTCACGGTCGAACGGAGGTGGCAGTTGAGCGGCTTTACGCCAGCCCATGTCACCACCGTCCAGTGCGTTATCGCTGCCGGACACGGCAATGGCGGTCTGAGCAAAGTCAGCGCCCGCCTTCAGGCGGTCATAAACAGCCTGGGTTTTTGCGGCTGCAGCGTTGAGCTGTTCGGCGCTGGCGCTGTCCGGTGTCGGGATCAGGATGTTGGCCAGGTGCAGTTCTTCGGAAAGCTGCATCTTGCCCAAGTCGGAAGCCAGGAAGTTCTTCACTTCCTGCTCGGACACTTGAACCCGCTCGGCCACACGGCGTTGACGCACACGGCTGATGATCATTTCACGCTTGATCTGGTCACGAGCGTCCTCATAGGACAGGCCATCGTGAGCCAGGGCGGCGCGGAACTGATCAATGCTCATGTTGTTGCGCTGAGCGATGGTGCCTACGGCCTGGTTCAGCTCTTCATCCGAGATGCGGATGCCGGAGCGCTCGCCGATCTGCAGCTGCAGGTTCTCAACGATCAGGCGCTCCAGCACCTGGGGTTCCAGGACGCTGGTCGGCGGTACACCACCGCCACGCTTGGCGATGGTTTGCTGAACTTCCTTGACCCGTTGGTCCAGCTGGCTTTGCATGATCACGTCGTTATCGACGATGGCCGCTACTTTATCCAGCTGTTGCACGGCAGCGTGTGCCGATACGGTGCTCAGGAACAGCGCGCCCAGCACTAGCGGGCGCAGACAATCAGAAAGCTTGATCTTCACGTTCACGATAACCTTGAATGCCTTTGTCGAGGAAGCTCTCTACCTTGGCGCCGGTCAGGCCGCCGAGTCCTTTGAGGACGATCTGGAAGAAGAGCCCGTGGTCACCCTTTTCGTTAAGGGGGGCGATCTGGGTATATTCGTCGTTGGAAACCCAGTAACGGTTGATGACACGCAGTTTCCAGCAGCAGTTGTCGTACTCGAAACCACCGAACGCTTCCAGGGTGCGGTTACGGGCATAGTCATACTGCCAGCGGGTGATCAGGTTCCACTGGGGAACGATCGGCCACATCATCGAGAAGTCGTGTTGCTGGATTTTGTAGTAATCCTTGATGAACGTGGATGGGTCCGATGGGCTGCCATAGTCGCCGCCAAACTGCCATTTACCCGTTAGTTGGTTGTAGACCACCTGGTCGTTGCGATAGCGATAACCAACGTTGATGACCTTGTTCGGGTTGTCTTCCGGCTGATAGTGGAACATCGCGCTGCCGGAGCGTGGACTGTGGCTGGTTGGGTCCCAGTTGTAGTCAGCTGTGGCGCGCCAGTCGCGGTTGAAGCGGAACGAGTAGTCCAGGGCGATCGGCGAAACGTTTTCGTGGGCATCGTCGCGGGTAGCCGCGTCAACACCTGGCAATTGAACTTCACGATCCTTGAAGTACACGGCCTGGCCGATACTGATACGTTGACGCTCAAGACCATCGTCCTGAATCCAGCGACTGGTCAGGCCCAACGACAGTTTATTTTCATCGCCGA
The DNA here is from genome assembly GCF_059421065.1 of Pseudomonas sp. GW821-FHT03A09. Classification (NCBI taxonomy): domain Bacteria; kingdom Pseudomonadati; phylum Pseudomonadota; class Gammaproteobacteria; order Pseudomonadales; family Pseudomonadaceae; genus Pseudomonas; species Pseudomonas sp. GW821-FHT03A09. The sequence continues at coordinate 27,646 of NZ_JBWKUX010000014.1, read as the reverse complement.
TACGGTCACCGCCAGTGAAGCGATTGTCGCGGAACAGCGAGTCGAAGCTGAATGGAGTTTCGCTGGAATCGAATACTGGAATGTCCTTCTGGTCTTTCTCAGGTACATAGAGATAGAACAGGCGTGGTTCCAGGGTTTGACGGTAGTTACTACCAAACCATTGGGTGTTGCGGTCGAAGTAGAGGCCGCTGTCGATACTGGCAATAGGTACTGCACGGTCTTGGGAGCTATTGAACGACTCACCCAGCGCCGAAGCGCCCAATCGATTGACTAACAGATCGTTCTTGCCGGTGCTGTCCAGATCAAGATCGTACTTGGTATAGACGTACTTGAGTTTTGGGGTAATGAAACCGTAGGTCCAGTTCAATGGCAGCGATACGCTCGGCGCCGCGTTCAGGCGTGTGCCATTGGCGCGGTTCAGACCAAGAACGTTGTTATCGAGACGGGAAGTTACTACCCCGTTCTCGTCGGTGTAGTTACCCTTCTGGAGATCTCGTTCGAACCGCACCGCTTCGGTTTCATACGCGAAGTCCAGCCCGCCAGGATGATACGGCAGTGCCCCGTTGAAGGTTACCTGCGGCAAGCGGTCGTATGGCGTGAACTGTGCAACGGTCGCTAGTTGGTAAGCCTGGACGTTCAGACGCGCCTGATAAGTGTCGCCACGATAGGTCAGGGAGCCCTGCTGGTTAACAAAGTCACGACTCTCGACACCTTCCTCATAGGACTTCAAATCCTGGAAGTAGTACGGGTCACTGATCTTGGTGTAGTCGACTTGTTGCAGCAAGCGAGAGTCCAAACCGCCCTTATGCTGCCAGTTGAGCATGTACCGAGTTTTTTCGGAGTCCGTCTGCCCACTGCGTTCGTTGTTTTCGTCGTTCAGGTACGCCCCCCCAAACTGCCCTTCACTCGACTTGGTGAGGTAGCGGAATTCGCCTTCCATCAACAAACCGCGCTTGGTCATGTATTGCGGGTACAACGTGGCGTCGTAGTTCGGTGCCAGGTTGAAGTAGTACGGCGTAACCAGAGTGAAGCCGGTTTCGCTGCCGGTGCTGAAGCTCGGCGGCAGGAAGCCGGATTGACGACGGTTGTCGATCGGGAAATAGATGTAAGGGGTGTAGAGGATCGGAATGTTCTTGATCCGCAACGTCGCGTTGGTCGCCGTACCGAAACCGGTGGCGGGGTTCAACGTGATGTTGTTGCCCTTTAGCTGCCAGGCGTTGCTGTCTGGCTCGCAAGTGGTGTACGTACCGTCCTTGAGACGGATGATCGCGTTCTCTGCACGCTTGGCGTACAGCGCGTTACCGCGGATGCGTGACTTGTGCATCACGTATTCGGCGTTGTCGATCTGGGCTGCACCGGTGTCGAGCTGCACCTCGGCATGGTCACCGACGATCAGGGCACCGTTGTCGCGCAAGCGAACGTTGCCGTTCAGCTCGCCACGGTTTTCTGCCTGATACAGGCTGGCTTCCTGAGCTTCCAACTGCATGCTGCCCTGGCGCATGACGACGTCACCGGCCAAGGTTGCGATCTGCTGTTCCTGCTCATAGCGAGAGGCTTTGGCGCCGATGAAGGTCGGCGCGTCGCTCTTGTCCGTCTTGTCGTTCATGCCAGGACGAGTCGGCTCGATGTACGCACCACCGCAATAAGGGCCGGTTTCGGCCAACTGGGCTGCGGTGAGCTTATCGCGAGGCACCCAGTCCAAGTGGCTGTAGTCGGCGCTGCGCGAACGCAGGCCACGGCCCTTGGACTCGGTAACCAGCATGGTCTTGGGTTCGGCGTTGGCGCTGCCGCCGGCTTCGCCCTGTGGCGTACCGTTGGCCGAGCTGATGGCCGAGCCATCATGCACCGGGCGCGGTGGCAATGGGGCGGCGGCGGTCTTCGGCGCGCAATCCCAGGCACCCGAAGCAGAGACTGAGCAGTCATACTGTTCCGCGGCGACCACGAATGAGGTGGCGAAAGGTTGCATGGCCAGCAGACTGCCGGTTACCAGCAACGGAAATTTTCTACGAAACGCGGGGGATTTCAATGCCATCTTATTAGTCCGGGCTTCCTGCGTGCCATCTGCCCGCGGTTTGGGCCGCACGCCTCTCGATGGTCTGAAAAAGATGCGTGATAATAAAGCATGCCCCGCTTGACGGCTAGCGCCGTCGGAGACCCTTGTAATGCCCGAGCAAGATCTACGTTTACAACAGCTGGAAGTCTGGCTGGATGAGCAATTACCGATCCTTTTCAATGCCCAGGGTTGGGGTGCCGTACCCCCGGCCACATTGACCGCGGCCAGCAGCGACGCGAGTTTCAGGCGTTACTTCCGATGGGAAGGCGGCGCGCATACGTTCGTGGTCATGGACGCGCCACCGCCCCAGGAAAACTGCAAACCTTTCGTCGATATTGCAGATTTGCTGGCGAAATCAGGGATAAACGTGCCAAAAATTTATGCAGAAGATTTGCCGCGCGGCTTCCTTTTGCTAAACGACCTGGGCAGAAAAACCTATCTGGACGTGATTGACGCTGGAAACGCCGATCAATTGTTTACCGATGCCATCGATGCGCTGCTGGCCTTTCAACAATTGCCAATGGACGCACCATTGCCCAGCTACGACGTCGCCTTGCTGCGCCGCGAACTTGAATTGTTTCCCGAGTGGTACGTTCGCCGGCACCTGGGTATCGAATTCGATACTCGGCAACGAGACCTCTGGCAACGCGTCAGTGAACAACTGATCGACAGCGCCCTGGCCCAGCCAAAGGTGCTGGTGCATCGCGATTTCATGCCACGCAACCTGATGATCAGCGAGCCCAACCCAGGCGTGCTGGACTTCCAGGATGCGGTCTACGGTCCGGTGACCTATGACATCACGTGCCTGTTCAAGGATGCGTTCCTCAGTTGGCCTCAGGCTCGTGTGCGGGAATGGCAGCGCGGTTATTGGGAGCGCGCGGTGCAACTGGGTATTCCCGTGCAAGCCGACTTCGAAGATTTCCTGCGTGCCAGCGACCTGATGGGCGTGCAGCGCCACCTCAAGGTGATCGGCATCTTTGCGCGCATCTGCCATCGTGATGGCAAGCCACGCTACCTGGCCGACGTGCCGCGTTTCTTTGCTTATATAGAAGCGGTGCTCGCTGACCGGCCTGAATTGCACGAACTGGGTGAGTTGTTTGCCACCTTGCGCGAACCTGCCGAGGCGATTGTATGAAGGCGATGATCCTCGCCGCCGGCAAAGGCGAGCGCATGCGCCCGCTGACGCTGCATACGCCCAAGCCGCTGGTGCAGGCGGGCGGCAAGCGCCTGATCGAATATCACCTTGAGGCTCTGGCGAAGGCCGGCTTCACCGAGGTTGTGATCAACCATGCGTGGCTCGGTCAGCAGATCGAAAGCTATCTGGGTGACGGCGCTCGGTATGGCCTGAATATCCAGTACTCGCCGGAAGGCGAGCCGCTGGAAACCGGCGGCGGGATTTTCCAAGCGTTGCCGTTGCTGGGTGATGAGCCCTTTCTGGTAGTCAACGGTGATATCTGGACCGACTACGACTTCACCCGGTTGCGTCAGCCGCTCCAGGGCCAGGCCCACCTGGTGATGGTGGATAACCCGGCGCATCACCCATCGGGTGGCGATTTCTACCTGGACCAGGGTTTGCTTCATGATGCAGCGCCCGGTGCCGATAACCTGACCTTCAGTGGCATTTCAGTACTCGACCCCCAGTTGTTCGCGGGTTGCAGTGCCGGTGCCTTCAAGTTGGCGCCGCTGCTGCGGGCGGCGATGGCCAAAGGTTTGGTAACGGGGGAGCACATGGCGGGACGCTGGATTGATGTGGGCACCTTGGAGCGCCTGGCGCAGGTCGAAACCCTGCTGACTGCGGAGCAATAAGATGTTATGGCCAGGGACGCTGATTGGCGCCGGGGCTGGCTTTGCCATTGCCAGTATTCCGGGGGCCTTGTTGGGGGCCTTGTTGGGACAGGCGCTGGATCGCCGGCTGCAATTGCAGAGTTGGGCACAGCTGCGCGAGCGCCTGGGCGGGCGGCCAGCGCTGCGCAATGATGAGTTGCTGTTTGTGCTACTGGGCAGACTGGCCAAGAGCAATGGCCGGGTGGTGGATGGACATATCCAGCAGGCACGCCAGGAAATGCGTGCGCTCGACATGAGCGAGCCCGCCCAGCGACGCGCCATCACCGCGTTCAACCGTGGCAAGTCCGGGAGTGATCGGGTGCGCAACTATTTGCGCGTACTCAAGGCGCAACCCCATGCGGCAGAGGGCGTATTGCGCGCCTGCTGGCGCATGGCCTGGGCCGACGGCAGGGCGGATGACGCGGAGCGTGACTTGATTGATCTGTGGGGCAAGTGGCTAGGCTGGACCCCGCAACAGTTGCAGGCACTGGCAGCCGATTACGCCCCGGAGCGCAAGCCCCTGGCCAACCGAGGCGGAGCCTATCAGGAAGCGTTGCGAATTCTGGGGGTAACGGCGACCACGGAACCCTCGGTTATCAAGCGCGCCTATCGTCGGCTGCTCAGCCGCCACCATCCGGACAAGATAGCCGGCACTGGCGCCAGCCCAGCGCAAGTGCGCGAGGCCACCGAACGAACCCGCGAGCTGCATAACGCCTATGCGTTGATCCGCGAGCGCAGGGATTTCCGATAGCGGTCGGATTTGAAAGTGGCCACCCAATTCACTGTGGGAGCAGGCTTGCCTGCGATGACGGACTGTCAGTGACCACTGCCAAACTGACCCGCCGCAATCGCAGGCAAGCCAGCTCCCACATTTGATCGGTTCAGTCTGCAACGGCTTGCGGGCTCAACCAACCGCGAACCCGCCGATACAACTGTTCCTGCTCGGCCGAACTATTGCCGGGTACGGTCTTGAGGGATACCTGCTTATAGCCATCATTCTTCCCGCGCTTGGCCGCCTGAAGACGTGCCAGGGCGTTTTTACGTTCCAGGGAACTGTCTTGGTAGAAAATATCTGCCGTCGGCACTTTCAGAGCTGGAGCCACTTGTTGCAAATCCGGCTGGCGACCCATCGGGGTCTTGCCGGCCACCATCACCAGCTTGTGCACTTGGGCCGGTTGTTTCTCGCTCAGGTAGCGTGCGGCCCACCAGGCACCACTGCCATGGCCGAGCAGTACCACGCTGCGGGCGCTCTGGGTCTGGGCAAAGGCCACGGCGGCATCTATACGGTCGAAAATGCGCTTGGCGTCGTTCTTGTCCTGTTCTTCCGCACCCGGCACCACCGCTGGGTCGGTGCCTTCGGCTTCGGCGCTGGCGGCTTGTTCGATCGGCTTGGCGGCGGTGCTGCCGTCTTTACTGCTGGTGTCGACCGTGGCTTTAGGCGCTTCGATCACCCGAGGCGGCAGGGTGTCCATGCTTACGTCGGGTAGCGTCAGGCTGAGGCTGCCCCAGTTGGCATCGGGCAGTTTGCGGCGCAATGGTCCGATTGCTTGCGGCCAGTCTGCATTTTCCCCGGTGCCGGGGACGATAATCACCACACCTTCCGGTTCGGCGCTGTTGGCGGGTTTCCACAAGGCCAGGAATGAATCGCTGCCGGCCTGCAACTGTTGCTGTTCGTGCTGCGGAATATTGCGCTCCAGGGCGCTGGCTTCTGCTTGGCTGCGCTCGGGCAGCGGTTGGCGTTCGACGGGTTTTTCGGCAGTGGGCGCGGGGGCGTCGGCGGCCTGAACGGAAAAGGTACTGGTCAGTAGCAGCGACAGGCACAAGGTTGCCAGTGTCGAGCGGTGGAAAGGTGCCATCGTTGATTCCCAGCCAGAAATGATTCCAGCAGCCTAATAGGTTGGTCATTGTTTGTCAGTGATGGGTTATCGGCGGTTCGGGCGATGCCTTGATGGCCGTATCATTGAACTCGTGAATGATGGGCAACCCGCAATCCCGAGCTACGCTTGTGCCAGCCCATTTCTGAATAAGAGGCCGCGCACATGAGTACTTCCTCATTCAAGATCGCCCACAAACTGCTGACCGGTGCTGGCGCCATCGAACAACTCGCTTTTGAGCTTACGCGCCTGGATGTGGATAACCCGCTGATAGTCACCGATGCTGCGTTGGTCGACTCCGGCACGGTGGCACTGGCGTTGGAGCATCTGGGCGAACGCAGTTATGAAATTTTTGACCGTGTTCTGCCCGACCCGGAAATCGCCATTGTCGAAGACTGCATGCGGGTGTACCGCGAAGGCGGGCATGACGGGCTGATCGGTCTGGGCGGCGGCAGTGCCATCGATATCGCCAAAAGCGTCGCGGCCTATGCCGGTTACCACGGTGCCCTGGCAGATCTGTTCGGTGTCGACCAGGTGCCGCGCAAGGGGCCGCCGCTGATCGCCATCCCGACCACCGCCGGCACTGGCTCGGAGGTGACCAATGTGGCGATCCTCTCGGATAAGAGCGCGCAACTGAAAAAAGGCATCGTCAGCGATTACCTGCTGCCGGATGTCGCACTGATCAGCCCGCAAATGACCCTCACCTGCCCACGCAGTGTCACCGCCGCCAGTGGCGTGGATGCGTTGGTGCATGCCGTCGAGTCCTACCTGTCGTTGAATGCCTCGCCGATCACGGATGCCTTGGCCATCGGTGCGATCAAACTGATTGCCAGCGCGCTGCCCAAGACTTACGCCAACCCGGGGCACCTTCAAGCCCGTGACGACATGGCCACCGCGAGCTTGATGGCGGGCATGGCGTTCGGGAACGCCGGAGTGGGGGCGGTGCATGCCTTGGCGTACCCGTTGGGTGGACGCTTCCATATCGGGCATGGCGTGAGTAATGCGCTGTTGCTGCCCTACGTGATGCAGTGGAACAAGTTGGCCTGTGTCGAACGCATGCGCGACATTGCCCAGGCCATGGGCGTGAATATCGCGGGGTTAAGTGTGGTGGACGCCGCCGACCAAGCCGTCGAGGCGATGACGCGACTGTGTGCCGCAGTAGAGATCCCGGCAGGCCTGCGCAGCTTCGGGGTTCCCGAGGACGCGATCCCGGCCATGGCCATGGAGGCGGCCGGCATTGAACGGCTGATGCGCAACAATCCGCGCAAGCTCAGTGTGGCGGATATCGAGAAAATCTACCGGGCGGCGTACTAGCCATTGAGCCAGGTCACGGTGCGCGCGGCAAAGCATGAGGTATACAATGCGCGCCATCGTGATTTAGCTCAAAAAAGGTGCGTCATGCAGCCCTTCGTCATTGCTCCATCGATTCTCTCCGCCGACTTCGCCCGACTGGGTGAGGAAGTGGACAAGGTATTGGCCGCCGGTGCGGACTTCGTGCACTTCGATGTCATGGACAACCACTACGTGCCCAACCTGACCATTGGCCCGATGGTCTGCGCGGCGCTGCGCAAGTACGGCATCACCGCGCCGATCGATGCACACCTGATGGTCAGCCCGGTAGACCGCATCATCGGCGACTTCGTCGAAGCCGGCGCGACTTACATCACCTTCCACCCGGAAGCCTCGCTGCACGTCGACCGTACCCTGCAACTTATCCACGAAGGCGGCTGCAAGGCCGGCCTGGTGTTCAACCCGGCCACCCCGTTGAGCGTGCTTGAGTACGTAATGGACAAGGTCGACATGATCTTGCTGATGAGCGTCAACCCTGGCTTCGGTGGGCAGAAGTTCATCCCTGGCACCCTGAACAAACTGCGCGAAGCCCGCGCACTGATCGATGCCTCGGGCCGTGATATCCGCCTGGAAATCGACGGTGGGGTTAACGTTAATAACATCCGTGAAATCGCAGCCGCAGGTGCCGACACCTTTGTGGCCGGTTCGGCGATCTTCAATGCTCCCAACTATCAGGAAGTCATCGACAAAATGCGGGCCGAACTGGCGCTGGCGCGTCCATGAGCGGCTTTGAGCAGCTGTTCCCCGGCAAACTGCCACGGCTGGTGATGTTCGATCTGGACGGTACCTTGATCGATTCGGTGCCTGACCTGGCGGCGGCGGTGGATGAGATGCTGCTCAAGCTGGGGCGCAAACCTGCCGGGATCGAGGCGGTGCGTGAGTGGGTCGGCAATGGCGCGCAGATGCTGGTGCGCCGGGCCTTGGCCAATCACATCGACGCCGACGGCGTGGATGATGTGGAGGCCGAACACGCACTGGAGCTGTTCAACGCCGCCTATGAAAGCAGCCACGAACTCACCGTGGTTTACCCTGGCGTGCGCGACACCCTCAAGTGGTTGAGCAAGCAGGGTGTGGAAATGGCGCTGATCACCAACAAGCCAGAGCGCTTCGTCGCGCCCCTGTTGGATGAGATGAAAATCGGCCGCTATTTCCGCTGGATCATCGGCGGCGATACCCTGCCGCAGAAGAAACCCGACCCGGCGGCGCTGTTTTTCGTGATGAAAATGGCCAATATCCCGGCGTCCCAGTCGTTGTTTGTCGGCGATTCGCGCAGTGATGTGTTGGCGGCGAAAGCAGCAGGCGTGCAGTGTGTGGCGTTGAGCTATGGCTACAACCATGGTCGGCCGATTGCCGAAGAGTCTCCGGCGCTGGTGATTGATGACCTGCGACGGCTAATCCCCGGTTGCTTGGAAGCGGGCGCTGAGATAACGTTGCCCGACATTGATTCAACCCCTTCTGGAAATTCCATCGTGGTGGTCACTCGCAAACTCTGGATGAAAGTCATCAAGGCCCTGGCCCGCTGGCGTTGGCGCGCCTGACTGATCCTCGCCGCACGCTGCGGCACTTTTGCATACCTGACTGTTAGCTCCTCAAGCCACGAGGCACCTCATGATCCGCGAAGAATTCCTGCGTTTGGCCGCTGCCGGCTATAACCGTATTCCCATGGCCCGCGAAACCCTGGCGGACTTCGACACGCCGTTGTCGATCTACCTGAAATTGGCTGACGAGCCCAACTCCTACCTGCTCGAATCGGTGCAGGGCGGCGAGAAATGGGGGCGTTATTCGATCATCGGCCTGCCGTGCCGCACCGTGCTGCGGGTACACGACCATCGGGTGAGCATCACCCATGATGGCGTCGAGATCGAAAGCCACGACGTGGAAGACCCGCTGGCCTTCGTTGAATCCTTCAAGGCGCGCTACAACGTGCCGACCATTCCCGGCCTGCCGCGCTTCAACGGCGGCCTGGTGGGTTACTTCGGCTACGACTGCGTGCGTTATGTGGAAAAGCGCTTGGGCAAATGCCCGAACCCGGACCCACTGGGCGTGCCGGACATTCTGCTGATGGTCTCCGACGCGGTGGTGGTGTTCGACAACCTCGCTGGCAAGATGCATGCGATCGTCCTGGCAGACCCGTCCCAGGCGGATGCGTTCGAACAAGGCCAGGCCAGCCTCGAAGCCTTGCTGGAAAAACTGCGTCAGCCGATCACCCCGCGTCGTGGCCTGGACCTCAGCCGCCCGCCTGCTGCCGACCCGGTGTTCCGCTCCAGCTTTACTCAGGATGACTACGAGCGTGCAGTCGACACGATCAAGGAATACATCCTCGCCGGTGACTGCATGCAGGTGGTGCCGTCGCAACGTATGTCCATCGATTTCAAGGCCGCACCGATCGATCTGTATCGCGCGCTGCGCTGTTTCAACCCGACGCCGTACATGTACTTCTTCAACTTTGGCGACTTCCATGTGGTGGGCAGTTCGCCTGAAGTATTGGTGCGGGTTGAAGACAACCTGATCACTGTGCGCCCCATTGCCGGCACGCGCCCGCGTGGCGCGACAGAAGAGGCGGATCTGGCGCTGGAAGAAGATCTGCTGAGCGACGACAAGGAAATCGCCGAGCACTTGATGCTCATCGACCTGGGCCGCAACGATACCGGGCGAGTTTCGGAAATCGGTTCGGTGAAACTGACCGAGAAGATGGTGATCGAGCGTTATTCCAATGTGATGCACATCGTCTCCAACGTCACCGGTGAGTTGAAGGCTGGCTTGACCGCGATGGACGCATTACGGGCGATCCTGCCAGCGGGCACTTTGTCGGGGGCGCCGAAGATCCGTGCGATGGAGATCATCGACGAGCTGGAGCCAGTCAAGCGTGGCGTCTACGGCGGTGCGGTGGGTTATTTCGCCTGGAACGGCAACATGGACACCGCGATTGCGATCCGCACGGCGGTGATCAAGGATGGCGAACTGCATGTGCAAGCGGGTGGCGGGATTGTGGCTGACTCGGTGCCGGCCCTGGAGTGGGAAGAAACCCTGAACAAGCGCCGCGCGATGTTCCGTGCCGTAGCCTTGGCCGAACAAACCCCGCAAAGCTAACGGCCAGGCACAGATTCAAGTGTGGGAGCGGGCTTGCCCGCGATGGCAGAGTGTCAGTCGATACATTTAGTGACTGATCCACCGACATCGCGGGCAAGCCCGCTCCCACAGTTGTTTGGTGAACAGTTATAGACCGGTCTAGAAGTCCAGGCTCACACCAACGCTCACCCCTTGCTGAGTCAGGTTGTCATCCTTCCTCACGTTATACGCCGCCCTCAGCGCCAGCTCCTGCGTCAGCTTATGGCTGACACCCAGGCTCAAGCGATCCGAGTTGCTGCGGGGCGTGTAGCCGTCCAGCTTGAAATCGATCCCCTGCACGCTGTTGAGCGAGATCTTCACCTTTTGGGTGTCGTTTTCGAACTCGTGCTCGTGAGCCACTTCGCCAAACACCTGGGTTTGCGGCGTCACACGGTAGCTGCCCTGCAGGCCCAAGCCGAGACGCTTGGAGTCGCGTTGTTGATCGGCGAAGGTCAGAGCGGTGGAACGGTTGTCTTTTTCCGAGTAGCCATCCACTTCAACCCGCGAGTAATCGGCACTGACGAAGGGCGACAAGTGCCAGTCGCTGCCTGGCGCGGCAATGTCATAGCCCACGCGGCCACTCAAGGCCCACAACCAGCCGTCCGTGTCGCCTTTCTCGGAGCCTTCGCTGACGCCCAGGGCGAACTTGCGTTTGAGGCTGTCGAAGTCCAGCTTGCCGCCGGTGAGTGCGGCATCGGCCCACCAATGGTTTTGCTGGTACTGCGCGAAAGCGCTGCCCATGTAGCTGTTGAGCTTGTAGTCAGAATCGCGTGCACCGGCTTCGAGGGTCTGGCGATACAGCCCGGCTGCGACGCCTACGCGCCAGCTCTCATTGAGCCGGTAGCTGCCGCCGACATTCACGTTGTAGCCACTGCCATCACCGCTGGCCGAGCTGCTTTGATCGTCGAAATCCAAGTGTTGGCCACCACCGGCCACAATCGCTCGCCATTGGCCCACCGCCTGCCAGTTGTCGCTGTCGGCTTGCCATTGGTTGCGCAGCTCATCCTGGTGCGCGCGCAGGGTGCCTTGGGCCATCTCCGGCAGCAGGCTCACTTCCCATGGCGCCGCGAGCAGCGAGTAAGCGTAGTCGGCGATCAGCCGTTGCCCGGCAATGGTGGGGTGCACCGTGTCGTTGTAGATCAGCTTGGTCGGGTCTGGGTGGGTGCCGCCAAGCCCATAGGTCGGGTTGGCGCAATCAGGGTCGCTGAAGCAGGTACCGGTGAGGTTCTGGTCGGTGGCCAGGCCGAAGCGGGCCGGGTCGGCGAAGGTTTCCTTCAACAGCAGCGGGATGTTCAGCGGAATGACCTGAGCGTCGATCTGCGACAGGCGTTGTACCAGCGCCTGGTTGAAAATGTTGCTCAGGGCCGTGCTTGGCCCTTGCGCCGGCGTGCCGTTGATGGCCGGTGTCAGCCCCAGGTCAGGCAACATCCACACCATGATGTAGCGCGCCCCCGCTTGTTGCAGGGCTTGGGCGCTGTCGGCCAGGCGTCCGCCCGCGGCAACCGCTTGGTCGGGACTGAGTACGCGGCCTTGCAAAAAATCATTGCCGCCACCGGAGAGGAAATACAGTGCGTTGGGGTCGGCTCGTCCGCCATTGGCGGGCAGGTAACCCTGGCGGCTGCGCAGCACGGTGCCACCACCGGGGTTGCCGGGTGGAATCGCTGCGTTGGAGACTGAGGTGATGGAGTCCAGGATATTGTCGGTACGGTAGCCGCCGACGGCCCAGTTGTTCCCGTCAGGCAGACCTTGTGCCGCTCGAACCGGGGAAGTGGAGGCGTTCAGGTCGTTTGGCGCAACCCCCAGCTTTGCGCCGAGCAGGGTTGATGAAACCAGGCCATAGTCGCCCTGGAACGTTGGTCCTGTACGGTTGGTGAAGCGCAAGGTGGCCCCGGCATTGCCATCGGGGAACTGGCCGGCGTCCGCGAGACTGTCGCCGAACACCACCATGGTTGAGTAAGGTGAAGGGGCTGCAAGTGCCTGCGTGCAGGCCAGGGACAGGAGGCAACTAGCCAGGGGCGCGAAAAACGGTGCTCTGAGCATGCAAAAGTCCATTTAGTTGTTGTTGTTGTTGTTGTTGTTGTTGTTGTTGTTGTTGTTGTTGTTGTGTCGGAAGTGAGACATTAGCAAAGCGTAGGGTGTTTTCTGCAAGTGAAAACAGAATTTGCCTACAAGTCGTTTGTAGGAGGTTTTCCCGTATTTGCGGCTCCATATTGCACCGCTGGCGAGGCTACGTTACTGTGCCTGAACGTATGAACGAGACCCTCCCCGTGTTGATCATCAGCAAACTCTTGATGCGAGTAGTCAAGGCACACGCCCGTTGGCGTTGGCGCGCCTGACATTTTTCTCTGCCGGCCCGGCCGGACCTGTACCGATTTGCCTTCTGCACCCTCTGTTTGACGCCCCTTGCCGGCTCACCCTGGCAACCGGAACGTGCGTCTGGCAGCGGGACACTCTCTTGGAAGGCGGTCATTCGAAATCAGTGAATTCAAGAGGTTTGAACCCACATGTTGCTGATGATTGATAACTACGATTCCTTTACCTACAACGTTGTGCAGTACCTGGGCGAACTCGGTGCCGAGGTCAAGGTGGTGCGCAACGATGAGCTGACCGTGGCCGAGATCGCCGCCCTGAACCCGGAGCGCATTGTGGTTTCCCCGGGCCCGTGCACGCCGACCGAGGCGGGTATCTCCCTCGAAGCGATCAAGTACTTCGCTGGTAAGTTGCCGATCCTGGGTGTGTGCCTGGGCCATCAGTCCATCGGCCAGGCCTTTGGCGGTGACGTGGTGCGCGCGCGCCAGGTCATGCACGGCAAGACCAGCCCGGTGTTCCATAAAGACCTGGGGGTATTCCACGGCCTCAACCTGCCGGTGACCGTGACTCGCTACCACTCACTGGTGGTCAAGCGCGAAACGTTGCCTGAATGCCTGGAACTGACCGCCTGGACCCAGCTGGAAGACGGCTCGGTCGACGAGATCATGGGCTTGCGCCACAAGACACTGAATATCGAAGGGGTGCAGTTTCACCCCGAATCGATCCTGACCGAGCAGGGCTACGAGCTGTTCGCCAACTTTCTCAAGCAGAGCGGCGGCACGCGCTAAGGACTTTCCATGGATATCAAGACTGCCCTGAGCCGTATCGTCGGCCATCTGGACCTGAGCACCGCTGAAATGAGCGATGTGATGCGCGAAATCATGACCGGTCAATGCACCGATGCGCAGATCGGCGCATTCATGATGGCGATGCGCATGAAGAGCGAGAGCATCGACGAAATCGTCGGCGCCGTGTCGGTGATGCGCGAGCTGGCAGACAAGGTCGAACTCAATACCCTCGAAGGTGTGGTCGACGTGGTCGGCACCGGCGGTGACGGCGCCAACATCTTCAACGTGTCGACGGCTTCATCCTTTGTGGTTGCCGCCGCTGGCTGCACCGTGGCCAAGCACGGTAACCGTGCGGTCTCCGGCAAAAGCGGCAGTGCCGACTTGCTGGAAGCGGCCGGGATCTACCTGAACCTGACGCCGGTGCAAGTGGCGCGCTGCATCGACAGCGTCGGCATTGGCTTCATGTTTGCCCAGTCCCATCACGGTGCTATGAAATACGCCGCTGGCCCGCGCAAGGATCTTGGCCTGCGTACCCTGTTCAACATGCTCGGCCCGCTTACGAATCCGGCCGGTGTGAAACATCAGGTGGTGGGCGTTTTCAGCCAGGCGCTGTGCCGGCCATTGGCCGAAGTGCTGCAGCGTTTGGGCAGCAAGCACGTGCTGGTGGTGCATTCCAAGGATGGCCTGGACGAATTCAGCCTGGCGGCACCGACCTTTGTGGCGGAGCTGAAAAATGACCAGGTCACTGAATACTGGGTCGAGCCCGAAGACCTTGGTATGAAGAGCCAGAGCTTGCACGGCCTGTCGGTGGAAAGTCCGGCAGCGTCACTGGAATTGATCCGTGATGCCTTGGGGCGCCGTAAGACTGAAAACGGCCAAAAAGCAGCAGAAATGATTGTTCTGAATGCTGGCGCAGCACTTTACGCAGCGGACCACGCCTATAGTCTTAAGGAAGGTGTCGCTTTGGCCCACGATGCGTTGCACACCGGTCTGGCTCGCGAGAAGCTCGAAGAGTTGGGAGCATTCACCGCTGTGTTCAAGATGGAGAATGAAGGATGAGTGTTCCGACCGTTCTGGAAAAGATTCTGGCCCGCAAAGCCGAAGAAGTCGCCGAGCGCCGTGCCTGTGTGAGTCTGGCGGAACTCGAGGCCCAGGCGAAAGTCGCCGATGCTCCGCGCGGCTTTGCCAAGGCTTTGATGGCTCAGGCCAAGCTCAAGCAGCCAGCCGTGATTGCCGAGATCAAAAAGGCCTCGCCGAGCAAAGGCGTGATCCGCGAAAACTTTGTGCCATCCGAAATTGCCGTCAGCTATGAGAAGGGCGGTGCGACTTGCCTTTCGGTGCTGACCGATATCGATTTTTTCCAGGGCTCCGATGTGTTCCTGCAGCAGGCGCGTGCGGCGTGCAAGTTGCCGGTGATCCGCAAGGACTTCATGGTCGACCCGTATCAGATCGTCGAAGCCCGAGCCTTGGGCGCCGACTGCGTGCTGTTGATCGTCTCCGCACTGGATGACGTGAAAATGGCAGAGCTGGCGGCCGTGGCCAAGAGCGTCGGCTTGGACGTGTTGGTTGAAGTCCATGATGGCGACGAACTGGAGCGTGCGTTGAAAACCCTCGACACGCCGTTGGTGGGGGTCAACAACCGTAACCTGCATACCTTTGAAGTCAGCCTGGAAAATACCCTCGACCTGCTGCCGCGCATTCCACGGGATCGCCTGGTGATTACTGAGAGCGGTATCGTCAATCGCGCGGATGTTGAGCTGATGGAAATCAGTGGGGTGTATTCGTTCCTGGTGGGCGAGACCTTCATGCGTGCCGAGAACCCGGGGGCGGAGCTGCAGCGCTTGTTCTTCCCGGAGCGTGGTGTGGCGGTCAGCGGTTCGACCCTGGATTGATTTGAAACGCGGTCAGTGAGGGAGCTGGCTTTTGTGGGAGCTGGCTTGCCTGCGATAGCATCACCTTGGTGTCATTGATACACCGAGGTGTCTGTATCGCAGGCAAGCCAGCTCCCACATTTGATTCTGTCTTTATCCAGATAGGTAGGTGCTCGATGATCCAGCCAGTGTCGATGACCGTTGAAGCGGGGCTTGCCGCTGAGCAAGCCTTACTGGCTGCCGTTTGCGCCGGCGAACAGGAATCCGGCCTGCTGTTTTGGCAGCCCAGCGACCAAGCCTTGGTCATGCCACGTCGGTTAAGCCGCTTGCCAGCCTTCGAAACCGCCGGCCAGGTTTCAGCCGATGCCGGTTGGCCGGTGTTGCTGCGTGAAACAGGCGGCGAGCCGGTTCCGCAATCGGCGGCGACGGTAAACATTGCCCTGGTCTACGCCCCCCCGCGCAGTGAGGGCGATCAGAATCGGATCGAAACCGGTTACTTGCGTTTATGCCAGCCGATCTGCGATTTGCTGGTCGAGTTGGGAGGTGATGCCTCCGTCGGTGAAATCGACGGGGCGTTTTGTGACGGTCGTTACAACGTTAACCTCAACGGTCGTAAGATGGTCGGTACCGCCCAGCGCTGGCGACAAAGTGGCGGTCGTCCGGTGGGGTTAGTGCACGGTGCGCTGTTGCTGGAAAACGACCGCGAAGAACTGATCGCGGCGGTCAATCGCTTCAACGAAGCCTGCGGCCTCGACCAGCGAGTGCGTGCCGACAGCCATATCGCGCTGCACGAAGCCTTTCCCGCGCCGGATGCGATTAGTCGGCTGGATGCCTTGTACCGTCAAATGCTAGCCAGTTTCCTGCCGATTTAACGCGTCCCGAACACCACCATCGTTTTGCCTTTGACGTGCACCAGGTTGCGCTCTTCCAGATCCTTGAGCACGCGACCGACCATCTCCCGTGAGCAACCGACAATGCGCCCGATTTCCTGGCGCGTGACCTTGATCTGCATACCATCGGGGTGAGTCATGGCATCAGGCTGTTTGCACAACTCAAGCAGGCAGCGCGCCACACGGCCGGTCACATCAAAGAATGCCAAGTCGCCCACCTTGCGTGTGGTGTCGCGCAGGCGCTGGGCGATCTGACCACTCAGGGCGTACAGGATGTCGGGATCATGCTGGGCCAGTTCGCGGAATTTGGTGTAGCTGATTTCAGCCACTTCGCATTCGACTTTGGCCCGCACCCAAGCACTGCGTTCCTGCTCTTTACCCGCTTGCTCAAAGAGCCCGAGTTCCCCAAAAAAATCCCCCGTATTGAGGTACGCGATGATCATTTCGCGGCCGTCTTCATCCTCAATCAAGATAGTGACTGAGCCCTTCACAATGAAGAATAGGGTTTCCGAGCGCTCGCCCGCGCAGATGATGTTGTGCTTGGCCGGGTAGCGCCGGCGCTGGCAATACATCAACAACTTATCGAGGTTCTTGATCTTGGGTGTGGGAGTAAGAGCAACCATGGTTGTATCCCGAAAGACTACAGGGTGTGATTGGATTTGTTTTTATCCAGCGATGTCGGCATTGATACACGCTGTACAAAGGATGGCAATGCGCCATTGATTTGGCGCCAGCTTACCAGACACATTCTGCTTCGATTGATGAATTTACCGGGTAAGCGCTGTCATTGATCGCTTTCATGCGGTGCGCTGCGGTTCCGAGGCCCTGTGCTAAGCTGGCGACCCTTTTTTAGCAGTGGAGTCTGGGCGATGAAGGCACGCATCCAATGGGCGGGCGAAGCCATGTTCCTCGGTGAGTCGGGCAGTGGCCATGTGGTGGTCATGGACGGTCCGCCGGAAGCCGGTGGCCGTAACCTGGGCGTACGCCCGATGGAAATGCTCCTGCTGGGTGTAGGCGGTTGCAGCAATTTCGACGTGGTCAGCATCCTGAAAAAATCCCGTCAGGCCGTGGAAAGCTGTGAAGCCTTCCTGGAAGCCGAGCGCGCCACTGAAGATCCCAAGGTGTTTACCAAGATCCACATGCATTTCGTGGTGAAGGGCCGGGCGCTGAAAGAGGCTCAGGTCAAGCGTGCCATCGAGTTGTCGGCTGAGAAGTATTGCTCTGCATCGATCATGCTCGGCGCGGCCGGTGTGGCAATTACCCATGACTACGAAATCATCGAATTGGGCTGACGCAGCACGGCAAAAGAAAAGGGCGCTTCGATAGCGCCCTTTTTTGTGGATCAGATTTGATACGTTTATATACGGTAGGTGCTTTTGGTCATGACCTTGGCCAACAGGCTCATGCCGAACCTCACCGGTGCCGGGAAGCGGAAACCGCCAGCATCCAGCGCGCTTTCTGCGTGGTGTTCTTCATCGATGCGCATCTGCTCAAGAATGGCGCGGGACTTCTCGTCCTCCACCGGCAATTGCTCCAGGTGTTCATCCAGGTGTTTGCACACCTGATGTTCCGTCGCGGCAACAAAACCGAGGCTGACCTTATCGCTGATCAAGCCAGCAGCAGCGCCGATACTGAACGACAAACCATAGAACAGTGGGTTCAGCACGCTGGGATGACTGCCCAACTGACGAATGCGTTGCTCGCACCAGGCCAGGTGGTCGATCTCTTCTTCGGCCGCATGTTCCATCGCTGCGCGTACTTGCGGCAGTTTGGCGGTCAATGCCTGTCCCTGGTACAGCGCTTGCGCACACACTTCACCGGTATGGTTGATACGCATCAGGCCGGCGACGTGGCGGGTGTCGGTCTCGCTCATCTGCGCATCAGGTTGCACGATGGCGGGCGATGGGCGGTACGGTTGGCCACTGAATGGCAACAGCGTACGCATGGCCATGTCGGCTTGCAGCAACAGACGGTCAATCGGCGAGTAGTGACGTTGGGTAGTCATGCTGACCTCCGGGAAGAATCTCGGCGGCCAGTTTACCGCAAGAGAGGGCGAAGCGTTTGCGCTGAGTCAAGGGCATGGGGTCGCAGCCTTGGGCCGCGACCTATACGGTAGGGCTGATCAGCCCGGTGGCCAGTTCATCTGGCGCTGACCCAGCACGTGCATATGGATGTGATAAACGGTCTGTCCGCCATCTTCGTTGCAGTTCATAACCACGCGAAAACCTTTTTCGCAGCCTTGTTCCACGGCCAGGCGCTGGGCTGTGAACAGAATATGGCCTGCCAGGGCTTTGTCTTCTTCCGTGAGGTCATTGAGGGTACGGATCGGCTTTTTCGGGATGACTAGAAAATGCACGGGGGCCATTGGGGCAATATCGTGGAAGGCGAGGACCTGATCATCTTCATAGATGATCTTCGCAGGTATTTCTCTGTTGATGATCTTGGTGAACAGAGTATCCACAGCTGTTTCTCCATTATGAAAGTGCAGGGTGAGTGTACCCAGGCCGTCAGCGCGGGCAATAGGCCTTGTTGATCGCGCCAGCGATCTTGCGGGTCAACCAACGTGGGCTGAAACGCGGGCTGAAGGCGAGCCAGCGGTTGCGCCGCCCGGGAATGATGATGGCTTTATTTTTTTCCAAGGCGCGTACGGTATAGAGCGCCACTTCTTCGGGGCTCATCAGTTGCCCGCTGCGGTCGAGCTTGGCAGTGTCCATTTGCGCGGTGCCGAAGAATGCCGTGCGCGTAGGGCCGGGGCACAGAACCGAGACCTTTATGCCGCTGGTCTTCAACTCTTCGCGCAAGCCTTCGGAGAAGTGCAGCACATAAGCCTTGCTGGCGTAGTAGCTGCTCATCCACGGGCCCGGCTGGAACGCGGCGATCGAAGCAACGTTTAGAATTTGCCCGCCACCATGCAGCGCCATGGCATTGCCCAGAGCGTGACACATGCGTGTCAGGGCCAGGATGTTGACTTCGATCAGGTCCTGTTCGGTCATCCAGTCCTGGGCCAGAAATGGCCCGCTGGTGCCGATACCGGCGCAGTTCACCAGCAAGTCGATCTGGCGTTCGCCTTCTTCGAGTTCCAGCAGGAACCCGGATAACCGCAGGGGCTCGCCCAGGTCACAGGCACGAAACAGCACCTCGACGCCAAAGCGTTGAGTCAATTCGATTGCAATGCTTTCCAACTGATCACGCTGGCGAGCCACCAGAATCAAGCTGCGGCCGCGCCGAGCCAAGGCTTCGGCCAAAGCCAGGCCGATGCCGCTGGAGGCGCCGGTGATCAGAGCGTAACGGGTCATGCCTTTCTCCATCGCAACGCCGCCGAGCCGGTGACAGAGGCATCACAGGCTGGCGGGCGTTTCTTTACTGTTCTGGAGAGTCTACAGGTTCGGCTGCTTCATCAGCACTTTGCGCCTCTTCTTCATCCACGATGACGCTTTGATCGGTGGCGTCATCGGAGGTGATTGAGCTGTTTTCGTAACCACTGTCCATGTTGGCTTCGAGCTGGTTCAGGTAGCCGTTCATGCCCAGTGTGACCACGATGGCCAACATCACTGGAATAAACGCCAGCCACAGGGTGGCCAAAACCTTTACTGCCGTAGAGTTGCGTGGTGGGGGCGCGCCGTATTGGTTGGCGCCTGCATTGCCGGGCAATACCAGCAACAGGATCGGGAAGACACTGTTCACCAGCGGGACCAGGTTCAGGAACCACAACCAGCCGGACCAGCCAAGGTCATGCAGTCGCTGCACCGCGATTTGCACGCTGACCCAGAGAATGGCCACGAACAACGCAAAACCCAGCAGCGACCCCAGAATGATGCCCGCTGTCGGCGAGGCGGTTGCCACGGCGAAGCCAGCAGTGGCGATGATGCCGGAGGCAACGAGCATCGCAACGGTCAGCACCAGCGTCCAAGCCAGGTAGCGCAGGCGGCCAATGCGCCCGTGAATGGTGAAGACGTTGAGGGGGGCGTATTCCGGCAAGTCATCACCCACGGCCGCGCGCGGTGGCGCATAGGGGGAGGCCGCAGGCTGCGTGAAGTCGGAGGTGCCGGACGTTGTTTCGTGGGTTTCGGCGAGGCTGAAGGCCACCGGTTGTTCGGCTTCGATACGCGCATCGACTCCGGCATTTTTCAGTGCGTTGAGATAGGTTTCGGCGTCCGGGCGGGACAGGTCACGTTTCAACGCAACGGGGCGGCCGGTGAAGAGTTTTTCGATGGCTTCGACTTCACTCTTGAACAGCTCAGCGAGGTTCAGCTTGGCGGTGGTGCTTTCGACACCCGGGAGCAAGGCTCCATCAAACACAATCTTGAAACGGTTGTCGCTCATGCGGGCATCCTTGTCATCTCTAATGGGTAGGGTTGCAGGTCGGCTGTAGTCAGCAGACCTGCAAGTGTATCAGCGTGGCCAGCGCAACTGTGCCGCCTGCTCGCGGGCCTTGCGGTATTCGGCATCCAGGCGGGCAACGAGTTCGTCAACGCTGGGCAAGTCATCGATCTCCCCAACGCCTTGACCGGCAGACCACACCGTCTTCCAGGCCTTGGCCTCGTCACTGAGTGGCTTGAGCTTGGAGCCGAAGTTGACGTCACCCTTGCCTTGCAGGGCTGCGAGGTCGAAGCCGGCGTTTTCCAGGCTCTGGCGCATGAAGCTGGCGGGTACGCCGGAGACCGCTGGAGTGTGCACGATGTCGGCAGCCCGCGATGTGAGCAGCATCTCTTTATAGGCATCCGGTGCATGGCTTTCGGTGGTGCCGATAAAGCGCGTGCCGAAATACGCGAGGTCAGCGCCCAATAGCTGGGCGGCCAGGATCTCGTGCCCGTGATTCAGGCAACCGGCCAGTAGCAGGGTTTTATCGAAGAATTGGCGGATCTCGGCGATCAAGGAGAACGGGCTCCAGGTGCCGGCATGGCCACCGGCCCCGGCTGCGACCGCGATCAGGCCGTCGACACCTGCTTCTGCGGCTTTCTCTGCGTGGCGTCGGGTGGTGACGTCGTGAAACACCAGGCCGCCGTAACTGTGCACAGCATCGACCAGTTCTTTTACCGCGCCCAGGCTGGTGATGACGATCGGCACTTTATGCTCGACGCAGATCGCCAGGTCAGCCTCCAGGCGTGGGTTGCTGTTGTGCACGATCAGGTTGACGGCGTAGGGCGCGGGGTTGTCCAACTGCGCCAGGCCTGCTTCGATTTCTTCCAGCCAGGCCTTGAAGCCGCTGCTTTCGCGCTGGTTGAGCGCCGGGAAACTCCCCACCACCCCATTGCGACAGCACGCCAGGACCAGTTGCGGGTTGGAAATCAGGAACATCGGCGCAGCTACCACGGGCAGGCGCAGACGTTGTTCAAGCAAAGCGGGCAGCGACATTGGAGGTACCCCGTGTGATTGAAGTTAGAACGGTTTGACCACGACCAAAATTACGATAGCCAGCAATATCAGAACCGGCACTTCATTGAACCAGCGATAAAAGACATGGCTGCGGGTGTTTTCGCCACGGGCAAAACGTTTTACCTGCGCGCCGCACATGTGGTGGTAGCCGATCAGCACTACGACCAGCGTCAGCTTGGCGTGGATCCAGGCGCCTGATTGAAAGATGCCTGGGTTGAGTACAAGCATCCAGATGCCGAACACTAGCGCGGCAACCATCGCCGGCCCCATGATGCCGCGGTAAAGCTTGCGCTCCATCACGCTGAAGCGTTCCTTGCTGACGGTGTCTTCGCTTTGGGCGTGGTAGACGAACAGGCGTGGCAGGTAGAACAGTCCGGCAAACCAGCAGACGATACTGACGATATGGAAGGCTTTGACCCATAGATAAAGCATTTTTAGTTATTCCCAGGTTCACGGTAGCCAAGATAGTAGTGGCTCATGCGCCCATACGTCACGTTGGCGGTTGTCGCAGGACGATACGGCCCCTATTATCGACGGCTTTCCAGTGGGTTCGTTGAGGGCAGGTTTATGGTCAAGGTCGGTATCGTCGGCGGCACGGGTTACACCGGTGTCGAATTGCTGCGTCTGTTGGCTCAGCATCCGCAGGCAGAGGTGGTGGTCATCACTTCCCGATCCGAGGCCGGGCTGGCTGTGGCCGATATGTACCCGAACCTGCGAAGCCATTATGACGGCCTGGCATTCAGCGTGCCGGACATCAAGACCCTGGGTGCCTGTGACGTGGTGTTCTTCGCCACGCCGCACGGTGTTGCCCACGCATTGGCCGGTGAACTGCTGGCGGCCGGCACCAAGGTGATTGACCTGTCCGCTGACTTCCGCCTGCAGGATGCCGATGAGTGGGCCAAGTGGTACGGCCAGCCGCACGGTGCACCGCAGTTGCTGGAGGAGGCCGTGTATGGCTTGCCGGAAGTCAATCGTGAGCAAATCAAGCAAGCGCGTCTGATTGCCGTGCCGGGCTGCTATCCGACGGCGACTCAGTTGGGTTTCCTGCCATTGCTGGAAGCCGGGCTGGCGGACACTTCGCGTTTGATCGCGGACTGCAAATCGGGTGTGAGCGGCGCCGGTCGTGGCGCGGCGGTGGGGTCGCTGTACTCCGAAACGTCGGAAAGCATGAAGGCTTATGCCGTAAAAGGACATCGTCACCTGCCGGAAATCCGCCAGGGGTTGCGTCGTGCGGCGGGCAAGGACGTGGGTCTGACCTTCGTGCCTCACCTGACCCCGATGATCCGCGGTATTCACTCCACGTTGTACGCGACCGTGGTTGACCGCTCGGTGGACCTGCAAGCGCTGTTTGAAAAGCGTTACGCCAATGAGCCGTTCGTCGACGTTATGCCTGCCGGCAGCCATCCGGAAACCCGTAGCGTGCGTGGTGCCAACGTATGCCGTATTGCCGTGCACCGCCCGCAGGATGGCGACTTGGTGGTAGTGCTGTCGGTAATCGATAACCTAGTCAAGGGGGCGTCGGGCCAAGCGGTACAGAACATGAACATTCTGTTCGGCCTGAATGAGAAGTTGGGCTTGTCCCATGCAGGCATGCTGCCTTAAGACGATTTTGTCGCTGTGCAAGAGGCCCGTTGATCGGGCCTTTTGTGTTTTTAATGGCGGCAGAGCAGATTGATATACCGTAACAATAGTTGACCGCTTTTCTAGGAGAAGCGGATAATGCCGGCCATTACGCATATGGCGGCGCTACGCCGGGAGATTATCAGCATGAGCGTTGAATCCTTCACCCCCACGGCTTTGCAATTCACCCACGGTGCTGCGCACAAGGTGAAGAGCCTGGTCGATGAAGAGGGTAATGATCGCTTGAAGCTGCGCGTGTTCGTTACGGGCGGCGGTTGTTCAGGGTTTCAGTACGGTTTTACCTTCGATGAAGATGTGGCCGATGACGACACCATCGTCGAGCGCGAAGGCGTCAGTCTGGTCGTGGACCCGATGAGCTTCCAATACCTGGCAGGTGCAGAGGTGGATTATCAGGAAGGTCTGGAAGGTTCGCGTTTCGTGATCAAGAATCCTAATGCCACCACTACCTGTGGTTGTGGGTCCTCGTTCTCGATTTGATCGATAGACTGATCCCGAAAGAATGAAAACGCCGCTTGGCTTTGATCGGCCAAGCGGCGTTTTGCTATCTGCGATTCAGGGACGTGTCAGGCAGGGTAGATTGCTCCCAGAACCCGTAGCCCGCGTGCGCCGGTAACGCTCGGGCGGTTGGCGGCGATACCTTCGAGGCAGCAATGGGCTAGCCAGGCGAAGGCCATGGCTTCGACCCAGTCGGGGTCTACGCCGTAGGTGGCGGTGCTTTCGACCTGAGTGGCGGGTAGTAACGCGGCCAGGCGTTTCATCAGCGTGGCGTTATGGGCGCCACCGCCACAGATCAGGAGTGTCTCGGTTCCGGATTGTGCGGCTTGCAGGGATTCGACAATGGTGAGGGCTGTCAGCTCAAGCAGGGTTGCCTGTACATTCTGGGGTTGGAATGCGGGCAATTTGCCGAGGTGCTGTTGCAGCCATCCCAGGTTGAAGACTTCGCGCCCGGTGCTTTTCGGGCCTTTGGTCTGGAAGAAGGGATCGCTGAGCAACGTGTTGAGTAGCTGGAGCTCAACCTTGCCGCTGGCTGCCCACTGGCCGTCGCGGTCAAAGTGATCGCCGCGTTGATGGTGAATCCACGCATCCAGTAGGACGTTGCCCGGGCCGCAGTCGAAGCCGGCTACAGGCTTGCCAGTCTCGATCAGGCTGAGGTTACTGAAACCTCCCACATTTAATACGGCACGGTTACCGGTGCGCTCACCAAATAACGCTTCGTGGAAGGCGGGCACCAGTGGGGCGCCCTGGCCGCCGGCGGCAACATCGCGGCTGCGGAAGTCGCTGACCACGGTGATGTTCGTCAGCTCGGTGAGCAACGCCGGATTACCGATTTGTATGGTGAAGCCCCGGGCAGGCTCATGGCGGATGGTCTGGCCATGGCTGCCGATCGCACGAATGTCCTGGGGCTTGAGGTTTTGCTGGTCGAGTAGAGTGTGAATGCCTTGCGCGGCCAAGTTCACCCAGTTCTGCTGGGCAATGGCTGATCGGGCGATCTCATCCGGCCCGCTGGCGCATAAGGCGAGCAATTCGGTACGCAAGGTATCTGGCATCGGGATGTAGTGCGTGGCGATCAACTTGATCGCCGGGCCTTGCTCGATCAAGGCGATGTCCAGGCCATCGAGGCTGGTCCCGGACATCACTCCTATATAGAGAGGCATACCTTAACGCTTCGCCGATGCTAGCAGGGTGGAGCGCTCTTGATCCATGCGCGCCATCAACGGCTGGCTTTGTTGCAGGAAGCGTGCGCGTTCGGCCTTGGCGATTGGGTCTGCCATCGGCAGCTTCTGGCCCAGTGGGTCCACGTGGACGCCGTTGACCTGGAACTCATAGTGCAAGTGTGGGCCGGTCGACAGGCCAGTGGTTCCGATATAGCCAATCACCTGGCCTTGCTTCACGTTGCTGCCTGTCGATACGCCTTTGGCGAAGCCTTGCATGTGGCCATACAGCGTACGGTAGGTGTTGCCGTGCTGGATGATCACCGTGTTGCCGTAACCGCCACGGCGTCCGGCCAGCAGGACTTTGCCGTCGCCGGCCGCCTTGATTGGCGTGCCGCGAGGGGCTGCGTAGTCGACGCCTTTGTGGGCGCGAATTTTGTTCAGAATTGGATGCTTGCGACCCATGGAGAAACGCGAGCTAATACGGGCGAAGTCCACCGGCGTGCGGATGAAGGCTTTGCGCATGCTGTTGCCATCGGCGGTGTAGTAGCTGGTATTGCCTTGTTTGTTGGTATAGCGAACCGCAGTGTAGGTCTTGCCGCGGTTGGTGAAGCGTGCAGAAAGAATGGCGCCGGTGCCAACGACCTTGCCGTTGGCGACTTTCTGCTCGTAGATCACGTCGAACTCGTCACCCTGGCGGATGTCTTGGGCGAAGTCGATGTCGTAGCCGAACACACTGGCCATGTCCATGGTCATGCTGTGGGACAGGCCGGCGCGGGCGGCCGATTGAGACAGCGAGCTATTGATTACGCCGTGCACGTAGGCGGAGCGCATCAGGGGCTTGGTGGTGGTGCGGTTGAAGGCAAAGCCTTTTGCACCCTTGGTCAGGCTGATGCTTTCCAGGTCGCTGATATTGGTGTGCAGATTCTTCAGTTGTCCTGCGGGCGTCAGTTCGAATTCGAGCTTTTGGCCGTGTTTGAGCTGGGTAAATTGCTTGGCTTGTTTATCGCTGGCCAGCACGTCAGTCACGGTGGCGGCAGGCAGGCCTACCTTTTCGAACAGGGTGGATAGTGTGTCGCCTTTGGCCACGATGACTTCGCGGTGCTGTGGGTTCTTGGGGGCGACTACCGTAGGCTGTTCCTGGGTGGCTTGCTGGGTGTCCTCGGGAGTGCTTTCTATTTGTGCGAACGGGGACTCAGTTGGAGCATTTGTGGCTTGCTGTGCGTCGGAAGCGTCTTGATCTTGTGTCAGTTGTTCAACTGGGCTTTCCAGGTCAAGGCTCAGGGATGTTCGTTTGGCTTCTACGTCACTGGAAGGGAATACCAGGAGTGCCAGGCTGAGAAGAGCGGCGATACCACTTGCGGCGAGCAGGTGGGTCTTCGGGTAAAGCGGCGGCGCTTTAGACGGTTCTGTGGTCATAAGTAATTTTGACTTTGAAGATGAAATGGAAAAGATGAATGACATGATGAAGATGAAATAACTGTATAAAATATAACCAAATCATCTGTGGCGCAAGCTCGCGAACGCTGGGCTTGCTGAGTGGTGTCCGTGCGTAGGGCAAAACTTGTAATTAGTCCCTGATCTTGTATGGTTGGTTCCCTTTTGAATTCGAGCCTTGCGGGTCTGTTATGAAGTCGGTTGAAGAGCAGCTAGCGCTGATAAAACGTGGTGCGGAAGAACTGTTGGTCGAGGCTGAGCTGATCGAGAAGCTCAAGCGTGGCCAACCCCTGCGTATCAAGGCTGGCTTTGATCCGACGGCGCCGGATCTGCACCTGGGTCATACCGTGCTTATTAATAAGCTGCGTCAGTTCCAGGAGCTGGGGCATCAGGTCATCTTTCTCATCGGTGACTTCACCGGGATGATTGGTGATCCGAGCGGCAAGAGCACAACACGCCCACCGCTGACCCGTGAGCAGGTTCTCGACAATGCCGAGACCTATAAGACACAAGTATTCAAGATTCTCGACCCGGCCAAGACCGAGGTGGCGTTCAACTCCACTTGGATGGACCAGATGGGGCCGGCGGACTTTATTCGCCTGACCTCTCAGTACACCGTCGCGCGAATGCTTGAGCGTGATGACTTCGACAAGCGCTACTCCACGAATCAGCCGATCGCTATTCACGAGTTTCTGTATCCGCTGGTTCAGGGGTATGACTCGGTGGCGTTGCGCGCGGACGTCGAGTTGGGCGGTACTGATCAGAAATTCAACTTGCTGATGGGGCGTGAGCTGCAGCGTGCATACGGGCAAGAAGCTCAATGCATTTTGACCATGCCGTTGTTGGAAGGGTTGGATGGTGTCAAGAAGATGTCCAAATCCCTGGGTAACTATGTGGGCATCCAGGAAGCGCCGGGCGTGATGTACGGCAAGCTGGTTTCTATTCCGGATGCGCTGATGTGGCGTTACTTCGAGCTGCTGAGCTTCCGCTCGATGGATGAGGTCAATGCACTGCGCGCTGAAGTAGAGGCAGGTGCCAATCCGCGTGATGTGAAGATCAAGCTGGCGGAAGAGATTGTTGCCCGCTTCCATGGTGAAGAGGCTGCGGCCAGCGCTCATCGTGCGGCGGGTAATCGTATGAAGGATGGCGAGTTGCCGGATGATCTGCCGGAGATTGAGTTGGCTGCTGCGGAGGCAATGCCGATTGCGGCCGTCCTTAATAAGGCGGGCCTGGTGAAGAACTCGGCGGTGGCGCGTGATCTGCTGGGTTCCGGTGGTGTGCGTATAGATGGTGAAGTGGTTGATCGCACCTTTATATACGAGCTCGGCGCTACCCACGTTTGTCAGGCTGGGAAGAAAGCGTTTGCGCGTATTACGCTCAAGGCTGAATAAAGCTGAAATTAAGTGTTGACGGCGAATTATATCTGTCTATAATTCGCCCCACTTCCGGCGCAGTCGAAACGGAAAACTCCT